>NZ_JAIVFN010000002.1 GCF_030015065.1 Xanthobacter autotrophicus | reverse complement strand
CCCTGGTCCAGGGCGACAAGGGCGAGCACAAGCTCATCTGGTCGCGATGACCGGCCACGGGCGCTCCGCTTCCCGCGGGGCGCCCGCCTTCCACCCTCGCAATTATGCGGAGCAGAACCCCCGCCGAAACCGGCGGCAACACAGACCTCACAGGCCAGCGCTCCGCATAATCCCGCTCTCCGCATAATCGACGTTATGTGGAGCTCCACATAAGATCGAGATCGGCGCCGCCTGGTCCAAGCGCTCCAGCGAAGGCCGCGACTATCTGGGCCTCAAGCTCGACGACCCGAGCTTCAACGCCCCGATCTACGCCAACCTCTTCGACGACGAGGACGCCGACACCTTCTCGCTGATCTGGTCCCGCCCCAGCGGGCGCCGCGGCGAGTGAGCCGCACAAGGCCCCGGCCGGTTCCGGCCGGGGCCTTCCCGCCACCGGGTTCACCGGTCAGTCGTTGCCGTCCGGCCGCACCAGTTCGACGTGGCTGACCCCCAGCGCCTGAGCCAGCTCGTAGAGGGTGATGACCGTCGGATTGCGCCGGCCACGCTCGAGGCCGCTGATATACTGCTGGCTGAAACCGGAGCGCGCCTCGACATCCTCCTGCGTCAGGCCTTTTTCCTGACGCAGGCGAGCGAAGTTCCGGCCGACCAGCTTGCGCATATCCATGCGCAGACGGATCGCAATTTACACACTTTGAGCTTATCAACTATAATATGTAATCAAGCGGCCCTAGCGGGTTAGACGGCGGCAATGCCGATGCCGATCGATCACCGAGCGGCCCGGGGATGCTCCCGGCTCGCGGGCTCGCTTCACCATCCGCCGTCGTCTAGAAGGGACGAAGGCTGCGCCAGGCATGGAAACGGGGGGTGACATGACCGACGCGTTTGCAGACACCGCTCCGTCCGCTTCCGAGCTCACCGACTACGACCGAGCGCACATCAAGCTCTATGCGCGCCTTTTGGACGCCACGGCGGATGGCGCCGGCTGGGAGGAGATCGCCTCGGTGCTGTTCGGCATCGACGCGGCTCGGGAGTCCGAACGTGCCCGTCATGTCCATGACAGCCATCTGGCCCGGGCCCGATGGGTGGCCTCCAGCGGCTACAAGGACCTCCTCCACCGCCCTGTCTGACGTTGCAGCCCGTTTGCAGGGGTGATGCGGCTGCGGCATCACGCGATGCTCCCTGGCAGACTTCCCCCAGTATTCTCAATCCCAGATTGTCCTCACTCGACACGCACGCTGGATGCGGAGACGAGTGATGAAGCCCGATACATCGCGCTGGCGAGAGGATGCCAGCTACGTCTATTTCGACACGCTGTCGGTGGAGGGCCTCGCCTGGGAATGCCTGCGCCGGGACGAGACCTACCAGGAACACTACCAGTCCCTCGTGAAGGCCGGCTCGGACGCCGACCCGCTCCCCCGGGAGGTGGAGCAACGCTGGGGGCTGCGATTTCGCCGCGCGGCCATCTCTCTCCGCTGTGGAACAGAACGTCCCGTGGTCGCCGGTTGTCGATCCGGCCATCGTGCTTCTCGCCCAACAGCCCGCGTTTCTTCCGGGCGCGCCCAGCGTGTCGTTCGGCGGCATGGTTGCGCCGCGCGATAGCACCGAGGGACGATACTGGGTCCATGGTTCGGCACCTCATGCCGCGCAGGTGCTGCTGCTGACCGGGACTCGCCCCGACGCGCCGCTGGCGGCATTGATCCCGCTGGACGCGGACACCATTGGACGGGTGGAGGCCTTGACCCGCTTCTGGCGCGCTGTCGAGGGTCGGCCGGCGATCCCCGACACCCGCATCACCGCGCAGCAGCGTGGCCGGCTGCGCACCATGATGCTGGCGGCCGATGGTCGGGCGAACGGCGCCAGCTATCGCGACATCGCCATCTTCCTTTACAGCCACAAGCGCGTGGCATCCGAGCCCTGGAAAACCTCGGCGCTGCGCGACAAGGTCATCGGCCTCGTCAAAGGCGGCCTCGCCATGATCGGCGGCGGCTATCTCAGGCTCCTGCGTCATCGCAGAAGACCATAGCCGCATCGTCGGCATCCTGAGGGTGGGGATTTTCGCCCCCCTCAACTTCCCCATCCCCCTCGACGGCTGCCCTTCGCCACCGTGATCGCCATCCGCCGCTGATGACCAGCGGCCCGAGATCGCCCACGGAGGTTCGATCCATGCGACCCGACGCTGTCCCGCTGCCGCCACGCTACTTGCGCACCAAGGAAGCCGCCGTCTTCCTCAGCCTCTCGCCCCGCACGCTCGAGAAGCACCGCACCTACGGAACCGGACCCGGCTATCGCAAGCTCGGCGGACGCGTCGTCTATGCCATCGAGGACCTGCAGGCCTGGGTCGCCCGTGGCGCCGTCACCTCCACCTCCGATCCGCGCGGCTGCGTGCTGCCGGCCAAGCGCCACGCCCTGCCCGGCGTTGTCGAGCCCCACCGTTTCGCACGCTGATCGGAACCCTTCTCCATGGCGGCGCGGCATCGCTCCCAGCCGGAGCGCGGACAGCTCGATCTGTTCCGCGCGCTTCCCGGCGCGTTCGCGCCACGGGATGCGCAGGATCTCATGGCCTATCCCTTCTTCTCCCTCTCCAAGACCCATCGTATCGCGCCCATCGATTTTGCCGCCGGCGATGTCTCCATCCGGGTCGAGGCCGTGCCTGACCACGGCATGGCGACCATCTGGGACGCCGACATCCTGATCTGGGCGGCGAGCCAGATCGTGGAGGCCCGCGACGCTGGCCTGCGCACGTCGCGCTTCATGGTCGCCACCCCCTATGAGATCCTCAGGTTCGTGGGGCGCGGCACCTCGCTGCGGGACTACCAGCGCCTGAAGGCGGCGCTCGACCGGCTGCAATCCACAACCGTGTCCACCTCGATCCGCCAGCGGGCCGAGGGACGGCGCCATCGCTTCTCCTGGATCAACGAGTGGAAGGAGCGCACCGACCGGGATGGCAGACCCGCGGGAATCGAGCTCATCGTTCCTGACTGGTTCTATTGCGCCATTCTCGAAGATGCCCTCGTTCTCACCATCGACCGGGCCTATTTCGACCTGACGGGCGGGCTCGACCGCTGGCTCTACCGGCTGGTGCGCAAGCACGGCGGCCGCCAGCACAACGGCTGGCGCTTCGACTTCCGCCACCTGCACCTCAAGTCCGGTAGCCTCTCGCCGTTCAAGCGCTTCGCCTTCGAGCTGCGGGACATCATCCGCCGCCAGCCGCTGCCCGGCTACACCCTGTTTCTGGAGTGTGACGCGGGTGCGCGCACGCTGCTCGCCTTCGAGCCGGCCTGTGGACAACCTGTGAATCCCTTCGTGCCATCGGGAACCCGGTGCCACGTGCCATCAGGAACCGGCCCCTCGTGCTTTCAGGAACCGAAACAGGGGTTAACCCTAAGCCCGAAAACGCAAAATCGCGCTCTTAACTTAGACTCTAACATAGAGTCTAACTTTAAAAGGCGCGCGGGCGATGTGGATAACCGCGCTCAGCCGGCCCAAAAAGCTGCCCATCTGCGCACCTCTAAGGATGAGGGTCTTCCGTCTTTCCGTAAAGACGGATTTCAGGCGCCAGAACCTCTTCCCGTAGCCGATCTGCCTCCCGCGAACGCATCGGGAGGCCGTCGATGATCGTCGCGCTGCTCAATCAGAAGGGCGGAGTCGGCAAGACGACGCTTGCCCTGCACCTTGCCGGCGCCTGGGCGAGCCGCGGCCGGCGCGTGACCCTCATCGATGCGGACCCTCAGGGCTCGGCCCTCGACTGGTCGCAGCAGCGCAGCCGCGAGGGCTTGCCGCGCCTGTTCGGCGTCGTCGGCCTCGCCCGTGACACGCTGCACCGGGAGGCCCCCGAGCTGGCGCGGGATGCCGACCATGTGGTCATCGACGGGCCGCCCCGCGTCGCCGGCCTCATGCGCTCGGCGCTCCTCGCCGCCGACCTCGTGCTGATCCCGGCGCAGCCATCGCCGCTCGATGGCTGGGCCTCCGCGGAGATGCTCGCGCTCCTCAATGAGGCGCGCATTTACCGACCGGCGCTTGCTGCGCGGTTCGTGCTGAACCGCTGCGGTGCCCGCACCGTGCTCGCCCGTGAGACGGCCGAGACGCTGGCGGATCACGATCCGCCCGTGCTCGCGACCACCATTGGCCAGCGCGTCGCCTTCGCCATGTCGGCACAGTCCGGGCGGCTCGTCAGCGAGCTGGACGAACGTGGCCCGGCTGCGCGCGAGATCACGGCGCTGGCGGCGGAGATCGTCGGTCTCGCCGGTTATGGACGCCTACCATGAGCGCACCGCCGACCCGCAAGGGCTTCGCCGCGCGGCCGGCTGATCCGGAGCAGTGGATCAAGGCTGCGGAGGCGAAGACGTCAAATGACGTCACCGGCGGCTTTACCGCGCGGCTCACCATCGACGTCACGCCCGACCTGCGCGGGCGCATCAAGATCGCCGCCTTCGGTCGCGGCCAGACCGTCGCGGACATGCTCCGCGATCTCCTCGCCCGAGAATTTCCCCCGACATCAGGAGAGGCCTCATGATGAGCCCGCCGGTGCCATCCTCTGTTCCCAAACCCATCGCCCCATCACCCGCCGCGCCGACCCCAGACCCGCTCACCCATGTGGAGCTGACCTGGATCGAGAAGCGGATCGAGAACTGGATCCGCTTCGGCCGGCCTGCGCAGGCACAAACTCTCGACCGTAGCCGCCGCATCGT
This sequence comes from Xanthobacter autotrophicus, assembly GCF_030015065.1. GTDB lineage: Bacteria > Pseudomonadota > Alphaproteobacteria > Rhizobiales > Xanthobacteraceae > Xanthobacter > Xanthobacter autotrophicus_D. Next base: position 131,126 of record NZ_JAIVFN010000002.1, on the reverse strand, counting down.
ATCGTTTGCGCCGAACTCCATCTTCGCCTTCGTCCGCTGGGCTGCAAACGACTTCGGCACCGTGGTGTCGCGCATCGACATCGTGCGCGCCGTCGCACCCGGCGAGGCCTACCAGACGCTGCCCTTCGTGCGTCCCGGCGGAGAGATCCTGCTGCGCGCCGACGGCTGGCCGAAGGTCGAGAAAGTGCTCCAGCACGTGGATGCCGTCGAGGCCATCGGCGTCAACGGCGCGGATGTCGCCCCCGACCACTGGCGGCACGTCCACAACCGCCTGATCGCCGGCCACATGCCCCGCGCCTACACGACTGAGCGCCATCACGCGTGGCTCAAGCGGCGGGAGTGCGAAGAATGACCCGCTTCGGCTATGTCATGGTGACGTATTTCTCGGTGATGGGGGCGGCGGCGGCCGCCTTTGTTCCGACACCGCTCAAGCTGGTGTGGAACGTCTCCGCCAGCGCGCCCGTCGGGCTCTACGAAATCGAGCCCGCGCGCAGGCTCGATGTCATGGACCTCCTCGCCATCACGCCGCCGGCAGCGCTCGCCCGCTTCCTGGTGGAGCGCGCCTATGTGGGCGCCGGCGTCCCATTGATGAAGCGCGTGGCGGCGCTTCCCGGGCAGGAGGTCTGCCGCAAAGACGGCACCATCACCGTCGATGGCGTGGCTTACGGTGAGGCGCTGGAGCGCGACCGCATGGGACGTCCCCTGCCGGTCTGGCGCGGATGCCGTCGCATCGCCCACGGCGAGCTCTTCCTCATGAACTTCGATGTGCCCGACAGTCTCGATGGGCGGTATTTCGGGCCACTGCCCGCCAGCACCGTGATCGGCCGCGCCGTGCCGCTCTACACCGATGAGGCCGGCGATGGGCACTTCGTCTGGCGTGCGCCGACGCGCTGAGGGCGACCGACCATCTTCACCTTCATCACACGTCGAGAGGCCGTCATGCCGCGGACGAGACTGTTTTTGCGCGCCTGTGATGGCGCGTGCGGACCGATGCGCGTGCTCATTTGCCCTCGTGCGCTGGTCCTTCTTCTCCTTTCCGGAGTGCTCTGCGGCTGGTCAATGACAGCCATGGCGGCGGAAACACGAGGGCCACAAAACCCGCCGTCGTCAAGCGATCGCTACGCCGACTTCATCGCGGAAGCGGTGGAGCGTTTCGACATTCCCGCAGCCTGGATCCGGGCCGTCATGCGCGCCGAAAGCGACGGCGACGCGCGCTCTACCTCGCCAAAAGGCGCCATGGGGCTGATGCAGATCATGCCGCAGACCTGGGCTGAACTGCGTGTCCACTATGGCCTCGGCGACGACCCCTACGACCCGCACGACAACATCATGGCGGGTGCGGCCTACCTGCGGGAGTTGTTCGATCGCTACGGCAATCCTGGCTTCCTCGCCGCCTACAATGCGGGGCCGGGCCGCTACGAGGCCTCTCGGAAGGGACGCCCGCTGCCCCCGGAGACGCGCGCTTACGTCGACAAGTTGGCGCCGGACATCGCGCGCGGCGAAGCCGAACCTTCCGCGCCGAAATCACCCTCTCCGCCGGCGGTCGAGACACCCTCCTGGGCTCAAGCTCCGATCTTCGCCGTGCAGCCAGTGCGCACGTCAGCGGCAGATCCAATGTCAACGGATCATGCTCAGCCGACACCTGACGTGCGCGATATCTCGGCCATCGTTCCGCAGTCTGCTGGCCTGTTCGTCGCCCGTGGCGGCTCTGGAGGCGTGCAATGACCACGACCGGGCTCATTCGCAGATTGGCGGGGCCTCTCGTGTTCAGGCGAGGGGCGGGATGGGAGACGCAGGACACAACCGTCCGATTGCCGCCCGTAATCGGCAGGACGGTTCCCCGCCGAAGAGCGCGCCACCAACAGCTTCGCCGCCCGGTAAAATCTCCCGCGTTACGCAACGCAGGAGGCGGGTGATGGACTTCTTTTGCGGGCTGGACGTGGCCATCGAGGAGACGGCGGTGTGCGTCGTCGATGATCGCGGTGAAGTACATCTGACGGTGAAGGTGGCGACCGAGCCGGAGGCGTTGCTGGCGGTGCTGAAGCCCTTCGTTGGGCGATTGAAGCGTGTCGGCCACGAGGCCGGCTCGCTGTCGCCCTGGCTCCATCCCGAGCTCAAGAAGCTCGGCCTGCCGGCGATCTGCCTGGAGACGCAGCATGTGCGGGCCGCGATGTCGGCCCAGCGCAACAAGACCGACGCAGCGGACGCCCTCGGGATCGCCCACATCATGCGCACAGGCTGGTTCCGCCAGGCGCACGTGAAGACGGAAAGCTGCTACCGGATGCGCCTGCTGCTGACGCATCGACGCAACCTGAAGCGCAAGTTCCTCGATCTCGAGAACGCCATCCGCCACTCGCTGAAGAGCTTCGGGATCAAGCTCGGTGGCACCTCGCGCGGCAAGTTCGACCAGGCGGTGCGGGAGGCGGTGGCCGACGATCCGCTGTCCTGCGAGCTCATGGACGCCATGCTGTCGGCGCGCGCCGCGCTGTGGAAGGAGTATTGCCGGCTGCACGATCTCGTCGTGAAGCTGGTGGCGCAAAGCGAGCTGTGCCGGCGCTTCATGGCGATCCCAGGCGTCGGGCCGGTGACGGCGCTCAGCTTCATGACGGCGATCGACGACCCGTCCCGCTTCCGCCGCTCGCGCGACGTTGCCGCCTATTTCGGGCTGACGTCCAGGCGATGGCAGTCGGGCACATCGATCGACGTGCAGGGGCGTATCTCAAAGGCTGGGGACTCTGATGTGCGCCGCGCGCTCTACGAGGCGGCATCGGGACTGCTGACCCGCTTCAAGGGCAAGGACAAGGTGAAGGCCTTCGAGACCGAAGGGCTGATCGGCACCACCGCGGCACCGGCCGTGCTGTCCTATCTGTTCCACCGCATCGAGGACCGGCTCAACGGGTCTCCGACCCTCATCATCATCGATGAGGGATGGCTCGCCCTTGATGACCAGGGCTTTGCCGGCCAGCTCCGCGAGTGGCTTAAGACGCTGCGGAAGAAGAACGCCAGCGTCGTCTTCGCCACGCAGTCCCTCTCCGACATCGACGGCTCGGCCATCGCCCCGGCCATCATCGAGAGCTGCCAGACGCGGCTGCTGCTCCCCAACGAGCGGGCCGTCGAGCCCCAGATCACCGCCATCTACCGGCGCTTCGGCCTCAACGACCGGCAGATCGAGATCCTCGCACGGGCCACCCCGAAGCGGGACTATTACTGCCAGTCCCGACGCGGCAGCCGCCTGTTCGAGCTCGGGCTGTCGCAGGTGGCGCTCGCCTTGTGCGCCGCCGGGTCCAAGACCGATCAGGCTGCGCTCTCGCTGATCCTCGCCGAGCATGGGCGCGATGGTTTCCTCGCCGCCTGGCTACGGCATCGGGGCCTCGGCTGGGCCGCCGACCTCATCCCCACCCTCGACCTTCTGGAGACACGCTCATGATCCGCCTGATGCTGCGGGCGGCGCTCGTCGCTGCGCCGCTCCTCATGTGCCCTCTCGCGCCGGCCGCGGCACAGGCCGTGGTCTTTGACCCCTCCAACTATGCCCAGAACGTCCTCCAGGCGGCGCGGGCCTTGCAGCAGGTCACCAACCAGATCACCTCGCTTCAGAATGAAGCACAGATGCTGATCAACCAGGCCCGCAACCTCGCAAGCCTGCCGTATTCCTCCCTCAGCGCGCTCCAGCAATCCGCCCAGCAGACCCAGCAGTTGCTCGGGCAGGCGCAGAAGATCGCTTATGACGTCGGCGCCATCGACCGGGCGTTCCAAGGTCAGTACGGCTCGGTTTCCCTGAGCACCTCGGACGCTGCTCTTGTCACCCAGGCTAAGACCCGCTGGGAGACCACGGTCGCCGGTCTTCAGGATGCGCTGCGGGTGCAGGCGGGCGTCGTCGGCAATCTCGACATTGGCCGGACCCAGGCCTCAACACTGGTCGGCCAGAGCCAGGCGGCGACCGGCGCGTTGCAGGCCATGCAGGCAGGGAACCAGCTCCAGGCGCTCCAGGCGCAGCAGCTCTCCGATCTCACCGCGGTGGTGGTCGCCAATGGCCGGGCGCAGGCGCTGTCCGAAGCTGAGCGTGCCACGGCGGTGTCTGAGGGGCAGGAGCACTACCGGCGCTTCTCCACCCGGTCGAGCTACCAGTCCTCCGCCGTCACCATGTTCCGCGGCAATTGAGGGGCGGCCATGGATCAGGGCACTGCACTCAGGACCCTCGTCGTCGCCGGCCTTGTGGGCGCGGTGATCGCAGCCCTCGCCATCGCCTCAGGCAGGCCTCACGAGCCGACTGTCACTATCAGCAGCGTGAAGGCAGGGAACGTCTCCTCGGCCGACCTCAAGAGCTGCGCCACGCTGGAGATGGCCAATCCCATCGATCCGCGCTGCGCCGCGCTCTGGGAGGCGAACCGCCGCCGCTTCTTCGGCAAGCCCGTGGAAGGAGCAACGCCGTGAAAGTAGAGATGAAGCGCTCCATCCCCTCTCGGAGACGAGTTTCTCCATCCCTCTTCCCGAACCGGACGTGCGGGTTTCCTCGCATCCGGCTCTCCATGCACGGGCGCTTCCACGCCCATGGGTGGGCCTCAGACAAGTCTGAGGCGGTGGACTGCATTCTGGAAGCCACGCTGGCTTTTGCGCTGCGCGTATTGCCGTTCCGCATTCCATCCGTTCGGTTTCTCTATGCTCTGGTGTGGGTACCGCATGGTTCCTCCTTCGGAGAGGAGCCGCAGGCGTCTGGACCCTTCGGTCCATTGCCTTCGCTTTCCCGGAGCACTGTTGAAGAAGCGGCGACACAGCATTCGCAGCGACGCCTTTCGGTGCTTCTTGCGCAGCCAGCGCCCCACGCGCTGCCATATCCAGAAGTCGAGACGGGCGAACCCCCGATACGCCGACGTGGCATAACGGTAGTAGTTCCTCCATCCCAGCAGGACAGGATTGAGCCTGTCGATGAGATCGGCGAGCGACCATCCCGTCGGGATGCCTTTCACCATGACCTTGATCTTGTGACGCAGGTCGTTCAGCTTGCCCTTCGGTATGAAGAGGTTGCCGACGCGACGCCCATTCCCGTGTTTGTTCGGGTGGAGCGCTTTTGTCTGGGCCACCCGATAGCCGAGGAAGTCGAAGCCTCCCCCAACCTCGGTGATCCGGGTCTTTTCCATCGACAGTTCCATGCGGAGCTCCGTTTTCAGGAATTCCGCCAGCCCCAGCTTTTCCGCTTCCGCGTGCTCCCTCGATCCGTCTACGAGGACGACAAAGTCGTCCGCGTATCGCACCATGTAAAACACCGGCCTGCCTTTCTTGTGGTCTCGGACCCTTCGGGCGGCGGCATTTATACTTGGCTCACGAGGACGCATGGACCATCGCCCATACCGCTCGTCGATGGCCGTCAGATAGATATTCGACAGCATCGGCGAGATGATCCCGCCTTGCGGCGAGCCGGTTACGGGGTGGCGAACGGTCCCCTCGATCATCACGCCGGCCTTCAGGAACGCGAGGACCAGCTTCAGCACCTTGCGGTCGCCGATGCGTTTTCGCACCCGTTCCATCATGACGTGATGGTCGATCGCGTCGAAGCAACCCTTGATGTCGCCTTCGATGACATGGCGGTAGACCGAAGGTCCACGCTTCGTCGGGTGGAGGAACCTCTGGATTCGCTCCAGAGCATCATGAGTGCTTCGTCCTCTTCGGAACCCATAGGAGGTCGGATAAAAATCCGCCTCGAAAATGGGTTCCAGGATCAGCTTCAAAGCCATCTGCACCAGTCGGTCGATCAGCGTGGGAATGCCGAGTGGCCGGAACTGCCCCGGCTTGCCGGGCTTCGGGATGAGCCGCTGCCTGACAGGTTCCGGGCGATACGTTCCGTCGCGAAGCGCCTCTCGGATGTCTTCGAGGAGCCTCGCAGCGCCACCGGGCCGTTGTTCGACCGTTCGCCGCGTCATCCCGTCCGTGCCCGGTGTCAGGCTGCCGCTGTTGCGGGCGAGCCGTTGCCAGGCTTCAGTGAGGGTTCTGCGGTCGCATATGAGATTGAACAGATCAGCGAATACCTTGTCGTGCATTTCGCTGCTCCACCGATACAGCTTGCGCTGCATGTCGAGGACGAACGAGGTGTTCACCTCGTCGGACATAGGTCCACCTCCTGCCTGCTCGCTGTATCCACTGCCTCCCTTCGCCATGTGAACGGCTTTCCCGTCCTCGGACTACTACGAAGGCTCCGCCCCTCGTCGTCGCGATCGCTGGTCGCTTCAACCATCCGGCATCCGAACGTGCCGGAAGCGACGACGAGGTTCCTGGGTTCCGTATCTGATTTCTTGCCTGCTTTAGGCGCCGACTTTACCCCGTGTGGAATCCGGCCTCGATACCTCGCAAGCCCGTATCGAGGCTGGCACGCAGCACGCTGCGTACCCCCAGTCCATGTATTCATAGCACGGACCAACGCTCCACCGGCCGGTGGCAGACGCCACCGACCGTCCTGCCCACTTCCGAGTTGGCAGGTCCCGACGTTTGCCGAGGCGTCCTCCATCGGTTCGGTTTCCCTCGCCATGTCAAGCTCGCTGGCCGGACCGCCGACAGGGCCGGAAGTGCCCGTCCGCCCGGCTTTGACGGGTTCTGCTGATTTATGGATCGCCGGAAGCACCCGGTTCACCTCACCCGTCTGCTTATCACCGCATGTTGCGTCACACGGTGTGCAGGGTCTCTCACCCCGCGAGATCAGAAACGGCATGAAAATCAAAGCACTCCTTTCTTTGATAGGGGCCCAGCGCACATGAACGACGTGGGCGTCATCGACACCTTCCTCAACACCTTCACCAGCTACATCGATTCCGGCTTCGGCCTGATCAAGGGCGAGGTGACGGGCCTCTCCTCCATCCTGATCGCACTCGACATCACGCTCGCCGGCCTGTTCTGGGCCTGGGGCGCCGACGAGGACGTGATGCGCCGGCTGGTGCGCAAAACCCTCGCCATCGGCTTCTTCGCCTGGATCATCGGCAACTTCAACTCGCTCTCGAAGATCGTGTTCGAGAGCTTCGCCGGGCTCGGCCTCAAGGCCGGCGGCTCCGCCATCAGCACGGCGGAATTCCTGCGGCCGGGGCGACTTGCGGAAGTGGGGCTCACCGCCGCCCAGCCGCTGCTCGACGCCGCAAGCCAGCTCGCCGGGCCGGTGGCGATCTTCGTCAATGCCGTGCAGATCGCCGTGCTGCTGGTCTCCTGGCTGCTGATCCTGATCGCCTTCTTCATCCTGGCGGTGCAGCTCTTCGTCACCCTCATCGAGTTCAAGCTGACGACGCTCGCCGGCTTTGTGCTCATCCCCTTCGCTTTCTTCGGCAAGACCGCGTTCCTCGCCGAGAAGGTGCTCGGCAACATCGTGGCGTCGGGCGTGAAGGTGATGGTGCTCGCTGTCATCATCGGCATCGGCTCGGGGCTCTTCTCCCAGTTCACCACCTCCTACGGCGATGCCCAGCCCACCATCAGCCAGGCGCTAGCCGCGGTGCTGGCCGCGCTCGCGCTCCTCGGGCTCGGCATCTTCGGGCCGGGAATCGCCACGGGACTGATCACGGGCGCGCCGCAGCTCGGCGCCGGAGCCGCCGTGGGTACGGGCCTTGCCGCCGGCGGCATGGCACTCGCCGGAGCCGGCGCCGCGGGCCTTGCCGTGCGTGGAGCCGGTGCCGTGTTCTCGGGAGCCGCCGCTGCGGCGCGTGCGGGCGCGAGCCTCGCCGGGGGTGCTGCATCCGCCTACAGCGCGGGAGCCGCTGGCCAGTCCGGCCTTTCCGGTGTCGGGAGCGGTTTGGGTGGCGTGGCGAGAGCAGCCGGCGCGGCCGCGACATCTCCCTTGCAGCGCTCGGCCGACACATCAGGCGAAGCGGCGGCCAGCAGCTCCGGCCCAGCCCCGTCGAGCAACCCGGCCTCCTCCGGCGATGCCCCCGATTGGGCCCGGCGCATGCGCCGCTCCCAGCAGGTCGCCCACGGCATCCAGACCGCGACCCATGCCGTCCGATCCGGCGACAGCCATGGCGGCGGGTCGTCCATCTCCCTCTCCGAAAGCGATCGCCCATGACCCCCTTCAAGCGCCCGTCGGTCCATTACGGCCGCTCCCCCGAGCCTGAGACGCCGTATCAGCGCGCGGCCCAGGTCTGGGATGACCGCATCGGCTCGGCCCGGGTCCAGGCGAAGAACTGGCGCCTCATGGCCTTCGGCTGCCTCGCCCTGTCGGCCGGCCTCTCCTGCGCCCTGGCGTGGCAGGCCCTGAGCGGCTCGGTGGTTCCGTGGGTGGTTCAGGTGGACAAGCTCGGTCAGGCGCAGGCGGTCGCGCCGGCCGCCTCGGACTATCGCCCCTCCGATCCCCAGATCGCCTTCCACCTCGCCCGCTTCATTGAAGAGGTCCGCAGCATCTCTGCCGATCCCGTGATCGTCCGCCAGAACTGGCTCAGGGCCTACGCCTACACGACCCTGGCCGGAGCAATCGCCCTCAACGACTATGCCCGCGCCAATGATCCTTTCGCCCGGGTCGGCAAGCAGCAGGTGGCGGTGGAGGTCTCCAGCGTGATCCGGGCCTCGCCGGACTCCTTCCGCATCGCCTGGACCGAGCGCCGCTTCCAGGACGGCAGCCTCGCCGACACCTCCCGCTGGAGCGCCATCCTCACCGTCGCGGTGCAGGCGCCGCGGGATGCGGATCGGCTCCGGGCCAATCCGCTGGGGATCTACGTCAACGCCATCAACTGGTCGAAGGAACTCGCACAATGATGCCTGCCATCCGCACATCCGGGAGGCCGGCTTTCCGCGTCCTCTCCTTTCCGTCTTTCCGGAAGTCCGGCTTGCCGCTTCTCCTGCTTTGCACATCGGCCCTGGCGGGCTGCGCCACCTTCGAGAAGCCCCCGGAGATCGAATATGACGATGCCCCGCCCGCCGTCTTCAAGGCTGAGCCGCCGGGGCCGGTGCGCATCGTTGAGCTGCCGAAGCCCTTGCCGCTGCCCGGCCAGCTGAAGCCGGTGGGCAAGGACGGCAAGGCCGAGCCCGAGTCCGCGGACCCGACGGCCCGAGTGAACCAGGCCAATGCTGCCGCGCGCGTTCAGCCGGTGCGCAACGGCTTCATCAACTCCATGCAGGTCTATCCCTTCGTGGATGGCGCGCTCTATCAGGTCTACGCTTCGCCCGGTCAGATCACCGACGTCGCCCTGCAACCCGGCGAGCAACTGGTGGGCACGGGGCCGGTCGCTGCCGGCGACACGGTGCGCTGGATCATCGGCGACACCGAGAGCGGGGCGGGCGGGGCAAAGCAAGTCCACATCCTGGTGAAACCGACACGGCCGGACCTCACCACCAACCTCGTCATCAACACCAATTTGCGCACCTACCACATGGAGCTGCGCTCCACCGAGAAGACCTACATGGCCTCGGTCTCCTGGCAATATCCCCAAGACCAGCTCATCGCCCTCAGGCGCCAGAACGCGGAAGCGCAGGCGGTGCAGCCCGTCGCCACGGGCATCGACCTGGCAAAGGTGAACTTCCGCTACGAGGTGAGCGGCGACCGGGCACCGTGGCGGCCGCTGCGCGCCTTCGATGATGGGCAGCAGGTCTTCATCGAGTTTCCCCGCGGGATCGCCCATGGCGAGATGCCGCCGCTGTTCGTGGTCGGGCCGCAAGGCGACACCTCCGAACTCGTGAACTATCGCGTGCGCGGCACCTATATGATCGTGGACCGGCTCTTCGCAGCCGCCGAGCTGCGCTTCGGCGCCGACAAGGACCAGAAGCGCGTGCGCATCTCCCGCACCGACGGGAGGCCGGTCCTATGAGCGGCATCGAACCCGGGAAGGAGACAGGGCCGGAGCTGAGCGGTGATGACGGCGCTCGGCCACTGACGGGGGAGACTGTGTCGGCCATGCGGCTGCGGCCGGAACCGCCGCGGGTGACCCGCCTGTCCCGAAAGGTATTAGCCGGGCTGGGGCTCGTTGCCGGCCTTGGGATCGGCGGGGCGCTGATCTACGCCCTGCAAGCGCGAAAGGACCACGGACACGGCCAGGAACTCTACGCCACCGACGTCAATGCGACGCCGGACGGGCTCGCCGGCCTACCCAAGGATTACACCGGCATCCCCAAGCTCGGGCCTCCGCTGCCCGGCGACCTCGGCCGGCCGATCCTCAATGCGCAGACGGCAGTGCAGCCGACGGTGCCGACAATGGGAGGCATGCCAAATCCCGCCTTGAGCCCCGAGGAGCAACGCCAGCAGCGGGAAAGCGAAGACGCCCGGACCGGACGGCTGTTCGCTCAGACCAATACCCGGTCGGCAAGCCCGGCGGTGACCCAGCAGGCGGGAGTCACTTCAGCGTCAGCGGCGCCGGCCGCCGATCTCACCAGCCTCGGCCTTGCGCCGCAGGCGGCGACGCCGACGGCCCAGGAGCGCCAGCTTGCCTTCCTGAGCCAGGCCGTGGACCGGCGCACCGTGTCGCCCGACCGCGTGGCGGCTCCTGCCTCCGCCAACATCCTGCAGGCCGGCGCCGTCATCCCCGCGGCGCTGATCACCGGCATCCGCTCGGACCTGCCGGGCCAGATCACCGCCCAGGTGACCGAGAATGTCCACGATAGCCCGACCGGGCGGATCCTCCTGATCCCCCAGGGCACCCGCATCATTGGCCAGTATGACAATGGCGTCGGCTTCGGGCAGCGCCGGGTGCTCCTCGTCTGGAACCGCCTGATCTTCCCCAATGGCCGGTCCATCGTGCTGGAGCGCCAGACCGGAGCCGACGCGGAAGGCTACGCTGGCCTTGAGGATGGCATCGACTACCATTGGGGCGAGCTGTTCAAGGCGGCGGTGCTCTCGACCATCCTCAGCGTCGGGGCGAGCGCAGGAACGTCCGGCAGCGATAGCGACCTCGTGAGTGCTTTGCGGGAAGGCGCATCCGACAGCATCAGCCAGACCGGCCGGCAGCTCGTCCAGCGCCAGCTCAACATTGCGCCGACCCTCACGATCCGGCCGGGATTCCCGGTGCGGATCATCGTCACGCGCGACCTCGTTCTTGAATCCTATGGAGGTTGAAATGCCGAAGCTGAAGCTCAGCGAGATCCTCGACGACAAGCCGGTGAAGGTGACCGTGGAACTGCCAGCGAAGCTGCACCGCGATCTTGTCGCCTATGCGCAGGTGCTGGGTGGCGAGACGGGGAATCCGATCACCGATCCCGTCAGGCTGATCGCGCCCATGCTGGAGCGCTTCATCGCGACAGATCGCGTTTTCGCGAAGGCTCGGCAAGCACCCCATCCAGATCCTGCACGGGGGATGACGTCTGGGGTGCTGAAGAGCGAGCCATCGATCGAGCAAGGCTGAGCAATGTCCGAAACGCGGGATTGTCGTTTTTCGGCGACCATGCAGCATAGAACTGGAGCACCTCGCCGCGCAGAGAACGATAGATAACGCCGGGGACCTTGACCAAATTTTCGGATTCTATGACCAACGTTATTCCGCGGCCGGACGCGACGAGATTGAGAAGCTTATATCGCCCAACCCGCTGCGCCTCGACACGGGGCTCGCATTCGACTTCCCGGATTTTGCGAATGACATAGTCTTGGATTCTCATCCCAGCCGCAGTGTCTCGGATAAGAATTTTTTCAGAACTGAGATCTCGCCATGTCAACGCGTCCTCGGTGGAAAGCGGATGGCCTTCGGGCAATGCCACAAGAACCTGTTCCGACCAAAGATAAGTTGTATCGCATTCCGGCCAATCGCCCAATCCGATGACAAAAGCAATATCAAGCTGAAATTTCCGAATGGAGTTGATGTGATCGTGTGCTTCGCCGTCGACGAAATCGATATGAACAGATCCATATTTTGCGTCATATTCTCGAAATAAGTCCGACAAAAAACCCGATGAAAGTGAAGAAAATAGTCCCACTTTGACGTATCCGTCCTCGGCACGACCAATGGCGGCCACCTCCGCCGCCGCGTCGCGAATGTGGTCCAACGCATGGCGGACCCGATGCAGGAAGCGTTGTCCGGCTATGGTCAGGTTGATCCCCCCGGGGTGTCGCAAGAACAGGGAGGCCCCGACCTGATCCTCGATGTCCCGGATCCGCCGACTAACGGAGGACTCCTGCACACCGAGTGCCGCTGCTGCCTTCCGAAAGCTTCCATATTCGGAAGCAGCGATTAAATACCTGAGGTAGCGGATTTCAATTTCCGTACTGTTATTCGACATTGGAAACGTTCTCCATTTCAATAACGGCATATAATTCAGTATGAATTACATGATATCACAAATATTACGCATCAAATGTTTGTATTTTATGTGCAAGTATGCGAAATATTAAAATTATATCGTCGGATTATAACGTACATTAATGCATAACTTTTACATAATACATCATATTTTTGAGATATTTTATCATCAGTAACTTGGACATTAGAGATTAGATCGAGAGAGGGCGCGGCCATTTCATAAAATAGATGATTTAGACCAAACCATGCTAATGAAAGTCTCCTTCTAAGTAAGCTCGTTGTCTGTTCGCGCCCAACGACCTTCTTCCGCTATTCCAAGCGACGGAATTGTCACCATTAAGCTGGATTCACATCGCCCGCCTCAAATTTCATGCCACACTTATGAAATGTTAGATAGAAATTGATAGTATAATTTTTGATAATATAAACGACATAGGAATGACAATTTAGGAACCGTGATTTGTGCCATCTGCTGCGCCAAGTCGAATTTGTTATCACTAAAATTAGCTATATATTTCAACAAATCAGATAAATTTATGTTATTTATGAAGAATTATACATATCAAAAATCCTTTCTTATTATAGGAATATTTCCATCTAATTTACGAATTGTCATCTGAAGGCGAGATGTAACTGTGCGGAAAAACATTCCACTTTGTTGACATTTTTTAAAATTATCGTCTGTCTTAATTTTAAGCGCTTCTCCCGCTGCTTGTCCAATGGAGCTCATTTCAAGCCATGCCTTGTCAACATCGATGCCGACTGATCTAGCAGCAGCATCCGCCGCACGCAGAACCTGCTGCGCCTCGGATAAAGTAACTGTCGGCTTGAAATTAGGTTCAGATTGATCATTATATGCTTCTAAACATCCCCTAATCGCGAAATACATACCATACATAAACTTCAAATGACTAACGGCTTGCCCTCTCAAATCGGAAATAGTAGAATTAGTTGACTGTTCAACCTCTGAAAAGGCAGAGTCTGTAAAAGACACACAAATTATAATCCAAGCAAATATTGCAATTGACGTTTTCTTCATGTCATATTCCCGCACCGAGCTGTTTTTGATAGGTTGCGATTCTACATTCACTATCACGTCATGCCTGCCCATCGCGGTAGCCAAGCAAACGTAGTGCATTGAACACTACCACCAGCGTGGACCCCTCGTGCGCCGCCACGGCCGGGCCGATGCCGAGGCCAAATATCGTCGCCGGAACCAGCAACGCCACCACACCCAAGCTTATGAACACGTTCTGAAGGATGATGAAGCGCGTGCGGCGGCTTAGTCCGACCGCGAACGGCAAATGTCGCAGGTCATCCGCCATGAGTGCGACGTCTGCGGTCTCTAGCGCCACATCGGAACCCGCGGCTCCCATAGCGATGCCGACCGTGGCGTTCGCCATGGCCGGCGCATCATTGACCCCATCGCCGACCATCGCAACCTTGGCTTCCTTCCTCAGCTTTTGAATCGCCGCAACTTTGTCCTCGGGGAGCAGGTCGCCCCAAGCTTCGTCTAGTCCTAAATCTTTGGCGATGGCGTCGGCCACCTTCTGGTGATCGCCCGAGATCATGAGCATCCGAGTGATGCCAAGATCGCGCAGCCGCTTGAGCGCGTCGCGAGCGGCAGCCCGCGGAGTGTCCATAAGGCCGATGGCTCCGAGATCTCGCTCACCAATCCGCACAGCCATCGTAGTGCGCCCGGCGTCCCGCAGCTTCGCGATCGACGCCTTCACAGCTGGATTCAGCTGGGTAATGCCGTCTTGCCCAAACATCTCGGCCTTCCCGAGCCAGACCGGCTGCCCGGCAAATGTAGCGACCACGCCTCGCCCGGTGAGGCTTTTGAGTTCAGTCGCCTCCTCTATTTCTCGTCCTCCCAGCCGGGCTCGCCCGTCGCGAACGATTGCGGCGGCTAGCGGGTGATCGCTGAGCGCCTCTACCGCAACCGCTACTGAGAGGAGCTCATGTTCCGGAACCCCGTCGGCCGGCAAGACGTCGGTGATACGCGGTTTGCCCTCCGTCAGCGTTCCCGTCTTGTCGAATGCGATAGCGCTCAGCGAGCCCAGATTCTCCAGTGGCGCGCCGCCCTTCACCAGCACGCCGCCACGTGCCGCTCGCGCGACGCCTGACAACACCGCGCTCGGTGTAGCGATGGCTAAAGCGCACGGGCTTGCGGCGACCAGTACCGCCATGGCGCGATAGAAGCTTGAGCTGAATGGCTCGTCCACCACCACCCAGGCGAACAGAAGGAGGATCGCGAGCGCCAGTACCACGGGCACGAAGATACGTTCGAACGTCTCAGTGAACCGCTGGGTCGGTGATTTCTGCGTTTCCGCCTCGCTCACCATTTTCACGACCTTTGCCAGCGCCGTGTCGCTCGACAAGCGCGTCGCCTCCACCTCAATGGCGCCGGCACCGTTGATTGTTCCCGCAAAGACCCGCGAGGCAGAGCCAACCGTGTCGGGCCGCGCCCGTGCCTCAGCAACGTCGTCAACCGGGCGCTTGTCCACCGGGATACTCTCGCCGGTGACAGGAGCCTGATCGATGGCGGAGGAGCCCTTCACCAGGAAGCCGTCGGCAGGTAGACGCTCGTTAGGGCGGACCAGCACCACGTCGCCGATCACAAGTTCCTCCACGGGAACCTCCAAGGTGCCATCAGCGCGGCGCACCGTGGCCGTGCGTGGAGCGAGCTTGGCCAGGGCCTCGATCGCCTGCTTGGCGCGGCCCATGGCATAGTGTTCCAATGCGTGGCCTAGGCTGAACAGGAAGAGCAGCAGCGCGCCTTCCGCCCATGCGCCAAGCGAAGCCGCGCCCGCAGCCGCTACCAGCATCAGCGTATCGATCTCGAACCTGCGCAGGCGCAGATTGTCTATCGCTTCGCGGACCGTGTAGAAGCCGCCAAAGAAATATGCTCCAACGAAACACACGATAGGCAGCCAGCCGGGTGCGGCCGGTAATAGCTTCTCGATGGCAAAACCGACGACGAGCAGCGCGCCGCAGGCAAGAGAGAAGATTAGCTCAGTGTTCGGTCCGAGGATCCTGCCATGGGCATGATCGTGCTCCCCTTTTCCGTCCTTATGTTCTGACCTGGCATGCGTAAACATGACTGACCGATGATCATATCAAGCGTGAGAGGGCAGCCTATCCAGCCGTAGCGCGGCCGCATCCCTCGCGGCGATAGCCCCCATTTGAACGAGGGCGTTTCGGATTTCCTGCTCTGTTACCGCCTCGCGGTCGAATTCGACGCGTACGAGACCAGATGCACTGGCTTCGGCCTCCAATACCCCGGAAAGCTTACGCAGTTTCTCGGCAACGGTGCGCGCACGCCGTTCATGGGTGATCCCTTCCACCTGCCAAATCGCGTGACCGAACCGCTCGGTAATCTGCGCGCCAACGCTTTGGGCAAGTTCCCGGATGCGAGGTAAGCCGATTACCGTCGGGTCATAGTGGAGGCAGAGCTGCGCCGACTCGCCGCCAGCGACGTGCACATACTCAATGCCCGCGCGCTCCTGAAGCTCCGAAACGAGCCGACTCACACAGGAGTCTACAGCGTCGGGCACGTTTGGCAGAAGGATTGGAATGTCCAGTCGAAGCTTCTCGATCATCTTTGTAAGCTCCCCAGATTCACCAGCATCGCCCAACCCGACATCTGACAATAAAGACACCTTAGGGTTTTAATTCTGACTTGGATCTATCGCCGCCCTTCTTGGCTGCAGCAATGATTGCAACGAATTCATCGTGTCTTCCATCATGGTCGCGGACGTATTCGGCAATCTCGACTGCCGCGGACTGTTCGCACCACTCTACGATACGTGCTTGCTCACGATCTCGGTCGAATTCATAAAGTTGCCGAATTGCCTGCAGCGCACCCGCTCGCGCCATGTCAGCTGAACGGCGGACTACAAAGATCGATTGGTCAGCGGGCAACTCACCAACCACCTCTTGGCGTATATGATAGGTCAATCGAGATATATCACCATATTTTCCTGACGACCTCTCGGTTACATCTGGTATAAACTGAGAGCAATATATTGTAATATTCTGTATAAAAAAAGATCTAGTCAATATTGTTTCCAATATTTCGTTTCCATTAGCGAATCTGATATCGATGCATAACATATAAATACATGCGACAAATGCACATATAGATAATTTTTCTTTCACTATTTGTATCATTGCGTTAGTCCCAAGCTCGCATGCATTGATCATATTGAATTTTGCAATGAGTAAGCTCGTGCGGCCTGAAAGACCTATTTTTGTCGTAACATGAAGATTTATTCTTTGCACAAAACAATTTATGCTCTCCGACATTTGAATGTTCACAGCCTATTGCCGACGTTTGTGAAGTTTGCGCAGGCAGATAAAATGGGGTGAATTGCGTGCCCGCGGCGAAAGCCGCTCCGATGCAAATGCTATTTAACGCGATGCAAATGCACGCTGTAAAAATCGCCTTATTCATGATTTTACCTCCAAAAATTGGAATTTAGATGGATGAAGAGGGGCGAATATTCGTCCCTCTTCCTTCTTAATGACTCGGCTTAGCGCACCGCGCGATCGTTAAGCCACGGCGAGGGCGAGGGAATGAAGGTCCCTGGGGTAGGCGCCTGAGGGCGGCTCATCTGCACCTTAGGCGAGCCGCTCGTTGTCCCAGAAAGACGGCCGCCGGGATAACTTTCCTGCTGCACGTCAAGGAATTCATGTCGCTCTTGCTCCTCCACGCCGAGCGTCGACGGATACGGCTCTGCGAAAGCCGTAAGCGGAGGGAGGATGAAACTAAGAGCAACGACATAAATCTTCATGATTTAACCTCGAATGTCGAATTAAACTTGATTTATTTCATTTGTTTTCAACATTCGCGTAGCGAGGAGGGGGGATTTCTACGCCTAGGCCGACACCACTACGGGTCTCGTTCGCCCATTGCCCGCACACTCTCCACCCTGGGGGCCCCGACGACGCACCTTCATCGAAGGGGGAGACGTGCGGGCAAGCGTGGCACTCGCACCGCACCGCAGCGCAGGCCGGATTGCGGGTGTCTTCGTCACTCTGATGGTGGTTTTCATCCGTTAATGCGCTCGCTTCTAATGACATCGCGCTCGCGTTCCAGGAATACCCCGGAATACACAAGACTACGATCAGCATGAGACTTAGCAAAATGCTTCGGAGAAAGCCTCTCACACCGCCTCTCCCTCTTGATCGAAACGACCGAATATTGAATTCACCGGCTGGATTCCATAGTGCGTTGCTCGGACGGAACATCGCGCGTCTGGCCGGAACGGATAGATGTGCTGCGACCATGGGGCAACGGGTGAGTAACCCCGAGTTGGACGTCTCGAAAATCGTGCCTCTGCTTCTCACGATATGTCTTCGGTCGCGGATCGAGTGCCAGTGCCGGCGACGCGATGCCGAACACGAGCACGCACAAGGTGCCGCGGGCAACGTAGTTCCACACAGTACTTTTCATGACACACTTCCTTATGGGGTGGTGAACTTGGCCTGACCGGACTTGCCGGCCGGGGTTTTAATGAGCAGCGTGACCGCCGTGCCCTTGACGATGGTTGAGGGCGCCTTGCCGGCCAGGGTCTGACCGCCTGCGGTAAGCTGGATAGTCTTGCGATCGGCGCCGGAGGCCAGCATGGCAGAACCGGTAAAGCCGGCGGTATCGACCGGCTTGCCTGCCTCATCGACTACGTGGAAGGTCAAGGTCTCGCCCGAGACGACAAGTTCGGCATGGACG
Source organism: Xanthobacter autotrophicus (assembly GCF_030015065.1). Classification (GTDB taxonomy): domain Bacteria; phylum Pseudomonadota; class Alphaproteobacteria; order Rhizobiales; family Xanthobacteraceae; genus Xanthobacter; species Xanthobacter autotrophicus_D. Next base: position 113,216 of record NZ_JAIVFN010000002.1, on the reverse strand, counting down.
CCGGCGACGTCTTCCAAGGGGCCGCCATTGGGACCCTTCTGCGCACCATGGGCATGCTGGGCGAGGGCGGGCCCAGCGGCAAGCAGGCTGAAAGCGACGATCAGGCTCTTAAGCACGGGTCTTTCTCCGATTTTGGGGCTAGGGGGATGGGGCTTCGGCCTGCGCCTCGGGGGAGGCCGCTGGCCTGGTCTCGCGCCGGAACAGCACGTAGAGCGCTGGCAGCACGAGCAAGGTGAGGATGGTGGAGGAGATGATGCCGCCGATGACCACGGTGGCGAGCGGCCGCTGCACCTCCGCGCCCGGGCCGGTGGCGATGGCCATTGGCACGAAGCCGAGCGAAGCGACCAGCGCCGTCATCAGCACCGGGCGCAGGCGTGTCAGGGCGCCGTCGCGCACCGCCGTCACCACGTCCCGCCCTTCCGCCCGCAGGCGCTGGATGAAGGCGATAATGACGAGGCCGTTCAGCACCGCCACGCCCGAGAGCGCGATGAAGCCGATGCCGGCGCTGATGGAGAGCGGCAGGTCGCGCAAGATTAGCGCCGCGATGCCCCCCGTGAGCGCCAGCGGCACGCCGGAGAACACCAGCAGCGCATCCGCTACCGAGCCGAAGCTCATGAACAGCAGCAGGAAGATGAGCAACAGCGCGATGGGCACCACGATGGCAAGGCGCTGTGTGGCCGAAACCAGCTGTTCGAACTGGCCGCCCCAGCCGATCCAGTAGCCTTCGGGCAGCTTCACCTTATCTGCCACCTGGCGCTGGGCGTCGGTGACGAAGGAGCCGAGGTCGCGGTCGCGCACGTTGGCGCTCACCACGATGCGCCTTTTGCCGTTCTCCCGGCTGATCTGGTTCGGGCCAGGGGAGACCGTGAGGTTGGCGATGGCGGACAGCGGCACGTAGCGGATCTGCCCGCCAGATCCGGGGACCCAAGCGGCCTGGACTGGCTTGGCCTCATCGCTCGCCGCAGGGGGAAGCGGCACCGGCAGCGCGCGCAGGGCCTCGATGTCGGTGCGCAATTCCTCCGGCAGGCGCACCACGATGTCGAAGCGGCGATCGCCCTCGAACAGGGCGCCGGCCTCGCGGCCGCCCACCGCGATCTCCACCAGTTCCTGCACGTCGGCGACGCTTACCCCGTAACGGGCCATGGCCGCTCTATTGAGGGCGACCGTCAGCATGGGCAGGCCGGAGACCTGCTCGGTCTTCACGTCGGCGGCGCCCGGCACCGCCTGGAGCACGCTCTGCACCTGCCCGGCCACCTGCAGCAGCATGTCGAGGTCGTCGCCGAAGATCTTGACGCCCACATCGCTGCGGATGCCGGAGATCAGCTCGTTGAAGCGCAGCTGGATCGGCTGGGAGAGTTCGTAATTACTCCCCGCCACGCCCTCCGCCGCCTTCTCGATGTCGGTCATCACCGCGCTCTTGGACTTGCCGGGGTCCGGCCATTCGGCGCGTGGCTTCAGCATCACGTAACCGTCGGAGATGGAGGGCGGCATTGGGTCGGTGGCAACTTCCGCCGTACCGGTGCGGGCGAACACCTCCTTCACTTCCGGCACCTTCAGCAGGCTCTTCTCCAGCGCCTGCTGCATCTCCAGCGACTGGGTAAGGCTGGTGCCCGGCACCCTGAGCGCCTGGATCGCCGCATCGCCCTCGTCGAGGCTCGGAATGAACTCGCCGCCCATGCGGGAGGCGGCAAGGCCACTCGCAACCACGAGGCCGGCCGCGGCCACCGCCACCACGGCGCGGTAGTTGATGGCGGCATCGAGCAACGGCGTATAGAAGCGCCGCGCCCCGCGCATGATGACGTTCTCGTGCTCGGAGACCTTGCCCGTTACCAGCAGCGCGATGGCCGCCGGGATGAAGGTCATGGAGAACAGAGCCGCGCCGGCCAGCGCCATCAGGACGGTGATGGCCATGGGCGTGAACATCTTGCCCTCCACCCCCGTTAGGGTGAGCACCGGCAGGTAGACCACGGCAATGATCATGGTGCCGAACAGGCTCGGCCGGATCACCTCCTTGGAGCCGGCGAGGATGGTCTCGAACCGCTCGGCGCGGGTCAGGAGCCGGCCGCGCCGATGCTGCTCTTCCGCCAGCAGGCGTAGGCAGTTCTCGACGATGATGACCGCCCCGTCGATGATGATTCCGAAGTCGATGGCACCAAGGCTCATGAGGTTGGCGCTGACACGGTTCTCCACCATGCCGGTGATGGTGAAGAGCATGGCGAGCGGAATGACGAAGGCCGTCACCAGCGCCGCGCGGAAATTGCCGAGCAGCACGAACAGCACCACCACCACCAGCAGCGCGCCTTCCAGAAGGTTCTTCTCCACCGTGGCGATGGTGGCTTCCACCAGGTGTGAGCGGTCGTAGACGGCACGGGCGATGACGCCTTCCGGCAGCGAGCGGGAAATCTCCTCCAATCGCGCGGCGACACGCTGGGCCACGGTGCGACTGTTCTCGCCGATGAGGAGCATGGTGGTGCCCAGCACCACCTCTTCTCCGTTCAGGGTCGCCGCGCCGGTGCGCAGCTCACGCCCCTCGCGCACCTCGGCAATATCGCCTATCCGCAGCGGCGTGCCGCCCCGGCTGCCGATGACGATCTCGCGGATCTCGGCGGCGTCCGCCACCTGGCCCGGCGTGCGCACCAGATACTGCTCGCCGTTGCGCTCGATATAGCCGGCGCCCACGTTGGCGTTGTTGGCGGCCAGCGCCGTCATCACCTCGCGGAACGAAATGCGATTGGCCATCAACCGCGCCGGATCGGGCAGCACATGGAACTGCCGCTCGAAACCTCCGATGGTGTTCACCTCCACCACCCCCGGCACGGTGCGCAACTGCGGCTTGATGATCCAGTCCTGGATGGTGCGTAGGTCGGTGGGGCTGAAGGGCTGGCCGTCAGGCTTCTTCGCCCCGTCCCTGGCCTCCACCGTGTACATGTAGATCTCGCCAAGGCCCGTGGACACCGGCCCCATGGCGGTCTCCACCCCCAGCGGAAGCTGGTCCTTCGCCTGCTGGATGCGCTCGTTCACCAACTGGCGGGCGAAGTAGATGTCGGTGCCATCGCGGAACACGACCGTCACCTGGCTGAGGCCATAGCGGGACAGCGAGCGGGTGTATTGCAGGCCGGGCAGGCCGCCCATGGAGGTCTCGATGGGAAAGGTGATGCGCTGCTCGGTCTCCAGCGGCGAGAAGCCGGGCGCCGAGGTGTTGATCTGCACCTGCACGTTGGTGATGTCGGGCACCGCGTCGATGGGGAGGCGCGTGAAGTTCCAGGCCCCGAAGGCGCCGATGGCGAGGCAGAACATGACCACCAGCCAACGCTGGCGGATGGAGAAGGCGAGGATGGCGTCGATCATCGCGCCCCCTCCTGAGCCTGAGCTTTGCCTGCCTCACGGATGCGGGCGAAGCGCTCCACCGGCGTAACGAAAACCACTCCGTCACCGCGGTGTCCGGTCCACCCAGCGCGCGTGAGGGTCGAGATCACTGCCTCCACGACGCCGGCACGGCAGACGATCTGCAACTGGAGATGGCGCTGGTAGGTGAGGTCGTATTCGCTCGCCACATAGGTGCCGCCGGCACCGCGGCCGCGACCTTGGCCGCGCGCTTCGGTGAAGGTAAATCCCGGGAATTCAGGTAGCTCGTGCAGGGCTCGCACCACGCGCCCTTCAAGATGAGGATGAATGAAGGCAGTGACGAGCCGCAGGCCGTCGTCCATCGCGCCGGGGGACGCCTCAGTGCTCATGGCTAGCGCTCCCTTTGGCGAGTTCCGCCTTCACCACGAAGCTGTTTCGCGCGGCGTAGACATCACCGGGCATGAGCCCGAACAGCACCTCGGCCCATTCCGCATCGCGATCACCGATCTCCACATCGCGGGGGGCGAACGCGTCACCGTCGCGCACGAACACGACGGTGCGGTTGTCGATGGTCTGAAGCGCGCTGGTTCGGACCGCGAGATCCACCGGCTTCTCAGTCAGGGTGATGGTGCCCACGGCGAACAGGCCGGGCCGCAGCCGCATGCCGTCGTTGGGAATGACCGCCCGCGCCAGCGCGGTCTGGGTGTCGGCTGATCCGATGGGCGAGACATAAGCCACTCGGCCGTCGATGACCTGCCCACCGTCCTCCGGATCGATGGCGACCTTATCGCCGGCACGCACCCGTGGAAAATCGCGGCGATAGACGGAGAGATCCACCCATAGAGTCGAAAGGTCGGCCACCACGAAAGCCGGCTTCTGTTCGGAGGCGTATTCGCCAAGCCCGACTTGCCGGTCCACCACCGTGCCGGAGATCGGCGCCTTCATGTCGTAGGTGGTGAGGCTCTGGTTGCTTTCGACGACCGCGAGAACGTCGCCCTTGGCCACCTTGTCGCCGATCCGCTTGCGGATCTCCCGGACGATGCCGGGAAAGCGCGGGGTTACCTGGACCACGTTTTCCTGATTGGGCTGGACCAAGCCATTTAGGCGTAGCTTCTGGCGAAGCGTCCCGGGGCTGGCCGTCTCCAGGCCGATGCCGGCAGCAGCAAGCCTGGTGTCGTCCAGTTCCACCCCGCCCTCGGCATGTCCGCCTCCCTCTTCTCCATGCCCACCCTCCGCACCATGTCCGCGCTCAGCGGCTAGGCTGCCCGAAACGGGAGCGTTGCGGTCCTGGAATGCGTACAGCGCCCCCGCGCCGGCCAGCAGGCCGATGAGGAGCATCGCCACGTCGCGTCGCGCCGTGCGGCTCATTTGGCTTTTCCTTTGTTGAGATTCACCGGCCGACCCGTCAGCCCTTCGAGGGTGGCGAGTGCGGTGTGGAACGAAACCAGCGCATCGAGCTCGCGCAGGGCGGCGTCGGTGAGGGTGGACTGGGCGTCAAGCAGTTCCAGGAGCGTGTAGCGGCCTTCGGAATAGCCGGTCTCTACCCCCTCGAAGGCAGTCCGCGCGCCTGGAATGGTGCTGCCGCGCAATAGCGCTATTTCGTCGAAGGCCGCCCTCATCCCGTCATGGGCCCGGCCAAGCTGGGAGATGAGGGCATTGCGGGCGATGGCTTCCTCCGCTTCGGCCCGCAGCATCTGTTCGTTCGCCTCGGCGATGCCGCCGTCATTGCGGTCGAACAGGGGGATCGGCATGGACAATGAGAAGCGCATGCCGCTGTCAGCGGTCTCGTTGTAATGCCGGTAGCCGACCCCCAGGGTCACGTCCGGCACCGACTTGGCCTGTGCCGAGCGCAGGTCCGCCTGCCGCTGGGCGCGCAGGGCGGTGAAGCGGGTGAGCTGCGGATTGCCCAGCGCCTGCTTGACAAGCCCCGGCAGTGGCGGGGGGGCGCTGACCTTCAGCAGGTTGCCGGTCGCCCGCCCGAACCTTGCCTCCTGAAGGCCCATGAGCAGCGCGAGTTCCCGCCGCGCGGTGCCGAGCGCAGCGCGGGCTCGGTCCAGCTCCACCCGGGCGAAATCGGCGGCGACACGGGCGCGGGAAATCTCGGCCGGGGAGGAAGCGCCGGCCTGGACGCGGTTCTGCAGCAAGGGAGCGAGCCGCTGGATCGCCGCCACCTGCGTCTCAAGAATCTGGGCGCGCTGCTGCGCCCCGAGCACGGCGGCGAAGGCGGCGGCGGTATCCGCCAGCACCTGCAGGCGGATCGCCTCCCGCTCCCAGCGCGCCACGCCGACCCCGGCGCCGGCGGCCGCCAGCCGCGCCTCGCGCTTGCCGCCCAGCTCTACCAGTTGGCTGATCTGGATCGTCTGCTCGGCAAGGTCCAGCCCCTGGTAGGAGCCCGAGCCCGCCGCATTGTCCACCTCTAGGGAGAGGTTGGGGTTGGGCAGGGCCCCGGCCTGGGTATTGCGGCCGGCTGCGATGCCGATGTCGCGTTCCGCCGCCGTGAGGCGCGGATTGGCGGCAAGGGCGCTGGCGAGGGCGCTTGTGAGGGTCAGCGGACGGGCGGTTTCGGCGCGCGTCTGCGACGCGTGAAGCAGCGCGAGCGCTGCCCCAAGCGCAAGCGCGAGGGCACGAGGCGACATGATCTGATCCAAAGTCTGATGGCGGATCGCCGACGCGGGGCGTCAGCGCGCGAGCAGAAGTCGGATCAGGCGCGCGGGGGGCGGATGTCTGCGGGAACGGAGCGGCCGGCGCTCAGGCGCGTGGGCGCTACCTCCGACGTGGATGGCAGACGCAGGGCCTCGCTTGCTGCCGGAGTATATGGCACCACCATGGAGCAGCCATGGCAGTCATGGTCCGAGGCAGGCTGGGGCTGGGCCGGGTCATGCGCGGCGCCGAACACCTTGGCATCCGTAGCGGCGAGGGAGGGGTCCGCAACGGATGCCTCGACGGGCGACAGGTCGGTGCTCGACACACCGACGCCCGTCAGCGTAACTGAGGTCCCAGCCAACTCTCCCAGAGCGCCGTCCACATCAAAGATGTGATGCGCTGCCAGTGCGCTTGCGAACGGCCCGGCCACAAGGCATGCCACCACGACGACCGACACGGCGCGGCGGAACGCCGGACCGGTGATCGACATGAGGACTTTTGCCAAGACGCGAAGCATGGACCATGAGAGACCCCAAGAGCCGCGATGTGTCAAGTCTTTCGGAAGCGCTGCGTCAGCGTACCCGAAAAGCTTGGGAGATCGCTTGAATTTCGGCCGATCCCAAGGTTTTCGCCCTGGCCGTTATGAAATTGACATTGTCCGTGATCGGAAAGCGTCTCGATCACCCTGCACTGTGCCACGTGGCCGTGGGCGCAGCCGTCGACCATGCGTTGAAGCTCCGCCTCCAGCGCCCTTAGCGCGGCGATGCGGCTGCGCACCTCGATCAGCCGCGCGCTGGCGATCTCGTCCGCCGCCGCGCACGACTGCTCGGGCCGGTCCTGCAGCGTCAGCAGGGTGCGGATAGCCTCGATGTCAAAGCCCAGCTCGCACGCATGGCGGATGAAGGCCAGCCGCTGCAGGTGGGTGGCGCTGTAGAGGCGGCGGTTGCCCTCGGTGCGCGGCAGCGCCGGCATCAGGCCGATCTCCTCATAGAAGCGGATGGTGGGCACCTTCACCCCGCTTAAGCGCGCCGCCGCGCCGATGGGCAGGAGGTCGGGAAAATTTTCGGACGACGGGCCGGACATTGGGGCTTGCTCCTCTAGTGACTAGAGCATCTAGGATCCGCAGCGTGACGCAAAGAAAGGCCGCATCATGACCGCTCCTCTCGTTCAAAGCCGGTTCCGGGTGACCGGGATGGACTGCGCCTCCTGCGCCGCGAAGATCGAGGGCACCACGCTGCGCATCGCCGGCGTGGCGGAAGCCGAGGTCTCGGTGGCGGCCGGCACGCTGGTGATCCGCCACGCCCCGGACGCCGACCTTGCGCCCCTCGCCGGGCGCCTTTCCCCCATGGGCTACGCCCTCGCTCCGCTCGCGGCCGGCGGCGGGCAGCGCAAGGCACACGACCATGGAGAGAGCTGCGCGGGGCACGATCATTCCGACCACGACCATGCGGGCCACGACCACACCGGCCACGATCACGCAAAGCACGACCACGCCGAAACCGGCGGCCACGACCATGGTGCTGTCCCCGCCGCCGAAGGCAGATGGTGGTCCACCGGCAAGGCGCGCCTCACCCTCCTGAGCGGCCTCGCTTTGGTTGCGGCCTCCGGCATCGGGACCTTCGTCCCGGCGGTGCAATCGTGGCTGTTCCTCGCCGCCATGCTGGTGGGCCTCGTGCCCATCGCCCGGCGCGCCATCGCGGCCGCCGCGAACGGCATGCCCTTCACCATCGAGATGCTGATGACCATCGCAGCGGCGGGCGCCGTGGTCATCGGCGCGGCCGAGGAGGCGGCGGCGGTGGTGTTCCTGTTCCTGGTGGGCGAATTGCTGGAAGGCGTCGCCGCCGGCCGGGCGCGCGCCAGCATCCGCGCGCTCACCGCGCTGGTGCCAAAGACCGCATTGGTGGAGCGCGACGGCGCCACGGTCGAGGTGCCCGCCGCCAGCCTCGTCGTGGGCGAGGTGATCCTGGTGCGGCCCGGCGACCGGATTTCCGCTGACGGCCTCATCGTCGCCGGCGAGAGCGGCATCGACGAGAGCCCGGTGACCGGCGAGAGCGTGCCGGTGCGCAAGGGGCCCGACGCCACCGTCTTCGCCGGCACCGTGAACGGGGAGGCGGCGCTGCGCGTGCGCGTCACCGCCACCGCCGAGGACAACACCATCGCCCGGGTGGTGAAGCTGGTGGAGGAGGCGCAGGAAAAGCGCGCGCCCACCGAGCGGCTCATCGATCGCTTCTCGCGCTACTACACCCCCGGCGTGGTGGTGGTGGCGGCGCTGGTGGCGGTCATCCCGCCGCTGCTGTTCGGCGGGGCGTGGGATGCCTGGATCTACAAGGGCCTTGCCATCCTCCTCATCGGCTGCCCCTGCGCGCTGGTGATCTCGACCCCGGCCGCCATCGCAGCCGGCCTCTCCGCCGGGGCGCGGCGCGGGCTGCTGCTGAAGGGCGGCGCCGTGCTGGAGACGGCGGGCAAGGTCACCACCGTCTGCTTCGACAAGACCGGCACCCTCACCGCAGGAAAGCCGCAAGTGACGGACGTGATCGCCTTCGCCCTGCCGGACGCCGAGGTGCTGCGCCTCGCGGCAGCGCTGGAGACCGGTTCGAGCCACCCCCTCGCCAAGGCCATCCTTGATCGCGCGGCAGCGGACGCCATCGCCATTCCCGTGGCGGAAGCCGCGCAGGCGCTGGGCGGCAAGGGCGTGTCGGCGCAGGTGGAAGGACGCGAGGTGTTCCTCGGCTCGCCCCAGGCCGCCGCCGCGCGCGCGGCCCTGTCGCAAGAGCAGGCCGACCGGATCGCGGCATTGAACGACGCCGGCAAGACCGTGTCCCTGCTGGTGGCCGACGGCGCCATCGCCGGGGCCATCGCCATGCGCGACGAGCCCCGCCCCGACGCCCCCGAGGGCCTTGCCGCGCTGAAGCGGGAGGGCATCCGCACGCTGATGCTCACCGGCGACAACCGGCGCACGGCGGAGGCTATCGGCCGGCAGCTGGGCATCGAGGTGCGTGCCGAGCTGCTGCCGCAGGACAAGCTGCGCATCGTCGGCGAGCTGCAGCAAGAAGGCGCGGTGGTGGCCAAGGTGGGCGACGGCATCAACGACGCCCCGGCGCTGGCCGCCGCCGACATCGGCATCGCCATGGGCGGCGGCACCGACGTGGCGCTGGAAACGGCGGATGCCGCCGCCCTCCATGGCCGGGTGAAGGACGTTGCCTCCATGATCGCCCTGTCCCGGCGCACCATGGGCAACATTCACCAGAACATCGCCATCTCGCTGGGGCTGAAGGCGGTATTCCTCGTCACCACCATTGCCGGCATCACCGGGCTGTGGCCCGCGATTTTGGCCGACACCGGCGCCACCGTGCTGGTGACCCTGAACGCGCTGCGGCTCCTCTCCTGGGGGCGTGGGTGACAGGGCGGGCAATTCGCAGCGAAGCCCGGCTCTTCATTCCAGACCTTGATAGCTCAACGCGCGCGAGTCTCTTGCTTCAGATCTTTTTGAGCACGGCGGTTACGAATATGAGGCTGCCCGCGAAGATCAGGCCCGCTATTGCGCTCGGTGGCCGGCGATGGCGGAGTATACCTTCACACTAGAACTCTTCTTCGATCCTTCGCCGCCCCCGACCACCCAACCAAGACAGTTGCTCGCGATAATTTTTTCCTCCACAAATGAGGGTAAGAAAATTATCGTGGGAGCGATTCGATGGCTGCGGTTCGCGTGCTTGCCGATCATCCTGAAGTTGACGCTCGCCTCGCCGAGTTCGGCGTCACGCGTCAGGAACTGCTTGAGGTCGTGCGCGGCGTGGTCGCTGCTCGCTCGGACGCGACGTTGGACGATCCCGCCTCGGCCGAAGGGCTGCTAGCGTATATCTATGGCACCCGCTATGTGCGGCAGGTCTTCCTGGCCCACGAATGGGTCCGCTACCGCGAGAACAACGTCGAATCGGTCAAACATCCCGACCGGCCGCTGAAGGTCGTGTACCAGAGCGTCGATCTCGCGGCCGACACGCTGCACAAGCCGCAGGCAGTGTCCGGAAAAGGTTCCGGTGCTGACCGCATCATTGCGGTGGGACAGGCGGGACTGTTCCCGGAGGAGGAGATGTCAGCGGCGCGGGATCAGAGCCTCGCGGAGCTCCAGACCGGCGTATGGTTCTTCTGCGTGTCGGTTCAAGGTGGTGATGTCCGTGCCGAGCTGTCGCTGCCTTCGGGCATTTCCGGCGGCAATTTCGAGGGCTTTATCGAGCGCATCTTCATCCTCGGTGGTGGTGAATGGCCGGCGGATGTCATCGTTGATAGCGATCGTCCGGATGGCATCGAGTTCGAGCCTGCTGTTTTGCGTCGCTAGGCCATGTTCAACATTGGCAGAATGGAGCTCGCGCGAAAGCGGCAACGGTTGACCGCCAAGGCTCTCGCCGAGCGGGCTGGCATATCGCCGGTCACCTTGTCGCGTGTCGTCAACGGGCAGCAGATTCCGGATGAAGACACGGTCGACGGCTTGGTGCGCGCGCTGGGATTCCCGCGGGAGTTCTTCTTCCGGGACGACGCGGCTCCGATCAGCGCTGATGCCGCCAGCTTCCGGAGCCTCACGGCGATGTCGGCGCGAGAGCGCGATGCGGCGCTCGCCGCCGGCTCACTGGCCTTCGAGATGTCAGCCTGGGTGCGGGAAAGGTTCGTTCTGCCTCAGCCAGACCTGCTCGACCTCAGCCATGAACGCGATCCCGCTGGAGCCGCACGTGCGCTGCGCCAGCATTGGGCGATCGGCGAGCGGCCGATCTCGCATATGATCAAGCTGCTTGAGACGAAGGGCGTTCGCGTCTTCTCGCTGGCCGAGAACACGAAGAATGTGGATGCCTTTTCCTGTTGGCATGATGGCGAGCCGTATGTCTTCCTCAACACCTTCAAGACCACAGAGCGCAGCCGGTTCGACGCCGCTCATGAGCTGGCTCACCTCGTCCTGCACAAGCACGGCGGTCCCAATCAAGGGCGCGCTGCCGAGCTCGAGGCACATGCGTTTGCATCGTCGTTCCTGATGCCTCACGACGACGTCGTGGCGACGATCCCATTCGTCCGAAGTCTCGATCAATTGGTGCTCGCAAAGAAGCGGTGGGGCGTGTCCGTAGCGGCACTCGCGCACCGGCTTCACCGGATCGGCCGGATCTCCGATTGGAACTACCGGACCTTCTGCATCCAGATAAACAAGCGGTTCGGCACAAACGAACCTGACGGTCTCCCGTCGGAGCGATCTGCAATATGGCACCGTGTCCTCACGGAGCTTTGGCGGGAAGGCGTGACACGCCGGCACGTTGCGGCCCGCCTGGATATCCCCGAGGCAGAACTCGACAATCTGCTGTTCGGGCTTACCGGCGATGTGAATCCGCCATCCGTCGGTGGTTCATCTCTCCGGCTAGTTCCGTGATTGAGCCCGGAAGTGTCGCGGATTCCATCGAGCGGCCACGCCCCGAGCTCTCTTCGTATGGCGTGGTCTCTTTGCGCTTGAGGCTACCGCTGGAGGTGATCCTGCTTGGCGCCGCGTGACCATCCCCGAGATGTGATCCGGCGACGGCAGTTCCGATGCCTTTCCTTCGCCGGGTGCGTGCGTGCGCGACGCACTCACTCATCCTGAGAAGGGCAGCGACGTCCATTTGCCACGAACCTGTGACAGCTTCGTACCGCTGCTCGCATTCCCAGAACGCCTCGCCTATGACATGTTGCGCTGCATGAAGGTCGCCACTTGGCTCCACAGGCTGCTCCCGATCCTTGCGATCGTAGGGCTTGTTGCCGGATCGTTCACCGCACCGGTGAACGGGGCCGCCATGGCGGCCGCCGTTGATATGTCCATGCCCGAAATGGCGGACGACATGCCGTGTTGTCCGCATGAGACGCCGGCGATTCCCGACTGCCAGAAGACCTGCCCATTGATGGCATTGTGCATGGCCAAGTGCTTCTCGGTGGCACCAATGCTTTCACGCCTGGCCTTCGTTCTGCGGGCCGAGGGCGATGCCCTCCGCCCGGGCAGTGACGTCATGGGCGACGCGCTCGCGATAGAGCCCCCAGCCCGACCTCCGCGAACCTAGAACATCGCCGGCGTTTGCGCGCCGGTTCGTGCCGCCCCCGCGAGGCTCGGGCGGCCGAGAGCGCGTGGCCGTAGGCCGCGCAACGCCGGGCCATGCGCACGGCGCTCCGATGAATCTAGGATTTTCAAACTATGACGACCTCTTCTATGAAGCGCGCCGCTGCGGCGGCGCTCGTGGCCGCGCTTTCCGTCGCGGCTCTCTCATCGGCGCGTGCCGACATCACGGACTACGAGTTCCGGCTCGTTCAGACGGACATCAAGCAGGGCAACGGCGCCATCGTCGCAGTCCGACTCGTCGACAAGCGATCCGGCAAGGCGGTCCCCGACGCCGTCATCTTCGCGACCCGGATCGACATGGCGCCTGACGGCATGGAGACGATGGCAGCGCCGATCGAGGCTCTGCCGTCGACCGAGCCGGGTGTCTATCGCTTCAAGACCAATCTGATGATGGCTGGCGGCTGGCGGCTTTCGCTCGGTGCCAAGATCCAGGGTGAGACCGGCACGATCGAGAACAAGCTGGTCCTGAAGGCCGTACCGTGAAACGGGTCGCCCTTACGGGCCTCGCCCTCGCCGCCGTTGTGGCGGCGGGGGCCGGAGGCTACTGGGCTGGCATCCGGGGTCTTCCGGTGGCCGGCCTGCGCGAATGGCTTGGTGTCGAGGCGACCCTTGCGGCGGCTGAGCCGACCGGCACCGGAGCGGTGATCTATTATCAGGATCCCGACCGCGAGCCCGCCTATTCGGCAACGCCACGCCGGACCGGGGATGGCCGGGCTTTCCGTGCCGTCCGCGCCGGCGAGGATGTCAGCTTCGAGGACAGGCCGCCGGCGACGGCCGAGGCGACCGGGCAGGCAGGCCCGCGACGCATCCTCTACTACCGCAATCCGATGGGTCTGCCGGACACCTCGCCGGTGCCGAAGAAGGATTCGATGGGGATGGACTACATCCCCGTCTATGAAGGCGAGGATGATGGCGGCTCGGTCGTGCGGGTGTCGCTTGGAAAACTCCAGCGGACCGGCGTGCGATCCGAGCTGGCAGCGCAGCGTGTCGTCGGCAGGCTGGTGCGGGTGCCGGGAACCGTCCAGCTCGACGAGCGGCGCATCTCCGTGGTCGCCACCCGGAGCGACGCTTTCATCAACGAGGTGGCGAACGTCACCACGGGCGACCGGGTGACGAAGGGCCAGATGCTGCTCCGGCTCTATGCGCCGGACATTGCCACCGCCGGCGCCCAGCTCCTCACCGATCTCAACATTGGCGGCCGCGACAGTGCTCTCGGAGGCGCCCGCCAGCGCCTGGAGAATCTTGGCCTGCCACCCGAGGCGATCGCCGAGATCGAGCGGACGCGCAAGGTGCCGCTGTCGATGACGTGGCGTGCGCCGCGCGATGGCGTCGTGCTCGAACGCAATGTCGTCGACGGCATGAAGGCAGCGCCGGGTGATGTGCTGTTCCGCCTCGCGGACATTTCGACCATCTGGGTACTGGCAGATGTGCCGGAGTTCGATCTTGGGGCCGTCCGGCTCGGCGCGCCGGTGACGATCCGGGCTCGAAGCCTGCCGGGACGCACCTTCGAAGGACGTGTGTCGCTGATCTATCCGCAGGTCGGTGAAGCAACGCGGGCCACGCGAGTGCGGATTGAGATCGCCAATCCCGGCGGTGTTCTGCTTCCCAATATGTATGCCGAAGTGGAGATCGGCACAGGCGATGCCGCGCCGGTGGTTGCTGTCCCCGATAGCGCGGTGATCGACACCGGCACGCGGCAGGTCGTGATCATTGATCGTGGAGAGGGCCGGTTCGAACCGCGCGAGGTGAAGATCGGCCTGTGCGGCGAAGGCTTCACCGAGATCCGCGAGGGCATTGCGGAAGGCGACCGTGTCGTCGTCGCGGCGAACTTCCTGATCGACGCCGAAAGCAATCTGAAGGCGGCATTGCGCGGCCTGACACCGCCGCAGGTGCAGCCATGATCGCCCGCCTCATCGGCTGGTCCGCCCGCAACCTCGTGCTGGTCTTTGTCGGTACGGTGTTCGCCGTCGCCGCCGGGCTTTATGCGCTGAAGACGCTGCCGCTCGACGCCATTCCCGACCTCTCGGACGTGCAGGTGATCGTCTACACCGACTATCCCGGCCAGGCGCCGCAGGTGGTCGAGGACCAGGTCACCTATCCGCTCACCACGGCGATGCTGACGGTGCCGAAATCGAAGGTGGTGCGCGGCTTCTCCTTCTTCGGCGTCTCCTTCGTCTATGTGATCTTCGAGGACGGCACCGATCCCTATTGGGCGCGCTCGCGCGTGCTGGAATATCTCAATGCCGCCGCGCAGCGCCTGCCGGCGGGGGTGACGCCGACGCTGGGGCCGGATGCGACCGGCGTCGGCTGGGTCTACCAATACGCCGTCGTCGCCAAGGAGATGACGCTCGCCGAGCTGCGCTCGCTGCAGGACTGGGTGGTCCGCTTCGGTGCCTCCAAGGCGGAGGGCGTCGCCGAGGTCGCCAGCGTCGGCGGCTTCGTCAAGCAGTATGCGATCGTGGTCGATCCGAACCGGTTGCGGGCGCTGGGCATCCCGCTCGACCGGGTGCGCGACGCCGTCAAGGCGAGCAACAACGATGTCGGCGGCCGCACCGTCGAGCTCTCCGAGTTCGAGTTCATGGTGCGCGGCCGCGGTTATCTCCGAGGCATTGCCGACATCGAGAATGTGGTGCTGAAGACCGATCGTGGCGTGCCGCTGCGGATAAAGGATGTGGCCCGCGTAGAGATCGGGCCGGATGAGCGACGCGGCATCACCGAGCTCAATGGCGAGGGCGAAGTCACCAGCGGCATCGTGCTGCAGCGCTTCGGTGCCAATGCGCTGACCGTGATCGAGAACGTCAAGGCGCGGCTTGCCGAGATCGCCTCCAGCCTCCCCAAGGGCGCCGAAATCGTGCCGGTCTATGACCGATCCGAGCTGATCGGCCGGGCGATCGAGACGCTGAAGGGCACGCTGATCGAGGAAAGCATCATCGTCGCGCTGGTCTGCGTGGTGTTCCTGCTGCATCTGCGCAGCGCGCTGGTCGCCATATTGATGCTGCCGGTCGGCATCCTGATGGCGTTCGCGGCGATGAAGGCGATCGGGCTCGGCTCCAACATCATGAGCCTGGGGGGCATCGCCATCGCGGTGGGCGCCATGATCGACGCCGCCATCGTGATGATCGAGAACGCCCACAAGCATCTGGAGCGCGCGCCACCGGACAAGCCGCGGGTCGAGATCCTGATCGAGGCGGCGAGCCAGGTCGGTCCGGCGCTGTTCTTCAGCCTGCTGGTCATCACCGTCTCCTTCCTGCCGATCTTCACGCTGGAATCGCAGGAAGGCCGGATGTTCGGCCCGCTCGCCTTCACCAAGACCTTCGCCATGGCGGCCGCGGCCCTTCTATCGGTGACGCTGGTGCCCGCGCTCATGGTGGTCTTCGTGCGCGGCCGGATCATTCCGGAGCACCGGAACCCGATCAACCGGTTCCTGATCTGGGTCTACCGCCCGGTCATCCGCGGCGTCCTGAAGGCCAAGACGCTCACCATCCTCGTCGCGCTTGTCGTGCTCGGGGTGACGCTCTGGCCGGCACGCCAGCTCGGTTCGGAGTTCATGCCGAGCCTCGACGAGGGCACGTTGATGTACATGCCGACCACCTTGCCGGGCATCTCCATCACCAAGGCCGCCGAGCTGCTGCAGGTGCAGGACCGCATCATCAAGAGCTTCCCGGAGGTGGCTTCGGTCTATGGCAAGGCCGGGCGAGCACTGACCGCGACCGATCCGGCGCCGACTGAGATGTTCGAGACCATCATCAATCTGAAGCCGAAGGGCGAATGGCGGCCGGGCGTCACCATCGACAGCCTGAAGGCCGAGATGGACCAGGCGCTGCAATTCCCCGGCGTGTCGAACGCCTGGACCATGCCGATCCGCGCCCGCATCGACATGCTGGCGACCGGCATCCGCACTCCGGTCGGGGTCAAGGTGTTCGGCACCGATCTCGCCCAGATGGAGCAGAGCGCCCGCGAGATCGAGCGGGTGCTGCGGTCCGTGCCGGGCACGTCCAGCGCCTATGCCGAGCGCGTGATCGGCGGCTACTATCTCGACATCGTGCCGGACCGGGAAACGCTCGGCCGCTACGGCCTGGCCGTCGGCGACGTCCAGAGCGTGATCGCGACCGCGCTCGGGGCCGAGACGGTGACGACCACGGTGGAGGGGCGCGAGCGCTATGGCGTCACCATCCGCTATCCGCGCGACTTCCGGAGCGATCCGCAATCAATCGCCCGCGACGTGCAGGTGCCGCTGCCGGGCGGCGGCACGGTGCCGCTCGGCGAAGTCGCCAAGGTCGAGCTCACGCGCGGCGCGACCTCGATCCGTACCGAGAACGGCCAGCTCGCGGTCTATGTCTTCGTCGACATCGCCGGCCGCGACCTTGGCGGCTATGTCGCGGAGGCTCAAGCGGCGGTGGCGAACGAGGTGAAGCTGCCGCAAGGCACCTACGTCTCGTGGAGCGGCCAGTTCGAATATCTGCAGCGCGCCGAAGCGCGGCTGAAGATCGTCGTGCCGGTGACGTTGCTGGTCATTTTCCTGCTCCTCTACCTCAACTTCCGGGCCCTGACGGAAACGCTCATCGTCATGCTGTCGCTGCCCTTCGCACTGGTGGGCGGCATCTGGCTGATGTGGTGGCTTGGCTTCAACATGTCGGTTGCCGTGGCGGTCGGCTTCATCGCGCTCGCCGGCGTCGCCGCCGAGACCGGCGTCATCATGCTGATCTATCTCGAGCAGGCGATGGCGGAACTGAAGGCCGAGCGGGAGGCGGAAGGGCGGCCTTTCACTCGGATCGACCTCCACCAGGCGATCATGCTCGGTGCCGTCGAGCGGGTGCGGCCGAAGATGATGACGGTCATCGCCATCACGGCCGGCCTCGTCCCAATCCTGTGGAGCACCGGCACCGGTTCGGAGGTGATGCAGCGCATCGCGGTGCCGATGATCGGCGGCATGGTCTCGTCGACGGTGCTGACGCTGGTCGTGATCCCCGCTGTCTATGGACTGATCAAAGGCTGGCGGTTGCCGCGGACCGTCACCGCCGACGAGAGGGCAATCGAACAGGGGCCAGCCGGCCTCAAGGCTGCCGCCAAATGAGAGGAGGTTCCAATGATGCACGACATGATCGGATCCATGGGATGGGGCATGGGCCTTGCCGGCCTGATCGGCATCCTCGTCTTGGTGCTGGTGATCGCCGCCCTCACGAAATACGTCTTCTTTCGGTGAGGAGCGTCATGCGCAGCTTCGATCGGAAGCCGGACGCGAGGAAACAGCCAGCGAAAGGAGAAGCGCCGTGACAGCCGAGCTTTTCGCAGCACACCGTGAGTTGGTGATCGGCGCCACATAGGCGACTTCTATGCTCGTGCTATCGCGCCTCTGGGCGGCCGAGACATCGCACAAGATGACCGTGACCCGCGATCCGAACTGTGGCCATCGTAGCGGTTGGCTTGCCTATGTGAGGGCAGTCGGATTTCCGGACCTGATCGAGGCAGCCAACCTCGCGCCCCTCAAGGCTAGACTCGGCATGCCCCGATTGCCTGATCTTCTGCGATATGGCGGAAGTTGGCGCCCATGTTGCGGAGAGGAGGAAGCCCTTCTCGACGTCAATTGGCAATGGCCACCAATTGTAGCTTATGCTATTTATATGCGACTAATTCGCATTTGCAGAAAGCGATGCATATGATCAAAGTGCCAGCTTGGTTACGTAAACGGCTGAGCCGGCGCGTGGTGCTGGGAGGCGGGCTAGCGGCTGCCAGCGGCGCAGCGATAGGTATGACTGGTGCTCTAGCGCAGTCAGGACACGCTTCGCATGCAGGAACTGTCGGCGCTGAAGCAAAGCTGGCCTCAGCCCACAGCGGACCCCATGGTGCGATGATCACGGTGGGCGAGGTCGACGAAGCTCGTAATGGCTTCGATCCGACCAAGCTTCTGACCGACTGGGATAGAGGCACTGTGTCCCAGCTTCCGGATGGGCGGACGCTAAGAACCTTCGAGATCACCGCCGAGGACAAGGAGATCGAGATCGCCCCCGGCATCATGTTTCTGGCCTGGACCTATAATGGCCGGGTGCCCGGCCCGTCACTGCGCGCGACCGAAGGTGAGCGGCTGAGGATCGTCTTCAAAAACTACGGCTCGCATCCTCATTCGATGCATTTTCATGGCATCCATGCGGCGCGGATGGATGGCGTTCCAGGCGCAGGGCTAGTCGCTCCGGGCGAGGAGTTTGTCTACGAGTTTGATGCACTGCCTTTCGGATGTCACCTCTATCACTGTCACGCTCTGCCGCTGAAGCGGCATATTCACAAGGGCATGTACGGAGCCTTCGTCATCGACCCGGATCCCACTCGCCATCCCGAATATGAGGCAGTTGCCCGCTCACGCCTGCTCGGCACGGCGGAGAATGCCGAGTGGCAAGAACTCGTAATGGTTATGAATGCATTCGATACCAATTTCGACGGCAAGAACGAGGTCTATGCTGTCAATACGGTAGCCCATGCCTATGCAAAAAAACCCATCAAGATCCTTAGAGACAAACCGGTTCGCGTCTACCTTATCAATGTGATCGAGTTCGATCCGATAAATTCTTTTCATTTGCATGCTAATTTCTTTGAATACTTCAATCAAGGCACGACCTTGACCCCGACCCTGAAGACCGTCGACCTCATCACCCAATGCCAAGCCGAGCGCGGCATCCTTGAGTTCCATTTCACGGAGCACGAGCCCGGTCTCTACATGTTCCACCCGCATCAGTCGGAGTTCACCGAACTCGGTTGGGTGGGCATGTTCGATGTCGTGGAGACCGTATCATGAACCAAGCTGGGCGGCCCCCTTCCAATGCTGCGACAACACTTCCAGTCGGGCGTCCGGGTCGAGCCTCGTTGTTCTGGATCGCTATCCCGTTTACCGTGCTTGGTCTCGCGATGGCGTGGTTGATTGGGACCGATCCGTTATCGAGCTTTCGCAACGGCGCACCGCCGGTCGAGAAGCTGACCTTCGAGCGGACGATCCTAGGTTCCGATGGAGTTCGCCTACTGGTCCGTGCCGGCGGCTCGCAACCCATGACGATCGCCCAGGTCCAGGTCGATGACGCCTATTGGCAGTTTACGCAGACACCGCCGGGTCCGATCGCCCGCGGCGCGACCGCCTGGGTTCAGTTGCCGTTCCCTTGGGTGGTCGGCGAGGCGCACGGCGTGAAAATCCTCACCAACACCGGCGCCACGTTCAAGCGTGAGATCCCCGTCGCGGTTGCGACACCGACCGTGGATTCGATGAGCTTCGTATCCCAGGCTGCCCTTGGCGTCTTTGTCGGCATCCTTCCCGTCGCTATCGGCCTCATGTTCTACCCAGTTCTCCGTGGCGTTGGCCGCAACGGCATGGACTTCCTACTCGCATTGACGGTGGGGCTTCTCGCTTTCCTCGTGATTGATGCAGTTGCTGAAGCGCTCGAACTTGCCGGCGAGGCCGCCGCCTTGTTCCAGGGACCGGTGATGGTCATCCTCACCACTATGGGGAGTTTCCTCTTGCTGATGGCTGTCGGCCGCAGCCGTGGCACACCGACCGGGCTGGCCCTATCGACCTTCATTGCGCTGGGGATAGGATTGCACAATCTCGGCGAAGGCCTTGCCATCGGCGCTTCTTTCGCCTCCGGAGCGGCGGATCTCGGTATTTTTCTGGTGCTCGGCTTTACGTTGCACAACATCACGGAAGGCATCGGCATTGCCGCGCCGATACTGAAAGTACGCCCACCACTTTGGACCTTCGCCGGGTTGACGCTGCTTGCGGGCGGACCAGCCGTCGCAGGTCTGTGGATCGGCAGCCTTGCCTACGCGCCGCAGTGGTCGGCGCTAGCGCTGGCGGTCGGTGCCGGGGCTATCCTTCAGGTGATTGCGGAAGTCGGATCGCTACTAGTGCGCAGAAGCGGCGAGACTCATGTTTCGTTCTTCACGCCAGCCGCAATGACGGGGCTCGCCACCGGCGCGGGCCTGATGTACGTGACCGCGATGCTCGTAAAGATCTGAACGCTTCAAACATCCTCACTTGTAGAGGTGAGGCGGATCATCGAGGCTCGGGCAATCGACTACAATATCGTCAGACTTCACATGAGCCTCGGTGGCCTCCCATCGTCGACGTTCGCCAACCAGTCCCACGAGGACCCAAACCCCGCCAGACCTAAACTTGTAACTGGCAGGGGAAATGAGGAGCACATCAGTTTCCTGCAGCTTTAGCGCGTATGCAGTGAGCCGCCGAGCGCTGATAAGCCGGATGGTGTTGGATGCGTTGTTCCGCTTTAATTCTTTTCAGGAAGGGTGTGTTGCGGCGGGGGCTTAGCGGCGGTCCGGCATAGAAGGAGCCCTCTCGTGGCGCTCCATGTCCTCGTTCCGCGAAAAGGCTGCTGCGGCCCAGAAGGCGCCCGCCAGCAGGACGCCTCCCGCAGCCATGGCAGAGAGGACCGCGCCGTAAGACTGGGATTGCGCCCAGAGGAGCGCGGCACCGGCGGGTGCCAAAGCGCGGGCGAGCATCGAGGGCGCCGCCAGCGCGCCGTTCACGGCGCCATAGGCCTGCCGGGTCAGCATCTCCGGCACGGCGAGCCCACGCACGATGGTCATGATGCCGTTGGCGCTGCCGTAGAGCGCCACGATGGCCGCCACCAGGGCAAAGCTGGGTGGCAGCCACGCCAAGGCGAGTATGGCGACCGGAAAGGCTAGCACGGCACAGCTGCCGATGAGTCGCACCGGAGCGCGCGGCGCGAACACCGAGACGGCGATCCGACCCGCCACCTGGGTTGGGCCGATGATGGCCATGGCCAGCACCACGCTGCCCGCCGTGAAGCCGCGCTCCAGCAGCAGGGGATAGAGGTGGAAGGTGAAGGCGGAGAAGGTGGCGGCATAGGCGGTGAACGCCACCGCCAGGGCCCAGAAGGTGGGCCGGCGGGCAACGCGCCCCATGACCTGCCGCAGGGTGCCCGCTCCCGACAGTGCAAGAGCGTGGACCGGCGATGCCGCGTGGTCGGCCGCGGGCCGGATCACCGCGGCATAGAGCGGCGCGCACACCACGAGGTTCACGGCGCCGAGCGCCACCAGTGCGCCACGCCAGCCCGCCAGATCCAGCAGGATCTGGATCAGCGGAATGAAGACCGTGGAGGCAAATCCGCCCCATAGGGTGAGCGCGGTAATGCCGGCCCGGGCGCCGGCCGCTCCGGTCCTGCGCGCCACCACCGCGAACGCCGGCTCATAAAGGGTTGCCGCCTGGAGGACGCCGATGGCGGCCATCAGGCTATAGAACAGCCAGAGCTGCTGCACCTGCGACCAGGCAAGGAGGCAGAGGCCGGCGAGGCCGGCTCCCGCCGCCATCACCCACCTGCCGTGGCCTTTGTCGACGGCGGCGCCCACGGGGAAGGCGGCCATGCCCCCGAGGGCGAGGCCGAGCGTCGCGGCGCCGAACAGATCCGGCTTCGACCAGCCGAGGTCGCGCTCCATGGCCTCCGCTATCAGGGGAAAGCTGTAGTAGAGCGATCCCCAGGAGCAGATCTGGCCAATGCCGAGGCCGGTGATGAACAGGCTGCGGCCGGAAAGCGGGCGCGCTGGCGCCGGTTGCGCGAGTTCGCCGCTCAGGCCGCTGGTCACGCGGCCGTCCCGCGGCGGGGTGGCGCCTCGGCCTGCGGCGCGGCGGTATCGCAGCCGCAGCCGTCCTTGCCTTCCGCCTTGGCCTGGGCATCGTCCGCGCAGCAGGCATCGGCGTCCCGAGGCGCAGGCCCACCACAACAGCCGGATGCCCCTGCCGTCACCGGTGCGGCGCTGCAGACGCCGGTCTCCGGCAGCACCAGATGGACACTGCGCGCCGCGTCGTGATCGCCGGCGATCTCCGCCGCGATGGAGCGGACCTGCTCATAGCCCGTGGCCATCAGGAAGGTGGGGGCGCGGCCGTAGGACTTGGAGCCGACGATGTAGAAGCCCGGCTCGGGGTGGGCCAGCTCCGCCGCGCCATGGGGCGGGACGGTGCCGCACGAATGCAGGTTCGGGTCGATCAGCGGCGCGAGGGCCGGCGGTGCCTCGACGGCGGGATCGAGGGCGACGCGCACCTCGCGCAGCACGGCAAGGTCGGGGCGAAAGCCGGTGGCCACCACGATCCGGTCCACGGTCCTGGTCCAGGGCTCCGTGCCGAGACGGCCGGACACGTCCAGCCCCGCCGCGCCGCCGACAATCCGCTCCGCCGCGAACGGCGCGAGGACATCGAGCCGGCCGGCGGCGATGGCCTGCGTCGCCGCAAGGCCGAGGGCACCGCGGGCGGGCAGCGCGTCGTTGAGGCCGCCGCCCAGCAGCTTCTCCATGCGGTTGCGCCGAAGCGCCCAGGTGACGCGGGTCGTTGGCGCCGCCTCCTGCAGGCGGAGAAGATCGAGCACCACATTGATGGCCGAATGGCCGGAGCCCACCACCAGCACGCGCCGGCCGGAATAGGTCTCGCGCTCAGCGCCGGACACGTCGGGAATGCCATAGGCGACATGCGCGGCTGCCTCTTCCTCGCCGGGCACCGGCAGGCCGTCCGCGCCCATGGGGTTGGGCTGGCTCCAGGTGCCGGAGGCGTCGATGACGGCACGGGCGAGCGAACGGTGCTCAGCGCCGTTCGCGTCGCGCCAGCAGATCGCGAACGGCGTGTCCGCGCGCCCCTCGGATGACATCTTGTCGAGGCCGTGGCGGGCGATGGCGCTCACCTGTGCCCCGAACCGCAGGTGGGGCGCAAGGGCGGGATGAGCCGCCAGCGGCTCGAGATAGTGCCGCACGATCTCCCCGCCGAGCGGCAGGGCCTTGGGGTTCGGCGCGCTCCAGCCGGTTTCCTCCAGCAGCGTGCGGGCGGCCGCGTCGATGTTGTAGCCCCAGGGCGAGAACACCCGCACGTGGCCCCAGGCCTTGAGCGAGGTGCCGACGCCGGCGCCGCGCTCGAAGACGAGAGGCGCGAGGCCGCGGGCCAGCAGATGCGCCGCGGCGGCAAGCCCCACGGGGCCGGCTCCGATGATAGCGACGGGTAGCGATCCGGTCATGACGGGAGACTCCGATGGTCGATCCATTGACGAGCGATGCTTAAGGGCAAATGAATGCGGGTCAGGGGCAGCATCCCGGAGTGCTCCCGACTTTGTCCGGCGCGCCGGCGATCATCTTCTCCGCGTCGACCAGACAGCGCGTTACGTCCATCCAGGCCTCCACCGCCACCTTGAAGGCGGCGCGGCCCTTGTCCGTGAGGGTGTAGACCTTGCGCTCGCGGCCCGAGACCACCTCGCTTGCAGCGGTGACGTATCCGCCCTCCTCGAACTCCCGCAGCACCGGATAGATGGTGCCCTCTGCAGGGGAACAGCAGCCGTTCGTCGTTGCCTCGACTGCCCTTGCCACGTCGTATCCGTGCATGGGCCGCTGATGCAGCACGCACAGAATGAAGAATTTGGACAGGCTCATCTTGATGGTGCCGTTCCAGTAGGCACGGCTCAGGAAATCGGGCCCGGGCTTCGGCACCGGGGCGGGCGACGGCGGAACGGATGGGGTGGCCGATGGAGAGGTTCGAGACATGCAGGAAGGCTATACATCGATCATCAATGTGTCAATCATCAAGGCATACTTGAAAGCGCTCCCCGCGTCAGCAAACGCGCCGTCCCTCGGCATCGATCACCACCTCTCCATCCTCCTTCGTAAACGGCCCTTTCTGCGGCGCGGGCAGGATGTCCAGGACCCTTTCCGACGGCCGGCACAGCCGCGCCCCGAGCGGGGTGAAGACGAACGGCCGGTTAATGAGGATGGGGTGGGCCATCATGGCATCGAGCAGAGTGTCGTCGGTGAGGGCGGGATCGTCGAGGCCGAGTTCGGCATAGGGTGTGCCCTTCTGGCGGGTCGCGGCGCGCACCGTGAGGCCCGCCGCGGCGATGGCGGCGGCGACCTCTTCCCGCGCGGGCGGGGTCTTGAGATATTCGACGATCGTCGGCTCGATACCGGCGTTGCGGATCAGGGCGAGCGTGTTGCGCGATGTGCCGCAGGCCGGATTGTGCCAGATGGTGACAAGGGAATGCTCAGTCATCGTTCAGGCTCCGAAGATCAGATGATGGCGTGGCGGACCTTGGCGGACACCCATTCGCTCACCACCACGGTGGCGAGGATCACCATGAGGATCAGCGTCACCTGCGGCCACGCCAGCGTATTGAGCGAGCTTTCCAGGTTGAGTCCTATCCCGCCCGCGCCAACCAGGCCGAGCACCGTGGATTCGCGGATGTTGATGTCCCAGCGAAACACGCTGATGCCGGCGAAGGCGGGCATGATCTGCGGCACGATCCCGTAGGCGAGGGTCTGGGCGCCCGAGGCGCCGGTAGCGCGGATCGCCTCCACCTGGCTCTCGTCGATTTCCTCGATGGCCTCGTAGAGCAGCTTGCCGATGAAGCCGATGGACCTGAGCGCGATGGCGATGATGCCGGCCAGCACGCCCGGACCCAGGATCGCCACCAGCAGCAGCGCCCAGATGATGGAATTAATGGAGCGCGAGGCGACGATGACGAACAGCGCCAGCGGCCGCACGAAGGCGGCGCTAGGCGTGGTGTTGCGTGCCGCGAGGAAGGCCACCGGCACCGACAGCACGATGGCGATGAGCGTGCCGAGGGTGGCAATGTTGAGCGTGTCCCAAAGCGGCTTGAGCAGTGCCGGGAAATAGGACCAGCGCGGCGGGACCATGCGCGCGCCGATGTCGGCGGCCTGGGTGGGGGCATCCCAGACGAAGGCCCAGATGGTGCCTTCCGTCATCACCCGCCAGCAGAACACGGTGAAGGCCACGGCGAGAAGCCAGCCGAACCACACGGCGATCTGGCCGCGCGAAGTGCGCCGTTGCCAGGACCGGCGGCCTTCGGGGAGGGCTATGACCGGCATTATTTCACCGGCCCGCGCACGAGGCCGGAGACATATTCGCTCGCCATCACGATGGCGATGATGAGGATGAGGATGGCGGCGGCGCTGTCGAACTCGTAACGATCGATAGCGGTGTTGAGCGTGGCACCGATGCCGCCCGCGCCGACGATGCCCACCACCGCGGATTCGCGGAAATTGATGTCGAGCCGGTAGAGCGAAAGCCCGAGGAGGCGCGGCGCCACCTGCGGCAGCACCCCAAAGGCGATCAGCGATGGCCAGGGCGCCCCGGTGGCGCGGATCGCCTCCACAGGGGCGGGGTCGATGTCCTCGATGTCCTCGGCCAGCAGCTTGGAGAGGAAGCCGATGGTGGCGAACGACAGGGTGAGGAAGCCCGCGAACGGCCCGAAGCCCACCATGGCCACCAGCAATATGGCGACGATGATCTCCTGCAGGGACCGCGACACGGCGATGATGGCCCGGCAAGCGAAATAGACCCCGCGCGGCACCACGTTGCGGGCGGCGCCGATGCCGATGGGAACCGAGATGGCGATGCCCACCACGGTGGAGGTCACCGTCATGGTCAGGCTCTCGATCATGCCCTGGATGATGTCGTCCCAGCGCCGGGAGAAGTTCGGCTCCAGGAAGCCGGAGATGAAGCGCAACCCGCGCGCCCAGCCGTCCGACAGGCGTGCCCAGTTGACCTCGACGCTGCCGAGGGCGAGCGCCAGATAGAGCGCCGCGCCGCCGATGAGTGCATAGCGCAGCCAGGGATTGGCGACGAGCGGCGGCGGCCGCCAGCGGTGCGCCGGAACGGACACAGCGCTCACAGCGTCCTCGCCACGGCGGATGGCGTGGCCTGGACCCGCAGGACACGGACCGCATCCTCGGCGGCGGCTTCTTCCACCGCATCATCCTCCGCCTCGCGGATGGTGCGCGACCAGTCCTCCTCGCCATAGATGGCGGTGAGCACATCGGTGTCGAGTGCCTCCGGAGGGCCGTCGAACACGGTGCGCCCGGCCTTGAGGCCGATGATGCGCTGGACGAACATCTGCGCCAGCGCCACGTCGTGGATGTTGACGATGGCGGCGAGCCGGCGCTCGGCGCACACCTCGACGATGAGGCGCATGATCTGGCGCGAGGTCTTGGGGTCGAGGCTGGCGGTGGGCTCGTCCACTAGCATGATGTCCGGCTCCTGCACCAGAGCGCGGGCGATGCCGACGCGCTGGCGCTGGCCGCCGGACAGCTCGTCCGCCCTCTTGTCCACGTGATCCATCAGGCCAACGCGGTCGAGCACGGCGAAGGCCCGGTCAACGTCGGCCTGGGGAAACCGGCGCAGGAAGGCGCGCCAGAAGCCCACGTATCCGAGCCGGCCGGAGAGCACGTTCTCCATCACCGTGAGGCGCTCCACCAGGGCATATTCCTGGAAGATCATGCCCATGCGCCGCCGCGCGCGCCGCAGGCCCATGCCTCCGAGGCGGGTGATCTCGGTGTCGCCGAGGCGGATGGAGCCGGACGTGGGCTCCACCAGCCGGTTCATGCAGCGGATGAGGGTGGACTTGCCTGCCCCCGACGGACCGATCAGGCCCACCACCTGGCCGGCGGGGATGCTGAGCGAAACATCATCGAGGGCCTTGTCCCCCTTGGCGTAGCGCTTGGACAGACCGGCGATGGTCAGCATCCCACAGTCCCTCTCTCCAGAGTTTACTTGCAGGCGTAGCTGACGCCCATGGCGTCATCGACCTGGCGCACCACCGCCCAGGTCTCCTTGAAGGTGATGGGAATGAATTTCTCCTGCGGCGGCTCGGCCGACTGGAACTCCTTCAGGAGAGCAGTGCCATCCCAATTGAAGCTGAAGAACGCCTCTTTCACCTTGGCGGCGAGCTCGGGCTTCAGATTGTAGGCATAGCCATAGCCGGTGGTGGGGAAGGTCTGCGACTTGTAGATCGTCACCACCTGCTCGGGTTTGATCACGCCGCGGGCGATCATGCGCTTCATCACCGAATTGGCGACGGCCGCTGCCGGATAATCCTTGTTGGCGACGCCGATGATGGAATTGTCGTGCTTGCCGGAGAAGGCGGGTTCGTAATCCTTGCCCGCCTCCATGCCGAACTGCGAGCGCAGCAGCGCGGACGGCGCCTTGTAGCCGGAATTGGAGGTCTCCGAGGTGAAGGCCATCTTCTTCCCCTTGATGTCCTCGACCTTGGTGATGCCGGAGCCGGGATAGGTGATGATCTCCATCTCGTAGCCGTAGGCACCGTCCTTCGAGGCCATCATGGCGAACGGCACGAAGCCGGAGCAGGCGACGGCGATGGGATTGGAGCCGGTGTTGAAGCCGGCCACATGCAGGCGCCCGGCGCGCATAGCTTCGAGTTGGGCGGCGTTGGACTGCACGGGGAAGAACTGCACCTTCTTGCCGGTCACCTTCGCGAGATGGTCGGTGAATTCCTGCCACACCTTGGCGTAGACGGCCGGATCCTCAACGGGGGTGTAGGAGAAGATCAGCGTGTCCGGGTCGATCTGCTTGGAAGGATCAGTCGGCGCGTCCGCGACCATGTCGCCATTCGCGTCCGTGAAGCGTGGGTCGAGCTTGAAGTCGGCATGGGCGATGCTTGGCCCCAGGCACATGGCGGCAAGCAAGAGGGTGCGTGCGAGAAAGCGCGGTAGCGTCATCTCTTCTCTCCAGTGACGGTGTAGTTCAATCGGACGATGCTGGTACGCGAACTCGAAGCCGGAGCCTTATCTGCTCGGTGCCGGCGTTCCCATCGGCTGGGAATGAAGCGGCAGCAGGAGGGTGGTGCCAAAACAGACGGCGAGCATCAGGGCCGACCCCCCGAGGCAGGCATAGATCCCACCCACCTGATAGAGCAGGCCGGACAGGAGGGTGCCGATGAAGCGCCCCGCTGCATTGGCGGCGTAATAGAAACCCACGTCCTCGGCTGCCTTCTCCGATCCGGCATAGGCCAGGATCAGGTAGGAATGCAGGGAGGAGTTCACGGCGAAGGCGGCGCCGAAGATGGCGAGCCCGATCACGACGATGATGTCCGGCCGCAGGGGTGTCACGGCGAGGAGCACGGCGATGGCCACCGGCACCAGAGCGAGGCCGAGCGCCCACCAGCGCGCCGCTGGCACTTCCTTGGACAGGCCGTCCGGGCTGCGGCTCACCACGGCGGGCGCGGATGCCTGCACGATGCCGTAGCCGATGGTCCACAGCGCGAGGAAGCCGCCCACCATGGGAAAGGTCCAGCCCATCCCATAGAGGAAGACCGGCACGCCCACCACGAACCACACGTCCCGCGCGCCGAACAAGGCGACGCGGGCAGCAGCGAGCAGGTTCACACCCCGGCTCTTGCCGAACAATTCTCTTGCCGAACTACTCGCCTTGGCCTTGCCCATCATAGGCGGCAGGGACAGCAGCACGCCGAGAAGCACCAGCGCCAGCACGGCAGCCATGAGCCACAGCGACAAGCGAAAGCCGAACGCCTCCAGGAGCACGCCGCCAAGAAAGAAGCCGAAGCCCTTCATGGCATTCTTGGAACCGGTGAACCACGCCACCCAGCGAAACAGGCGCCCCTCGGCGTTACCCTTGGCCTCGGCCTCCGTCACCTTGATGGCGGACTTGGAGGCGGTCTTGGTGAGGTCCTTCGCCACGCCGCACACGCCCTGCGCCGCCACCACCCAGGCAACAAGAACGGCCGTTTCCCAGGTGGGCGACATGGCGGAGAGCAGCAGGAAGCCGGCGATCTGGGTCGTGAGCCCGACTGTCAGCATACGGGTGATGCCGAAGCGGGCGGCGAGCCAGCCGCCGATGAAGTTCGCCCCGATGCCCGCCGCCTCGTAGAGCAAGAACAGGAAGGCGAGGGTGAAGGGCGAGTAGCCGAGCTTGAAGAAGGTGAACAGCACCAGCATGCGCAAGGCGCCGTCGGTCAGCGTGAAGCCCCAATAGGCCGCGGTGACGATGGCGTAGTTGCGCAGGCCCGCGGAGGATGACGCCGCCATCTCACAGCCCCACGCGTTCGAGGTGGCAGGCAAGGTCCACCATGCGGCAGGCATAGCCCATCTCGTTATCGTACCAGGCATAGACCTTGAGCAAGGTGCCGTCGGTGACGAGGGTGGACGGCCCATCAACGATTGCGGAGCGGGTGTCGCGGGCGTAGTCCGCCGACACCAAAGGGCGCGGCTCGAAGCCGAGGATACCGTTGAGCGCACCCGCGGCGGCCTTGGCGAACAACGCGTTCACCTCGTCCGCCGTGGTCTCGCGGTTGAGCTCGAACACGCAGTCGGTGAGCGAGGCGTTGAGCACCGGGGCGCGCACCGCATGGCCGTTCAGCTTGCCCTTCAGCTCGGGATAGATGAGGGCGATGGCGGTGGCGCTGCCGGTGGTAGTAGGCTGCAGCGAGAGCATGGCCGAGCGGGCGCGGCGCAGGTCCTTGTGGGGCGCGTCCACCACCACGTTGGTGTTGGTGGGATCGTGGATGGTGGTGATCTGGCCGTGGCGGATGCCGATGGCCTCGTGCACCACCTTCACCACCGGGGCGAGGCAGTTGGTGGTGCAGGAGGCAGCGGTGACGATGGGATGCGTCTCTCGGTCGTAGAGCTGCTCGTTCACCCCCACCACAACGTTCAGCACGGACGGGTCTTTCACCGGCGCGGCGACGATTACGCGCTTGGCGCCGCGCTTCAGGTGACCTTCGAGCACGGCGGGGGTGAGAAACTTGCCGGTGGACTCCAGTACGAGGTCCACGCCGAGATCGCCCCAGGGGATATCGCCCGGCGTCGCGTGAGAGGAGAAAGACAAGCTCTTCTCGCCGATGCGCACACTATCCGCGCCCTCGGCTGCGATGGGCGCACGCCAGCGCCCCTGTACGCTGTCGAATTCGAGGAGATGGGCGATGGCTTCCGCCCCACCCTTGATCTCGTTGAGATGAACGATCTCGAGCCGGTTGTTGCCGCGCGGATCATTGTCCGGGCGGTAGGCCGCCCCCATGGCCGCGCGAAGCGAAAGCCGTCCAATGCGGCCGAGGCCGTTGATCCCTACTCTCATGGCACCGTCATCCTCGCAAACTTTGAAAAGGTGCGGCGTTGCCGCGATGATCTCAGGCTTTGGTGCGGTCGCCGGCGTCCGTCACCCTCACGCCGCCGGCTTCGTACCAGTCCTTGGTATGGTTCACGATCCACACCACCGAGAGCATCACCGGAACCTCGATGAGCACACCCACCACGGTGGCGAGAGCCGCACCCGACTTGAATCCGAACAGGCTGATGGCGGCAGCCACCGCCAGCTCGAAGAAATTGGAGGCCCCAATGAGGGCAGAGGGGCCGGCCACGCAGTGGGCTTCGCCGGACAGCCGGTTCAGGAGATAGGCAAGGCCCGAGTTGAAATAGACCTGGATCAAGATCGGCACGGCCAGCAGCGCAATCACCAGCGGCTGGGCGAGGATCTGCTCGCCCTGGAAGGCGAACAGCAGCACCAGGGTGGCGAGCAGCGCCACCAGGGAGAGCGGCTGGAGCACGCCGAGCAGGCGATCGAGCCCGGCCTGTCCACCGGTCGCCAGGATGCGCCCGCGGAGGAGCTGCGCCGCGATCACCGGGACGACGATGTAGAGCATCACCGACAGGAAGAGTGTGTCCCACGGCACGGTGATGGAGGAGAGCCCGAGCAACAGCCCCACGACGGGCGCGAAGGCGACGATCATGATGGCGTCGTTCAGCGCCACCTGGGACAAGGTAAAGTGGGGCTCACCCTTGGTGAGATTTGACCAGACGAACACCATGGCCGTGCAGGGCGCCGCCGCCAGAAGGATGAGGCCGGCGATATAGCTATCGATCTGGTCGGCTGGCAGGTAGGGTCGGAACAGATAGCCGATGAACAGCCAGCCGAGGAACGCCATGGAGAACGGCTTCACCGCCCAGTTCACCAGCAGCGTCACCGAGATTCCGCGCCAGTGCCGGCCGACCTCCTTGAGCGCGGCAAAGTCGATCTTGACCAGCATGGGCACGATCATCAGCCATATGAGGATGGCTACCGGCAGGTTGACCCGCGCCACTTCCAGCGCCCCGATGGTCTGGAACACGGACGGCGCCAGCGCGCCAAGCGCGACGCCGGCGATGATGCACAGGAACACCCAGAGAGTGAGATAGCGTTCAAACACGGACACGGTGCGGGATCTCCCAAGGCCGCCAGCTGCGGCCGATTGCGGCGAGAGCGTGGGCGCGGTCTGTTTCAGGACGACGACAGTTCACGCGGCCTGTCCCGAGAGTGTGAGGTCCGTCGCTCCCTCCATTTTCCCGATCTCGCCGATGCGCTCCTTGAGCGAAGCAAGATCGAGCTGCTCAAATGGCAGGTTGACGAAGGCGGAGATACGCCCGGCGAGCCGACGGTAGGTGGCAACGAAGGCAGCCTTCTGCTCAGCTTCGGTTCCCTTCACCCGGATCGGGTCGGGCAGACCCCAATGGGCCTGTAGCGGATGACCGGGGAAGGCAGGGCAGATTTCCCCAGCTGCGGCGTCGCAGGTAGTGATGACGAAATCCATCTGGGGCGCATCCGGCCTGGCGAACCCATCCCAGCTCTTGGAGGCGAGGTTCGTCGTGTCGTAGCCGAGCGAGTCGAGCAGATCGATAGCCATCGAGTGCGGCTTGAGCTTCGGCCGACTGCCGGCCGAGTAGGCCTTGAAGCGGCCTCGCCCCTCGCGGTTGAGCAACGCCTCCGCGATCAGCGACCGTGCCGAGTTGGCCGAGCAGACCAGCAGAACATTGTAGACGCGATCATTCCCAGCGGCAGGACGCAGCTGTGGAAAGGCCGCGGGGCCGGTCCCGCACCGGGGGGAGACGGCAAAACCCATCTCCGCCATCAGTTGGCTCAGCACAGGGCCCGCTGTGGACAAGCTGACGGCATAGATGATGGACCGTCCCTCGCGCCGCGACGTGACAAGGCCGGCACGCTCCAGCACGCCGAGGTGCACCGACATGGTATTGTGCGCTACCGCCAGCAGGCGGGCGATGTCGCCCGCCTGAAGGCCATAGGGCACATAGCGCAGCAGAAGACGATAAGTCTCGAAGCGCGTGCCTTGGGACAGCGCATCGAAGATCCGCGTGGCGTCTTCCCCATTCAGCTTCGTCTCGTCCATCTTGTCTCACCGTTCGAATGCTGCTCACGCGTCAGCCCAAGTGCCTCAGGCGCCGCCCTTGAAGGTCCTGGCCCAATAGTCCTTGACCTGCTGGACCAGAGCCGGCGGCAAGGGAACATAGCCGAGCTCGGACGCAAATTTCTCGCCCTCGCCCAGGGCGAAACGCCAGAACTCGAAGGCGGCTTGGCTGTTCGCCGGCACCTTCGGCTCGCGGTACATGAGAGCGAAGGTGGTCGCCGCAATAGGATAGGCATCCTCGGCGGGGGAATCGGTGATGACGACGAAAAAGTCCTTGGCGCCGGCCCAATCGAAGCTCAGCGCCGCCGCCTGGAACGCCGCCGCGCTGGGTGCGATGAACTTGCCAGCACGGTTCTGGACGAGGCCATAGGCCAGCTTCACCTGCACCACATAGGTGTATTCGACATAGCCGATGGCATTCGGGACCCGCTTGACCTCGGTCGAGACCCCTTCGTTACCGCGCGCGCCATACCCCACCGGCCAGGCGACTGCGCTGCCTTCGCCGACCTGCTGCTTCCACTCCGGGCTCGCCTTGGCAAGGTAGGACACCCAGTTGAACGTGGTTCCAGATCCATCGGAACGGTGCACCACCACGATCTTCGCGTTGGGCAGCTTGACGTCGGGATTGAGGGCCCTGATGGCGGGATCGGACCAGGTCGTGACCTTGCCGAGATAGATGTCAGCGAGAAGGGCGCCGGTGAAGCGGAGCTGGCCGGGCCCCACGCCGTCCACGTTGAACACCGGAACGACGCCACCGAACACGATGGGGAACTGGCCGAGGCCATATTTCTCCAGTTCTTCCGGCTTCAGCGGCTTGTCGGACGCGCCGAAATCCACCACCCCGTCCTTAATACGGTTGACGCCGGCCGACGAACCCACCGACTGGTATCCTACGATGTGGCCTGTGCGCTCACGAAACGCCTCCGCCCATTTCCAGATGATCGGATAGGCGAAGGTGGAGCCGGCACCCCGCACCTCCGCGGCGCGCGCCGGAGGCGCGAACATCGACAGGGCCGCGAGCGTCGCCGCAGCTGTCCAGACAAGAATGCGATTCACGGCTGGCCTCCCTTGGGTCCTAGCGACATATCGCTGGAAACAGATAGCTCCATACGAGTCATTATGTCGATAGGAGTGGACAGATCGCTATATGGCCTTCATGTCACTCTTGTGACGCCATTTACGTCGCGCCAATCGCAGCGATAGTATAAATTATCGATATGTCGATACAAATGGAAATGATGTAATGTAGAGACGGAATGCTCGCGAGGTTGAGAGGCAAATTTGTTCGGGAGGAGAAATGAATAATAGGCGCTTCATATGGACTTTATATAAGTAATATACGTCAATCGAAGTCGGATAGCCTCTCAAAAATTGCAATCAACCATGGACAATTGCCACGATGTCCATATGATTTACATGAAATAAAGCCAACCATAGCCTAGAACTACGTTGCGTCATATTCGATAAAATCTCTGTTGATTCAGGAATATCGCTCGATATACACAAATTGTCATGAATTTGTTACATAACATGCTTAGAGCCCGTGAGGCTAGGTGAGCATCAGAAGCCCTAGCGGCACTGTCCAGGGAGACGGCATCCTCATGAAGATCATCACTCTCGCGAGCGCCCTCGCGCTGCTCGCTACCGGCGCGGCCTTCAACGGCGCCGCTGCCCAGGCACTGGTCAAGGTCGACGGGTCGTCCACGGTATTCCCCGTGACCGAAGCCATGGCGGAGGAATTCCAGAAGGCGAACAAGGATATCAAGGTGACGGTCGGCATCTCCGGTACCGGCGGCGGCTTCAAGAAGTTCTGCCGCGGAGAGATCGACATCTCTGACGCCTCGCGCCCCATCACCTCCGCCGAGCAGAAGGCCTGCAAGGAAGCCGGCATCGAGTATATCGAATTGCCGGTCGCCCTTGATGCGCTCACGGTCATCGTCCACCCGTCCAACACCTGGGCGAGCGAGATGACGGTTGCGGATCTGAAGAAGATCTGGGAGCCCGAGGCCCAGGGCAAGATCACCAACTGGAAGCAGGTCCGCGACAGCTACCCGGATCGGCCGCTGGTGCTCTACGGCGCGGGCGTCGACTCAGGCACTTACGACTATTTCACCGCCGCCATCGTCGGCAAGGAGCATTCCAGCCGCGGCGACTTCACCGCATCGGAGGATGACAACGTGCTGGTCCAGGGCGTGGCGGGCGATCCCAACGCCCTCGGCTTTTTCGGCCTTGCTTACTATGAAGAGAACACCGGCAAGCTGAAGGCGGTGAAGATCAAGGTCGATGACGCCGCGCCCGCCGTGGAGCCGTCGGTCGAGAACGCCCGCACCGGCAAGTACCAGCCTCTGTCGCGGCCGATCTTCATCTACGTGAACAAGAAGGCGGCCGAAACCCGTCCGGAGGTGGCGAAGTTCGTTGAGTTCTACCAGGACCCGAAGCACGCGGTCGAGCTGGTCAAGGAAGTCGGCTATGTGCCGCTGCCCGAGGCCGCCCTGAAGGTGTTCCAGGAGCGCTTCAAGAAGCGTGAGATCGGCACCGGCTTCACCGGGTCCAAGGTCGGCGTCTCCGTCGAGGATCTCGTCAAGGAAAAGCTCGTCTACTGACAGGTGATCTTGAGGGACCTGAGGGAGGTGCTCCGGCGCCTCCCTCCATTCAGGTGAGGGTTGGACGTGGTCGCACCGGTGTCTCCAGACTCAAGAACAGGCCGGTTGCGCCTGACGGTTTCTCCGGTCTTCCTGGCGCGACGCCGGGTGGTGGACCGCATCATGCGCGTTGTCCTGTTTCTCAGTGCCGCACTCTCTGTCCTGGTCACGGCGGGCATCGTCTACGTCCTCCTGTCCGAAAGCCTGAAATTCTTCGCACAGGTGTCGATCATCTCCTTCCTGACCGACACACAATGGACGCCGGTGTTTCAGGACAAGCACTTCGGCATCATGACTCTGGTATCCGGTACTTTGGTGAGTTCGCTCATCGCCCTGCTCGTCGCGATTCCAGCCGGTACCGTGCTCGCAATCTATCTGTCGGAGTTCGCGCGGCCACAGGTGCGCGAGACCATCAAGCCGTTTCTGGAGCTTATCGCAGGCGTGCCCACTGTGGCATTCGGCTATTTCGCTCTTTTGTTCCTCACGCCCATCTTCCAGATCTTCATTCCCGGGCTGGCGGGCTTCAACCTGCTCGTGCCGGGCATCGTCATGGGCATCATGATCCTGCCCTACATCGTTTCCGTGAGCGAGGACGCCATGCGCGCGGTCCCTGCGGAACTGAGGGAGGGGGCCTATGCGCTGGGCTTCACGCGGCTCCAGACGGCGACGCGGGTGGTGATCCCCGGCGCCTTCTCCGGGGTGACGGCGGCCTACATCCTCGGCATGTCGCGGGCGGTGGGCGAGACCATGGTGGTGGCCATTGCTGCGGGCCAGCAGGCGAAGCTCGCCCTGAACCCTCTGGAGGGCGCAGCCACGATCACCTCCTATATCGTCCAGATCAGCCTCGGCGACGTGCCACATGGCTCCATCGCTTATCTCACCATCTTCGCGGCGGGCATGACGCTGTTCCTCATGACTTTCGCCTTCAACATTCTCGCCTTCTGGCTCCGCCAGAAATACCGTGAAGTCTATTGAGGGGATGGCCGTGAAGCCGCTCGCCGCTCAACCCTCCCGCCGCCTCTCCGACGCGGAAATCGTCGCTCGGGCGCATCGGTCCGACCGCAATTTCGCGATCCTGGGCCTCAGCGTGCTCGTCATTTCCATGATCGTTCTGCTGTCGCTCATCGTGGACTTCATGGTGGACGGGCTTGGCCGCATTGATCTTGATTTCCTGACGAGCTTCCCCTCCCGACGCGCTTCGGAGGCCGGCATTCTGTCCGCCTGGGTCGGCACCACGCTGGTGATGCTGGTGACGACGGCGCTGGCGGTGCCGCTCGGCGTCGCAGCAGGCCTCTATCTTGAGGAATATGCGCCGCGGAACTGGATCACCCATCTCATCGAAATCAATGTGACCAATCTCGCGGGCGTGCCCTCCATCATCTATGGGCTGCTCGCCCTCGGCCTGTTCGTGCAGAGCTTGGCCATGGGCCAGACGATTCTAGTTGCGGGCATCACGCTGGCGCTTCTCATCCTGCCCATCATCATAGTCGCCACACGCGAGGCGGTGCGCTCCATCCCGCTCGAGATCCGCGAGGGCGCCTATGCGCTTGGCGCCGACAAATGGCAGACGGTGAGCGGCTACATCCTGCCCACCGCGCGTCCCGGCATCCTCACGGGTGCCATCGTCGGTATGTCACGGGCCATCGGCGAGACCGCGCCCATCATCACCATCGGCGCGCTCACCTTCATCGCCTTCCTGCCGCCTTCACCGGTCCAGGACACCTTTCCGTTCATCAATTTCAACTGGCTCAACTCGCCGTTCACGGTGATGCCGATCCAGATGTTCAACTGGGTTTCACGTCCCCAGGCGGCGTTCCACGTGAACGCAGCAGCAACCGGTCTCATTCTGCTGCTTATGACGCTGCTGATGAATGCGATCGCCATCTGGCTGCGCTACAAGATCCGCCGGAGCATGCGCTGATGCTGCAGCCCGGCCTTTCGGAGAACGAGATGACCGCCGTGACCCCAGCATTGGACGCCGTGGCCAGCAAGGAGCCCGCCCCCCTGCGCGCTTCTGTTCGCAACCTCAATTTCTTCTACGGCGACAACCAGGCGCTCAAGGGGGTGGAGCTTCCGATCGTCGAGGGTAAGGTCACCGCCCTCATTGGGCCGTCGGGATGTGGAAAGTCCACGCTCCTGCGCTGCTTCAACCGCATGCATGACCTATATCCGGGCAACCGGTATCAGGGCGAGATCATCCTCTATCCGGAGGGGATCAACATCGTGGCGCCGGAAGTAGATCCAATGCTCGCGCGTTTGCGCATCGGCATGGTGTTCCAGAAGCCCAACCCGTTTCCGAAATCGGTCTATGAGAATGTGGCATCCGGCCTCCACATCCGGGGCATCCGGAATCGCTCCGAAGTGGATGGGCGCGTGGAAGCCGCGCTACGCCAAGCCGCCCTATGGGACGAGGTGAAGGACCGCCTCCAGGAATCCGCCTATGGATTGTCGGGCGGCCAGCAGCAGCGCCTGTGCATCGCCCGCAC
This sequence comes from Xanthobacter autotrophicus, assembly GCF_030015065.1. Taxonomy (GTDB): domain Bacteria; phylum Pseudomonadota; class Alphaproteobacteria; order Rhizobiales; family Xanthobacteraceae; genus Xanthobacter; species Xanthobacter autotrophicus_D. The sequence continues at coordinate 75,991 of NZ_JAIVFN010000002.1, read as the reverse complement.
CCTCGCCCCAGATCCGGAGCTCATCCTGCTCGACGAACCCACTTCGGCCCTCGACCCCATCGCCACGGCGAAGATCGAGGAACTGATGGACGAGTTGCGGGGCGCCTACACCATCGTGATCGTCACCCACAACATGCAGCAGGCGGCGCGCATCTCGGATTTCACCGCCTTCATGCATCTCGGCCACATGGTGGAATACGACGTGGCCAGCCTGATCTTCACCAACCCAACCGAGGAGCGCACGCGCTCCTATATCACCGGCCGGTTCGGCTGAGGCGTTCGGCTCGGTGGGAGGCGGCGGGAAGTTCGCTCGTGGACTTGGCATTCGGGCGCTTCAGCGACGGCAGTAGATTCGGCCTCACGTCTCAGCCACGATCTTCCCGATGTCGGTGATGTCATATCCGCCGATGCTCTTGAACTCGTTCTGGAACCGCTCCGAGCGCAGGATCTTGAGCATCGTCGCGACCTCCGGTGTGTCGAGATGCTCTTTACGGACCACAAGGTCGTAGCGTTCCCTCTTCAGTGGGACGAAGTCCACATTATCTACTTGGCGGGCGACCTTTTCCATCCCCACCGCCACGTCGGCGTCGCCACGGCCCACTGCGCTCGCCACGGCGAGATGGGATTGGTTCTCGCTATCGTAGCCCTTAATCCGGCTGGCGTAGAGATCGAGGAGCTTCAGGTTCTCGTCGAGCAGCACCCGCGATCCCGCCCCCTTCTCGCGGTTGATCATGGTGATGTCGTCGCGGGCGAAGTCCTGCCATGTTCGGATGGCCTTCGGGTTGCCTTTGGCGACGTAGAGGCCCTGCATGCGGTAGGTGACGTTGACCACCGCGCAGCGCACGCCAGGCAGTAAGGCACGGACATAGGGCACGTTGTAGTCGTCGCCGGCGCTGTCCCACAGATGTGCGCTCGCGACGGAGACCTTGCCGTAATAGAGCGAGACGAGGCTGTCGTAGCTGCCGATATAGGCCCTGAGCGCCATGACGCCGTGCATGCGCATGAAGTTGGACAGGATGTCGAGGATGAGGTCCTGGCCGCAGATGATGAAGCCGTCCCCGGCCCGACGCTCCGCCTTCAGGTCAAAATACCGGTTCTCGTCGAATGCCGGGCGGCCTGCCAGCTCGGGCGCGCGCGCGGCCCTGCCGGAGCGCTCGATATAGTCGCGCACGTTCGCCTCGGTGAAGCGGATCTTACGGCCGACCTTGTAGAAGCCGATCCCGCCTGCCTTGATCAGAGCATAAATGCCGCTCCGGCTGACGTGCAGCCGCTCGGCCACATCTTCGACAGTCAGGGCGTTAGGCGTATCCATGGAATGTCCGGCATCTCAATTCATCTAATTTCATATCATTTGGCATATAGCTCGGCCTTCGGCCAGCCGTCCTGACCATTCTATCTTTACAAAACAACATCTATTCGCCACGCTCGGCTCATTAAACCAGCAATATACCCGTCAAATCGTTTGTTTTCGTATCAATTCATATCATTTCATACCATGATGGCGGCTCCGTCCGAACGATCATGGCCGGAGGCTCATCCATGTCCCAGCAGTCCATTCCACTGTCGTCCGAGCGTGCCAACACACGGGACGAGCGGGGGTCCAACCCTGGCCCCCCGCCGGTGCCGGCCTTCGCCGGGGGCGCCCTCATCGGCATGCTCGGCGGTCTCATCGGGCTTGGTGGCGCAGAGTTCCGCCTGCCGCTGCTGATCGGCCCATTCCGCTTCCGGGCGCTCGAAGCGGTCATCCTCAACAAGGCCATGAGCCTGGTCGTCGTCGCTAGCGCGCTGCCGTTCAGGGCGGCGACGGTGCCCTTCAGCGCGATCGCGACCAACTGGCCGATCATCCTCAACCTGTTGGCGGGTAGCCTCGTTGGCGCCTGGTTCGGCGCCGGCTGGGCCACCCGGCTCAGCTCCCGCACCCTCTACCGGGTCTTGGCAGTCCTGCTGGTGCTGATCGCCGTCGCCCTCCTGTTCGGACACGGATCGACCGCAGCGTCCGCGCTGCTTTCGGGACCCTGGCTGATCGTGGCCGGCGTCATTGCGGGATTCGCCATTGGCGTGGTCGCCTCGCTGATGGGCGTGGCCGGCGGTGAGCTGCTGATTCCGACGCTGGTGCTTCTCTTCGGCGCGGACATCAAGCTCGCCGGCAGCCTGTCGCTGGCGGTGAGCCTGCCCACCATGATCGTCGGCTTCACCCGCTACAGCCGCGACAACGCCTTCGCCACCGTCGCGCAGAACAAGGTGTTCGTGGCCGTGATGGCGGTGGGCTCCATCGTGGGCGCCTTCATCGGCGGGCACCTCCTTGGGCTTGTGCCCGAGCAGGTCTTGCTTCCCATCCTGGCGCTGATCCTCGTCGTGTCATCGGTGAAAGTGTGGCGCCACGGATGAGGGTGCGGTCTCGGCCGGCGCCAGAACGCCGGCCGATGGTGCCCGCCGTCAGGCCGGATACTCCTTCGACTTGAAGGTCAGGTGCCGCACGCCTTCCGGCGCGTCGGCGATCTTGCGGATGTTGCCCCACGTCTGCTTGTAGTTGGGGATGATGTCCTCGTTGACCCCCGCGGACACCACATTGCCCTGCACGCCGGTCGGGAAGCCGAACAGCATGAAAGTCTCCTTCCGCTTCGCCGTGGGGGTGGGATAGGCCATGGCCTGGGTGGAGCCGTTCTCGTTGTAGACCTCCACGAGATCGCCGCTCTTGAGGCCAAGCTCGCCCATGTCCTGCGGGTTCATCTCGATGAAGGGATAGGGCCAGCGATCCATGACCAGCTCATTCTCCACGTCAAGATAGGCGCTCTGCCAGACGAGGTTCGCCCGCCCGTTATTGATGAGGAAGGCGAACTTGTCCTTCTCCGCCTGTTTGCCGGGGGCCTGGAGGCCGCGCCACCGGGTTTCGGCGAACACCGCCTTGCCGTCCGGCTTGTTGAACTTGCCATCGGCGAACAGCCGCTTGGTGCCGACGATCTTGCCGTCTGCGAAGGCCGTGGCGGGCTCCTGGAAGCCGTTAGTGCCCATGGTCCGCAGGCGATCGTAGGTGACGAACGCGCCGCCCTTTTCGTTCTTGGCGTAGCCGTCCATGAAGGCGTCTTCCTCGCTCTTCCAGTCGAAGCCCTTGAACTTGTCCGCCACCTCCGTTTTGCCCATGGCGCGCAGCACCCGCTCCATGTGATTGGCGATCCGCGCGGCGATGAGGCAATCGGGCATGGCCTGGCCCGGCGGGTCCATGTAGCGCTCGGTAAGGCGCATGCGCCGCTCGCCGTTCATGGAGGTGAGGTTCATCTCGCCGGATGTCGCGGCGGGCAGCATCACATGGGCGGCCTCGCCGATATGGGTCGGCACGATGTCCACGTCGACGCTGAACAGCCCACCCTTGCGGATGGCGCCCAAGATGGCGGCCACCATGGCATCGCGGTCGCCGTAGGGCACGCTGGCCATGGCGTCCTTCACGAGGTCCGTGCGCATCTTGTAGGCGCGCTTGAAAGCCATGGCGTTGAGCGTGGTCTTGTAGTGGTCGCAGCCCCAGATGTGGTGCACGCCGCCCTTGCCCTCGATCAGCAGCTTGTCCACATAGGCTGCGGGCCGGCCCACATGGGCGTCGGACGGGCGGCAATAACCCTCCTGGTGGCCGCCCATGCGCACGCAGCCGCCGCCCGGACGGCCGATATTGCCGGTAGCGAGGGCGAGATTCACCAGCGCCTGGTTGGTGCGGTAGTTGTCATTGCCCCAGATGAGGCCCTTCTCATAGGCGAACATGGTCCGCCGACGTGCCCCGCCGGCCTTGGGCTCGCCGATCCAGGTGACCGCCTTGACGATGTCCGCCTCGCTGAGGCCGGTGGCGCGAGCGGCTTCCGCCACGCTCACCTTGTTGGCCGCCAGGGCCTTGTCGAAGTCCTTCGTGGAGGCCGCGATGAAACCCTTGTCGATCCACCCCTTCTCCGCCGCGTAGGTGAGCCAGGCGTTGAACAGGATCAGGTCGGTGCCGGAATTGAGGGCGAGATGGAGCACGTTCTCCTTGCCCGCCTCCACCTCGCTGGCATTCACGGTGACGGTGCGGCGCGGATCGACGATGACGATGCGCGCCTTGGCCACCGGCTCGCTGCCGAACTCCGCCTTCTTCTTGTCGAGGGAGGTTCCGCGCAGGTTGGGCACCCAGTGGTTCAGGAAATAGTTGGTCTGGGTTTCCAGCGCGTTCGTGCCCACCGCTACGAGGGTGTCGGCGAGCTCCGCGTCCTCGTAGCAATTGTTGAGCTCGCCCACCCCCATGTCGCGCGAGCCGTGGACCTCCGAATTGTAGGCCGGGCGATTGTGGATGCGGATGTTCTTTACCTTCATGGCGCCGAAATAGAGCTTTCCGGTGCCCCAGGTGTTCTCGTATCCGCCGCCCGCGCCGCCGTGGTCGAAGGCGGACACGAACAGGCCGTCCTCGCCCTGCTCAGCGATCACCGCTGCGGTGACGCGGGCGACGAGGTCGAGGGCGTCGTCCCAGCTCGTGGGCTGGAGCTGTCCGTAGCGCCAGACCTGGGGATCGGTGAGGCGCTGGAGCTGGGTGTTGCGCTGGCGCGAATAGCTCATCTCGGCGATCCGCGCGCCGCGCACGGAGCCGAGGCCGGAATTCACCACGCACGCCTTGTCGGGCTTGATGACGATGTGCACGTCTCGCCCGTTCTGCCTGACGATGTTGTACATGGACGGCGCATACCAGGCTGCGGTCTCTGCCGGCTGTTGCCTGGAGAGATCGACGCCGAAGGCGTTCTCGCCCGGCGCCGTGCCGCCCTCGTATCGGGCGTCCCAACTATAGGCCTTGTAGCCGCAGCCGACGATGCAATAGTGGCAGACGACGTTGTGGACGGTCGCATTGGCGGGAATGATGGGCAATTGGCCGATCTGGCGCTTGTAAGCCATGGTGTCCTCCCTCAGAGCACGTTGGAGAGGCGGCCGTAGAGCAGCTCATCCACGCCTTCGGCATAGATGTCGCCCTTCGCGTCCACACGCAGCGCGTATTGCGGCAGGTTCTGCGTCGCCTGGCCCCAGATCTGCTGGCCGCCTTTCTCGCAATCGAAGCGGGAATAATGGCCGGGGCAGTTCAGCGTCTTGTCCGTCGTGCTGTAAGAAAGGGGAAATCCCTTGTGCGGGCAGACGGTGGTGAAGCCGACGATGTCGCCGTCGGGTCCGGCGCCTCCGGCCACGCGTGTCCCGAGCTTCAGAAGGACGCCGGGCGCGTCGTCATCGGGATAGGCCACGTCCAGCGGCTCATTAACTTTCAGGTCCTTCACATTGGCGAGGCGGTTCGCTGGATATCTCACCAACGCGACCGCAGGGGCCGCCTTGGCTTGGGCCGGCAGAACGGAGGCGACGGCGGCGCCTGCGGTCGCAAGGCCGGCGCCGGTCAGGAAGCTGCGGCGGCCGGCATCGACGAGGCTGGGACATCTTTTCATGAAAGCTCCTCCCAGAGCGTATTGGTCCTTTCGGACGCAAGACGTCCTGCAGAAGCTGCGCCATGCGGAGCTGAGTAGAGAATTCAATGATTTAACGAGCGAGATGAGGCGAGCACGTCCGCCGTCCCGAACATGCTGCGGCGCCGTCTGTCCGGAAACCCGAACGCGCCGTCAGCCGTCGCTACCCAAACCGAGGCGGCGCATCTTCTCCCACAGGGTGGTGCGCCCAACGCCGAGGAGCCGGGCGGCGGCGGAGAGTTCGCCCGCGGTCGCGGACAGCGCCCGGAGGATGTGACGCTTCTCCGCCTCCTGGCGCGCGGATTCCAGTGAGCCGATCCGTAGGCCGGCGTCAGCGCCTTCGCGAACGATCTCGGGAAAGAGATCCCCGGGCATCAGCCAGGGGCCCAAGGCAAGAGCGACCGCACGCTCCATCCGGTTCCGCAGCTCCCGCACATTCCCGGGCCAAGGATGCTGCATCGCGGCCTCCTCGGCGAGGGCGCTGATCCCTTTCAGGTTGGTCTCGGTGTCCGCGCTATATTCCGTAAAGAAGCGCTCCATGAGCCATGGGATGTCATCGGGGCGCTCCCGCAGAGATGGCAGGCGAATGCTGACCGCGTTGATGCGGTAAAGGAGATCCTCGCGGAATTGTCGCTCGACAACTCGCAGCGCCAGATCGGCGTTGGTGGCCGTCACGATACGGCCGCCGAAGGCGATCTCGCGCTCACCGCCGACCCTCTGAAACGTCTTGCTCTCGATCAGCCGCAGGAGTTTTGCCTGCAACTCCGGACGCAATTCCCCGATCTCGTCGAGAAACAGCGTGCCGTCGCCGGCGCGCTCCACATAGCCGAGATGGCGCTGCGCGGCACCGGTGAACGCGCCTCGCTCGTGGCCGAACAGCTCGCTTTCCATCAAGTCGGCGGGAATGGCGGCGCAGTTGACCGCGATAAACGGCGCGGTCGCGTGCCGCGATTGCGCATGGATGAAGCGGGCGGCTACATCCTTACCTGTCCCTGTCTCCCCCGTGATGAGCAGATTGGAGGACAGGCGAGCCATCCTGCACAACAGAGCCTCCACCTGCCGGATGGCGGGTGAGACGCCCAACGTGCCGCCTTCCGTGGTTCCATGCGGCATCAGCAAGTCGGTGAGCCGCGCCAGGAAGTCCTCCATCTCGAAGGGCTTGGTGACGTAGTCCGCCGCGCCGGACCGCATCAGGCGCACCGCTTGGTCGATGTCGCCATGGCCGGTCACGAACAGGAAAGGCGGCGTCCGAGGCACGTGCGCCGCTTCCCGGAACACAGCCTCCCCATCGAGATCCGGAAGGCGGATGTCGCATACGATAGCCTCGAAGCGAATCTTCCGGATATCCGCCACCGCTGCGCAGCCGGTCCGCCACCAATGCACCCTCATTCCCTCCAGGCCGAGCCGCTGCGCGAGGCTCTCGCCCATGATGGGATCGTCCTCCACGAGGCCGATGACGGGAGGCTCATGCGACATGGGCGAGCTCCATTGGGGCGATGAAAGGGAAGAGAAGACGGATCCGCGTTCCCCCCGTTTCAGGCCGCTCGACCTCGGCCGAGGCACCGAGGTCGTCCAGGATGCGCCGGGTGGTCCACAAGCCGAGGCCGCCGCCCCAGGGTGGGCCACCCGTTTCCCCGCCAGCCGCAAGAAGGCACCCCGCAGGCTCGGGCAGGCCGCTGCCTCGATCCGACACGATTACATGCAGGGCCGTCGGCGTGAGCGACGCATCCACCGCCACTTCGCTTCCCGGCGGGGCGGCGGAAACCGCATTCAGCAGCAGGTTCAGCACGGCCTGGCGCACCGGGGTGCTGGGCAGAGGAAGCAACACGTCGACGGGACCGGAGAACCTCAGATCGACACCCTTCCGGCGCGCCGCGGGGGCAATCAGTAGCTGCAGGTCCTCGAAATCGGCCATGGCGAGGGGTCGCGGCGCCTGCTCCGGCCGATACAAAGCGAGGGTGGTGCGCACCACGTCGCGGATACCGACGAGGCCTCGTTCGAGAAGGCCGAGGGACGATTTTCGGACCGCCGCATGGTGTCCATGGGTCTTCAGCGTCGCCAGCGCGTTAAAAAGGCCGCCCAGCGGGTTGTTGATCTCGTGGGCGAGCGCCGAGGTGAGCCGCCCGAGGCTGCCGAGCCGATGCTCGTCCGCCAATTGTCGGGCTAGGTCCTCCCGCTCGTACATGGACCGGACCAGCGCATTGTAGGCTAGGAACAGGCGGGCGAATTCAGCGCCGTTGCGCGCGACCGCCTCCGGGGGAACGGGCGTCGCCCGCCCTTCGCTCGCAGCGCCCAGATAGCGCGAGAGCGTGCGCACCGGCGCCATCATGCGGGCGACGAGCAACCAGCCGGCCACGGCGAGCAGCAGCGTGACCATCCCGTTCGTGGCCGCGAGCGCGAGGACGACGTCGCGCCGCTCCAAAGCCAGATGGCTGGTGTCGAAAGTGGCGTGGATGATTCCGACGATGCGTCCAGGATAGGAAAGCACGCGCGTCGCGGTGGCGGATCTGGCGCCCGCCTCGAATCTGAAATCCCGGCCGGTTGCGAGCGGAGCGAGATCGGACGGGAGACGCACCCCAATGGGGAAGCGACGGGGATCGGACGCCGCGATCACGAGGCCCTCCGCGTCGGTGATCACGGCGCTCAACGGATGCAGGCTCTTGTTGAGGGCCTGTGCCCGCATGATGGCGTCATAAACTTCCCAGACATCGTCTCTTAGGATCGCGGGTGCGACCGCGGAGGAGAGGCTGTCCAGATAGGTCTGCGCCAAGGCGCGCAACTGGCGCTCCTGCGTCTCCCCCAGCCGGCTCAGCACGCGCTCGGAGAGTGCAAGCCCCACCAGCACCATGAGCGCCGCAACCGCTAGGGGCACCTTGAGGGTGACGGGCCACTGGCGGGGGTCAAGGCGCGCGATCATGGGCGTCACCCGGTGCCCGCGACGAGCGCCGCCTTTGCGGCGATGGGGTCGAAGAGGCTCGCCTCCTGCGGCGCGAAACCATCGAGCCGCAGCATGGCGAGCACCGCCTTGCCATCCTCGTCCTCGTTCATGCGCGCAAGCGCCTCCGTCAGCGCGGCGAGCGCCTGCGGGTCTGGCGGATGGCGCGGGGCAGCGATGGGCGGGAAGCCGAGCCATTCGGACCGGCGCAGGATGGCGACGCGCGACGTCAGCTCCGGCTCGATCTCCCGCATAACGTCCAGGACGTAGCCGTCCACGGAACCGGATTGGGCGAGGCCCGAGGCCACGGCACGGATCACGTTGCGATGGCCGTAGGTGAAGAAGGTGCGGGCGAAGAAGGACGGGGGCTTCAGGCCGTGCTCCGCGAGAAGCGCGCGGGTGACGAGGAAGCCGGAATTGGAATCGGGGTCCGAGAAGGCGTGGATATCGCCCTTGAGGTCCTGGAAGTCCCGTGCGTCACGGTCCCGGTCGACGATGAGGCAGGACTGATAGAGCGGCTGCCCGCGCCACAGCGGAACCGCGACCAGCTGGAGCGCGTCACGATGGGCGACGAACGGATAGCCGCAGATCCACGCGGCATCGAGCTGACCCGAGACCAGCAGCGCGGTGATCTCCTGATAGGTCCGCCGGCTGACGAGTTCGACCGGTAAGCCGGTGGCCCGCCGCAGGTAAATCTGAAGCCGGCCGAGCAGTTCGAGGTCGGAGGTCAGGAAGACGGGGGTCAGGCCAAAACGGATGATGCCGGCCGAGGCGCGCGCCAACAGGGGCACGAGCGTCGCGCCGACCATGGAAGCAGCGGCAGCAAGGACCGCCCTGCGGTCGATGCGCGAACCGGCGCCCATTTGCTAGGGCCTCCCGCTTTGTAATTCTTCTTAAATCGAAGAATAACGCGGATGGCCTGAAAGGCAAACGGGCATCCGTGTCGGCGTGAGAAACGACAATTTGCGCAGTGCCCCCGCCAGGAGGCTTGTTCTTCTGCCGTGGAATCAATTGGCGGCGCGAGGGCCACTTTCAAAGAACCCGCGCGGGATCGCGGCCGAAGCCGGCAGCCCGCACGGGCGTCTGACCTGCCTGTCAGGCCAGTGTTTCGATCGCCAGCGCGATGCCCTGGCCGCCGCCGATGCAGAGGGTAACGATGCCACGCTTGAGGCCGTCGCGCCGCATCGAATGGATGAGCCGCGTGGTCAGGATCGCCCCGCTCGCGCCGATGGGATGGCCATGGGCGATGGCCCCGCCTTCAACATTGACGACCTCTTCGGCAAGGCCGAGCTCGCGGGTAACGGCGAGGGCGATCGCCGCGAAGGCCTCGTTGATTTCCACCCGCTCGACCTCCGCGATCGTCCAGCCCGCACGCCCCAGCGCCTGGCGCACGGCTGGTACCGGACCGATGCCGAACATGCCTGGCTCCACCGCGCCGACGCCGAAGGCGACGACCCGCGCCAGCGGCTCAAGGCCGTTCGCCGCGGCGAAATCGCGTTCGGCGAGGATCATCGCCGCGGCGCCGGTATTGAGACCGGGCGCGTTTCCGGCGGTGATGGTGCCGTCCTTACGGAAGGCCGGCTTCAGCTTGGTGAGGGATTCGATCGTGGTGTCCGGCCGATTGTGCTCGTCGCGAGCGAAGATCTCCGGCCCCTTGCGGCCCTTGATTTCGACACCGACGATCTCGGCATCGAATTTTCCGGCGGCCTGCGCCTGGGAAAAGCGCTGTTGCGAGCGCGCCGCCCAACGGTCCTGATCCTCGCGGGAGACACCACATTTGGTCACGAGGTCTTCGGTGTGCCAACCGGAATGCTCGCCCGAGAAGGCGTCGTTCAAGCCGTCGCGCAGCATGGAATCGTAGATCTGCGCATCGCCCATGCGATAGCCCCAGCGCCCGCCGCTCATGAGGTAGGGCGCGGCGTCCATGTTCTCCATGCCGCCGGCGATCGCCGCATCGGCGAAGCCCAGCCAGATCTCCTGGGCGACCGAGGCAACGGCCTGGGCGCCGGAGCCGCAGACCCGGTTCACAGTCATGGCCGGCACCTCCACCGGTACGCCGCCATGGACGGCCGCCTGGCGGGCGGGGTTCATCTTGTTGCCGGCCTGGACCACATTGCCCATGATGAGGCTCGACAGCTTGGCTGCATCGAGGCCCGAGCGACGGAGCGTCTCGCGCACGACTGTCGCACCCAGCTCGGTCGCGGGGACCGCCTTCAGAGCGCCATTATAAGTGCCGATCGCCGTGCGCACCGGCGCGCAGATGACCACGTCTCGTTTCGTCATGGACTTGGCCTTTCATGGATAACGACAGATCGCATTCGCGCGGGTGCGCGCAGCGCCTTGATGCGCCTCATGCCTTCCTTCGGATCGTCCCGTCCAATCGGGTCGCTTCCGCCACGGTGTTCGAAATCGTGCCGTACTTGCGGACGTTGGTGTGGAGCAAAGCCAGGCGCTGCTCCGTCTCGTCCGTATCGATGATCAGCTCGTAATCCACCGAGATGATCTTCGGCGGCGCGTCCTGCCGAACGGCGTGGAGCGTGACATCCACCCCGCGCAGCTCGAAATTCAGCATCGGGGTCACCCGCTCGATGCCCTTGATCATGCAGGCCGCGATGGCGGCAAGGAACAGTTCCGCCGGGTTGAAAGCATCGGCGCGCCCGCCAATGTCGGTGTCGAGGGTGATCTCGGCCTCTTTGGTGCGGGCGAGGCTGCCGTGTACGTCGATGCGCGACGCGTGAACCTTGTATTCCAGCATGGCGGCGCTCACGCCGCGAGCAAGCGGGCGAGATCGTCCGGCTTCGGCAGGCCGCCGGCGTGCACCACCTTGCCGTCGATGACGATGCCCGGCGTCGAGGCGATGCCGTATCCGGCGATCACCGCATAGTCGGTGACCTTTTCCACCGTGACGTCGAGCCCGAGCTTGGCCGCCTCATCCCGCACCATCTGCGCCGTTGCCTCGCAGCGAGAGCAGCCGGGGCCCAGCACCTTCACGTCTTTCATGGCTTTTGCCTTTCTTGTTTTAAGAAAACAGCGCGTTGAACAGGAAGCCCACGGCGAGGATGCCGATGCCGACCACGCCCACAAACACGGCAATCAGCTTGAGGCTTAGGACTTTGCGCAGGATGATCATTTCCGGCAGCGACAGGGCGATGACCGCCATCATGAAGGCGAGCACGGTGCCCAGCGCTGCCCCCTTCGCCAGCAGGGCCTCGACCACCGGGATGATGCCCGCGGCATTGGAATACATGGGAATGCCCAGCAGCACCGCAGCCGGAACCGACCACCACGCATCCCGCCCCATGATGGAGGCGAGGAGATCTTCCGGCACATAGCCGTGGATGAAGGCGCCCGCTGCGATGCCGGCGATGATCCACATCCAGACCTTGCCGACGATGTCGCGCACCGCGTCGAGGCCGGCCCTGATGCGATCCACCAGCGTCATACCGTTTGGCGGCAGCTCGACCGGACTGGCACGCACGTTGCGCACCCAGTCTTCCAGCCAGCCCTCCAGGTGCAGGCGTCCGATGACCCAGCCGGCGATAATGGCGATGGAGAGGCCGAATGCCAGATAGGTGAGCGCCACCTTCCAGCCGACCAGCGCGAACAGGAGGCCCAGCGCCACCTCGTTGACCATGGGCGCGGCGATGAGGAAGGAGAAGGTGACGCCCAGGGGCACCCCGGCGGAGACGAAGCCGACGAACAGCGGCACCGCCGAGCAGGAGCAGAAGGGCGTGACGATGCCGAGGCCGGCGGCCGCAATGTTGCCGAGCCCCTCGCGTTTTCCAGCGAGCAGGGCGCGGGTGCGCTCGGCGGAGAAGAAGCTGCGCACCACGCCCATGGCGAAGACCACCAGCGTCAGCAGCATCAGCACCTTGGGCGTGTCGTAGATGAAGAACGCGACCGCTTCAGCGAGATGGCTGCCTTGCTCCACCGGCAGGCGGGCCACTAGCCATTGGGAGAACGGCGCGAGCTGGGCATAGACCACGAACCAGAGGGCGATCGCCGCGGCCGTCACCGCCGCCCAGGTCAGTGACGATGCATCCCTCGGTGGCTTGCGCCCGGTCAATGACAGGTCGGCGCTCATGCGGCTCTCCTGTTCGATGAAGCGTCCAGGGTGGTGAGGACAGCATTGATGATGGTTGCCTGCTCGGCCGGCAGTTCGGGATTGCGACGGTAGCGCACCCATTGGGCGTCCCGCCGATCCACCACGACGCCAGCCTGCTTGAGCACCGCCATATGACGCGACATGCGGGATTGGGTGACGCCGAGGACGCGCACGAGTTCGCAGACGCAATGCTCGTGCCCATCCCACAGGAGGTGGACCGCCGCGAGGCGGGTGGGTTCGGCCAGGGCCGACAGAAGGGTGAGGGCGGACTGCATACGCTTCTTTTACTTTAATGCGCATATGCGTTCAAGCGCATTTTATAATTAGCTTGTCACTGGGAACGCAGGGCTTCTCGAAATCAGGGGGAATTGAACCCTCACCCTCGACCTCGGAGCGGATATCTATGCTGCGGCTCGAAATAGCAATTTGAGATGGTTGCGTGCCCCCGCAACCAAAATCAGTCTTGAATATCCAGATCTGCAAAAGGCCGCCCGTAGCGCGGCCTTTTTGCTTTTGGGATCCTGTCCGCACCCGCGCAACGAAATGCGCAGGACATCATATCCGCCATAACAGCGTCTGGCGGCGGGCCTCAGCGGTCGTGGCTCCCTGAGCGGCACAATCTCCCCTTCCCCCAGCTTGCCGGCAGGCTCTTCCCGCTGGCGCTTCCTGCGCGGTCAGCGGAGCCGCGCGCTGATCGTCAGTTCCCTCCACGCCTTCCCTCGCGCGTACCGGCCGAAGCAGCGCCACTCTTCCAGATGCGATCCGCAGCCGGCAACCGCAACACCAGCGATGAAGCCGGCCGGCAAATGTGGTCTGACCAATTTGCCATTTGACTAATTCGTGTCTTCAGTTATCTGAGCGATCAAATGACATGACTGAACAATGCTGTGCGATTTTGGTCTGACCAATTTGCGCAGGCCGGGCGGCGGCGACGGTGCCGCCTGCTTTCCCGACGTGGAGGGCCGGGTGAGAAAGCTGTCGGACGAGATCGAGGCCTTGATCGTCGAAGGCGGACTTCAGGCCGGCGCGCGGCTGCCGCCGGAGCGCAAGCTCGCCGCCGACCTAGGGGTATCGCGCTCCCGGCTGCGCGAAGCCATCCAGCGTCTGGTGAGCCGCGGCATCCTCACCGTGCGCCGGGGTGGCGGCACCTTCGTGGCCGAACCCCTCGCCGCCGTCTCGCTGGACAAGGCATTCTCCCCCCTTTCGCCCCTCGCCCGCCTGGAACCGGGCTACTGGCAGGACGTCATGGAGATCCGCAGGTCGCTAGACGGCGATGCGGCCTGGCATGCGGCGCTGCGGGCCGGCGAGGAGGACAGGACGCGGCTGGCGGCGGCTCATGCGGGTATCCGCGCCGCCGAGGGCGCCGACGCGGCGACGCAGGCCCGCGCCGATGCCGCCTTCCACATGGCGGTGGCGCAAGCCTCCCACAATGCGGTCCTGCGCCAGGTGATGGCGGGCCTGTTCGACCTGCTGCAGCACTCCATTTCCACCAGCCTCGACAAGCTCTACCGCCTGCCGCGCACCGCGCACGCGCTGGAGGAGCAGCATCGCCTCATCTTCGAGGCGATCATGGAAGGCCGCGCCGACGATGCGCGCGACGCCACCCGCCGGCATCTCGATTTCGTGGAGGACAGCCTGCGGCTCATCGAAGATGCCGCGGCGCGCGAGCGACGCTCGGTGCGCGCCCTTTCCCGGGCGGCGACAGAGAAGGAAGCAAGATCATGATCATCTCGTCGTCCTCGGACTATCGCGAGGCGGCCCGCCGCCGCCTGCCGCCCTTCCTGTTCCACTATATCGACGGCGGCGCCTATGCCGAAGCCACCCTGCGCCGGAACGTGGAGGACCTGTCCGACCTCGCCCTGCGCCAGCGCGTTCTGAAGAGCGTGGGCGAGGTGGATCTTTCGGCCAGCCTGTTCGACCAGCCCCTCTCCATGCCCGTGGGCCTCGCCCCGGTGGGCCTCACCGGCATGTTTGCCCGGCGCGGCGAGGTGCAGGCCGCGCAGGCCGCGACCAGGAAGGGCATCCCCTTCACCCTTTCCACCGTCTCGGTCTGCCCCATCGAGGAAGTGCAGAGCCAGGTCGCCAAGCCCATCTGGTTCCAGCTCTACGTGCTGAAGGACCGCGGCTTCATGCAGAACGCGCTGGAGCGCGCCTGGGCAGCGGGCATCCGCACCCTGGTCTTCACCGTGGACATGCCGGTGCCCGGCGCGCGCTATCGCGATGCCCATTCCGGAATGTCCGGCCCCAATGCCGCGTTCCGGCGCATGGTGCAGGCCGTATTGCACCCGTTCTGGGCCTATGACGTGGGTCTGATGGGCACCCCGCACGATCTCGGCAACGTCTCCGCCTATCGCAAGGAGAAGACCACGCTCGAGGACTATGTCGGCTGGCTCGGCGCCAATTTCGATCCGTCCATCGGCTGGAAGGACCTGGAATGGATCCGCGAGTTCTGGAAAGGTCCCATGGTCATCAAGGGCATCCTTGACCCGGAGGATGCCCGCGACGCGGTGCGCTTCGGCGCCGACGGCATCATCGTGTCGAACCATGGCGGGCGCCAGCTCGACGGCGTGCTGTCCTCCGCCCGCGCCCTGCCGCCCATCGCCGATGCGGTGAAGGGCGAGATGACGCTTCTCGCCGATTCCGGCATCCGCTCGGGGCTCGACGTGGTGCGGATGCTGGCGCAGGGCGCCGACGGCGTGCTGCTCGGCCGCGCCTTCGTCTATGCGCTGGCGGCGGCGGGCGGCGCGGGGGTGGAGAACCTGCTCGACATCATCGCCAAGGAGATGCGGGTGGCCATGACCCTCACCGGCGCCCGCGCCATCTCCGACATCTCCCGCGACAGCCTGGTGCGGGAGATCGAGCGGCCGCTGGCCCGCGCCGCCGCAGCGGAGTGAGGCGGGGCGACGGCGTGCCCGGTCGCGGCAAGAGACTAAAAACGACAATGCCCGGCGCAGGGCCGGGCATTGCGGAGAATGCGGAAAACCAGGAAGGAGGGGGCTCAGATCCCGAGCTTCGCCTTCAGGATGTCGTTGAGCGCCTGCGGGTTGGCCTTGCCGCCGGAGGCCTTCATGGCCTGGCCCACGAACCAGCCCAGCATGGTGGGCTTGGCCTGCACCTGGGCCACCTTGTCCGGGTTCTTGGCAATGATCTCGTCCACCACCTTCTCGATGGCGCCGAGGTCGGTCACCTGCTTCATGCCCCGGGCTTCCACCACCACGCGCGGGTCGCCGCCCTCGGTGAAGACGATCTCGAACAGGTCCTTGGCGATCTTGGAGGAGATGGTGCCCTCCGCGATCAGATCGAGGATGGCCCCGATCTGGTGCGGGGTGACCGGCGACGAGGTGATGTCGCGCCCTTCCTTGTTGAGGCGGCCGAACAGCTCGTTGATGACGAAGTTCGCCGCCGCCTTGCCGTCGCGCTTGACGCCGCCGCCTTCCGCCACTTCCTCGAAATAGGCGGCGGTCTCGCGCTCGGCCACCAGCACGCCGGCGTCATAGGGCGAGAGACCATAGTCGGCGATGAAGCGGGCCTTCTTCTCGTCTGGCAGTTCGGGCAGGTGTCCCTTGAGGTCCTCCACCCATTCGGGCTTCAGCACCAGCGGCAGCAGGTCCGGATCGGGGAAGTAGCGGTAGTCGTGCGCCTCTTCCTTCGAGCGCATGGAGCGCGTCTCGCCCTTGGTGGGGTCGAACAGGCGCGTCTCCTGGGAGATGGTGCCGCCATCCTCCAGGATCTCGATCTGGCGGCGGGCCTCCGCCTCCACCGCCTGGCCGATGAAGCGGATGGAGTTGACGTTCTTGATCTCGCAGCGGGTGCCGAAGGGCGCGCCGGGGCGGCGCACGGAGACGTTCACGTCGGCGCGCAAATTGCCCTTCTCCATGTCGCCGTCGCAGGTGCCGAGATAGCGCAGGATGGTGCGCAGCTTGGTCACATAGGCCTTCGCCTCCTCCGCCGAGCGTAAATCGGGGTGGGAGACGATCTCCATCAGCGCCACGCCGGAGCGGTTGAGGTCCACAAAGGACTGGGTGGGCGACAGGTCGTGGATGGACTTGCCGGCGTCCTGCTCCAGATGCAGGCGCTCGATGCCTACGGTGAAGCTCTCGCCGTCGGGCAGGTCGACGATCACCTCGCCCTCGCCCACCACCGGCTGCTTGTACTGGCTGATCTGGTAGCCCTGCGGCAGGTCCGGATAGAAATAGTTCTTCCGGTCGAACACCGAGATGAGGTTGATCTGCGCCTTCAGGCCAAGGCCGGTGCGCACCGCCTGGGCGACGCACTCCTGGTTGATGACGGGCAGCATGCCGGGCATGGCCGCATCCACCAGCGAGACATGGTCGTTGGGCGGGCCGCCGAAGGCGGTGGAGGCGCCGGAGAACAGCTTCGCATTGGAGGCGACCTGGGCATGCACCTCCATGCCGATCACCACCTCCCAGTCGCCGGTGGCGCCGGAAATGAGCTTCTTAGGTTCGGTAGGGCGAACATGTACGGTCATGAAAGGTCCCGGGACTAGCCGCCGCGTCGGCGCGCAGGCGATCAGCGTTTCGACGAGCGTTTCTCTTAACTCACTACTCCCCAACGGGGAGTGCGCGCAACGCCAGAGCACGCGCCGATCTGCTTGCATCGCAATTTGTTCGGATCGCGCTCTTGGCCGTGCTTTGCCGCCTCGCCTCGCCGCGCGGCCGGTGCTATAGCAGGCGCAAACGAGACCCCATCTCACTCCCATTCATGACCGTGTCAACATCCGGCGTCCCCTCGCCTCCTCCCCCCCGCGCCGAAGAGCCTGCGGCTTGCCGCCGTCGCCATCGTCCGCGACGAGGCGGACGTGATCGAGGCGTTCGTGCGGCACACGCTGGCGGTGGTTGACCACCTCTTCATCGAGGACGACCAGAGCCGGGACGGCACCCGCGCCATCCTCGACGCCCTCGCGGCGGAGGGGCTGGCGGTGAGCGTGTTCGACGGCCCGCAGGAGGCCGCCTATTTCCAGGCCGCGCGCACCAAGGGCCTGCTTGCGCGTGCCTATGGGGTGGAGCGGTGGGATTTCGCCTTCCTGCTGGACGGCGACGAGTTTCTCACCACGCCGGACCGCTCCACCCTCGAAGCGGAACTCTCCAGCCTGCCCGAAGCCCAGGCCGGCGGGCTGCGCATGTGGAACTACCTGCCCCGCCCGCTCGACCAGATCCCCGATCCCTTCAGCTTCGTCTCGGACCGCACCCAGAAGCTCACCGGCTTCAGCGCCAAGGTGATGCTGCCGGCGAGCGTCGCGGCGAATGCGGAACTCAAGATCGAGGATGGCAACCACGCCGCCTTCTGCTTCCGGCGCAAGGTGGTGGTGCACCAGTTGCAGTCGGTCGCCCTCGCCCATTTCCCGGTGCGCAGCCACGACCAGATCGTCTCGAAGACGCTGGTGGCCTATTGCCGCTGGCGCACCCGGCCAGATTACGATCCCGCCACCACGGCGCTGGGTCCCATGAGCGCCATGGCGCTGCTGCGGTCGAGCCCCGGCCTGAGGCTCGAAAGCCTGGATGCTATCACCGCCTGCTACTTGGGCGCGACCGGCCCGGACGACACGCAGCAGCGGCCGTTCGAGCGGCTCGGCGGGCCACGGCGTTATGATGCCCTCGCCGCCATCCGCCCCTATGACAAGGCGGCCTCGGCCGTAGATACGGTCATCGCCTCCCTGAGCCGTCTTGAGGCGGGTGGCGCGACCTCCCGGCAGGCGGCGGAGAGCGGCCTTGCGAAGTTCCTGTCCAAGTCCCTGGTGGGGCGCTGGCGGGCGCTGCGCGGCGGCCACACCACCCTCAAGGCGGAATGGGACGGCACCGTCCGCCGCCTGAGCCGCTCCATCCGGAAGCGCCTCGGATAGGCACCCGCACCGAAGCGCGGGCGCCTCTGTCGAAACCGGCTGACCTCAGCCGCGCCACCACATCTTGTCCACGGGGAAACGGCCGGCGGCCTCCTCGATCACCTCGGCGAGGGAGAACAGGGTCTCCTCCTCGAACGGGCGGCCGATGAGCTGGAGGCCGAGGGGCAGCCCGTCCGCCGAAAGGCCGGCGGGGACGGAAATGCCGGGCAGGCCCGCCATGTTCACGGTCACGGTGAACACGTCGTTGAGGTACATCTCCACCGGATCGGCCTTCAGCTTCTCGCCGATGCCGAAGGCGGGCGAGGGCGTGGCCGGGGTCAGAACGGCATCCACGCCCTGGGCGAACACGGTGTCGAAATCGCGCTTGATCAGGCTGCGCACCTTCTGCGCGCGCAGGTAATAGGCATCGTAATAGCCGGCCGAGAGCACATAGGTGCCGATCATGATGCGGCGGCGCACCTCCGGGCCGAAGCCGGCGGCGCGGGTGTTCTCGTACATCTCCACCACGTCCTTGCCCGGCACCCGCTCGCCATAGCGCACGCCGTCATAGCGGGCGAGGTTGGAGGAGGCCTCCGCCGGCGCCACGATGTAATAGGCCGGCAGCGCGTACTGGGTGTGGGGCAGCGAGATGTCCACGATCTCCGCGCCCGCGTCCTTGAGCATGCGGGCGCCCTCGCGCCAGAGGGTGTCGATCTCGTCGGCCATGCCGTCCATGCGGTATTCGCGCGGAATGCCGATCTTCTTGCCCTTGATGGAGGCGCCCACCGCCTCCTCATAGTCCGGCACGGGCCGGTTGACGCAGGTGGAATCCTTGGGGTCGTAGCCCGCCATGGATTTCAGCAGCACCGCCGCGTCGTTCACCGTGCGGGCGAACGGGCCGGCCTGGTCGAGGGACGAGGCGAAGGCCACGATGCCCCAGCGCGAGCAGCGCCCGTAGGTGGGCTTGATGCCCACCGTGCCGGTAAAGGCCGCCGGCTGGCGGATGGAGCCGCCGGTGTCGGTGCCGGTCGCGCCCGCGCACAGAAAGGCCGCCACCGCCGCCGCCGAGCCGCCGGAGGAGCCGCCGGGCACCATCGCGGTCTCGTCATTGTCGCGCCGCCACGGCGAGATGACGGGGCCGAACGCCGAGGTCTCGTTGGACGAGCCCATGGCGAACTCGTCATTGTTGAGCTTGCCCAGCAGCACCGCGCCGTCGCGCCACAGGTGGGAGGTGACGGTGGATTCGTACTGCGGCACGAAATTGTCGAGAATCTTCGAGCAGGCCGTGGTGCGCACGCCCTCGGTGGCGAACATGTCCTTGATGCCGAGGGGGATGCCCTCCAGCGGACCGGTCTCGCCGGCGGCGATGCGCCGGTCGCTCTCCTTCGCCATATCCAGGGCGATCTCGGGCGTCTCCAGCACATAGGCGTTGAGGGAACGGGCCTGCTCCATGGCCTTCAGATAGGCCTGCGTCAGCTCGACCGATGTGAACTCGCCCTGGGCGAGGCCCTCGCGGGCCTGGGTGAGGGTGAGCTGTGTGAGCTTCGTCATTCCACCACCTTCGGCACGGTAAAGAAGCCACCCTCGGCATCGGGGGCATTGGCGAGCACTTTTTCGGGGCAGTGGCCGTCGGTGACCACATCCTCGCGCATGGGCAGTTCCACGGGCACCACGCTGGTCAAGGGCTCGACGCCGGAGACGTCGAGGTCGGCCAGTTGCTCGACGAATTCGAGGATGGCGTTGAGCTCGTTCTGAAGATGGCCGAGTTCGTCCTCGCGCACCGAGATGCGCGCAAGATGGGCCACCCGGCGGACGGTCGCCTGATCGACGGACATGATACGCTCCCAAAAGCTGCCCGCCGCTATAGCAAGGGGTATGCCGCGGTGGAAGGGTTTGCGGCGGAAGGTGGGCGGGGAAAGCCCCCTACAGATCGCACCGTCCCTGTCGGAAGGCCTGGAACATGGTTCGCTTGCCGGACAATGCCGGCGGCGGCCAAACGTCGGGGGCTTGAATCACCCGCTGAAGATGACGCGCCACATCCATGCGCTGGTGCAGAATACGCACGACCTCCAGAACCCCGTCGTGCGGGAATCTGTAGAAAACGACGTGTGAGCCGATCAGGTGGCGGAAATAGCCCGGTCGGACATGGTCG
The DNA here is from genome assembly GCF_030015065.1 of Xanthobacter autotrophicus. Taxonomy (GTDB): domain Bacteria; phylum Pseudomonadota; class Alphaproteobacteria; order Rhizobiales; family Xanthobacteraceae; genus Xanthobacter; species Xanthobacter autotrophicus_D. The sequence continues at coordinate 55,510 of NZ_JAIVFN010000002.1, read as the reverse complement.
GCGCGCATGCCGCCGCGGAGGTCACGCGCGAGCATGTCAAGCGCTTCAGCGATCAGCCGCACATAAGCTTCGGCCTTGGTGACGCCCATCGGTCGGTCGAATACCGCCAAATGCCATCCAGATCCTCACGTGCCTTCGGCGTCAGCGTGAGTCGAACGTCCGTCACCTCGATCACTCAGGGCTGGGAGGAGCGTTTTTCCGCCAGAAAGGAGGCGATATCGAATGGCTCACCCGCCCCACTGGCCTCGCCCTCCGAGAGAGCCGTCCTCAGGCGGTCGAGCTTGCCCTCCTGTTCTTCCAGAAGCTCTGAGGCCACGCGCACCACATCACTCGCCGAACTGAAGCGCCCGGCCGCAACCTGGCGATCCACGAAAGCAGCCTGATGATCGCCGAGGGAGATGGATTTCGTGTGCGACATTGCATTTACCCTGAGAACAAAACGAAAATACCAAACCTTCATCGTCCACTGCAAGCCACTGCCAACCCGAGGGTCGCAGCCAGATCAAGGCAAGCGGCACCCGACGATGCGAGATCACGCGCCGATCGGACGACGCGTTCTCTTTTCGAGCAGTCGGACAACGGGCCGTCCTCCTCTCGTACCAACTGTGCACGCCGCGATTTCACCCCCGCCCGAAAATGCTCTAGCCATACGCAATGACGCACCCCTCCTCCCCCGCCCCCATCGGTCCGCTGGCCGACATCGCGCCGCTGCTACCGCCACGCGGCGCGCTGCTCGGGCTCGATCTCGGCACCAAGACCATCGGCGTCGCCTCCTGTGATCCGGATCGCCGGGTGGCGACTGTGGTGGAAACGGTGAAGCGCACCAAGTTCACCGCCGATGCCCAGCGCCTGCTCCAGCTGGTGGCCGAGCGGCGGGCGGTGGGCTTCGTGCTCGGCCTGCCGCTGAACATGGACGCCTCCGAAGGCCCCCGCGCACAGGCGAGCCGGGCCTTCGCCCGCAACCTCGCCCGCCTCACGCCGCTGCCCATCGCGCTCTGGGACGAGCGCCTGTCCACCGCGGCGGTGGAGCGCGCCCTGATCTCCGCCGATGTCAGCCGCGCCCGCCGCGCCGCCGTGGTGGACCAGCATGCCGCCGCCTTCATCCTGGAAGGGGCGCTGGGCTTCCTGTCCCGCCATGCGCCGCGCCCGGCCGGGAACGAAGGCGAAACCGGACCGGACGACTGATTCGATCCCCACCTGTTTCCCGGCCGTTCCGGCAAGGGGCGCCGGCCTGTCCCGCTTTGGGACGGCCACTGACCGGCCATCAGAACAGGGGTCTGTTCCGACGCATTTTCCGCCGGACGGGCATCCACGGGGCCGCAAGATGCTCCTGAGCGTTTCCACCTTCACGGAATCGGGGAAACGCTTCCATCTCATTGTGCAGACGGGTTTTCTTCACGCGAACCGGTTTCCACTCCGCTCGAAAACGCTCTAAAGGTGGGGACCCCGGCGGGCCACGCGCCCCTTGGGAGGAACCAATTGCCTGCCGCCGGACGGCAGGCGCGCTATGCGTCGGCCCATGGATCTCATCTTCAGCGCGCTCGCACCCGTCTTCCTCATCATCGCGCTGGGCGCCGTGCTGCGCCGGATCCTGCTGAAGGATGCCGCCCATTGGGCGGCGCTGGAAAAACTCACCTATTTCGTGCTGTTCCCGGCCCTGCTGATGGTCTCGGCGGTGAAGGCCGATCTCAGCAAGGTGAACGTTCTGGCGGTCGGCGGGGCGCTCATCGGCTCGGTGGTGGCGCTCTCGGGCCTGATCCTCCTCGTCCACCGGCCCCTGATCGCGGCGCTGGCGGCGGACGGTCCGGCCTTCACCTCCCTGTTCCAGGGCGCCGTGCGCTGGAACACCTATATCGTGCTGGCCGTGGCCGGCGGGCTCTACGGCGCGGCCGGCATCACCATCGCGGCGCTCGCTCTGGTGGCCATGATCCCGGTGGTGAACGTGATCTCGGTGCTGGTGCTGGCCAGCTTCTCGGGCCGCCATCCGCCCACCTTCGCCTATGTGGCCGAGCAACTGGCGCGCAATCCCTACATCTGGGCCTGCGCGGCCGGGGCGGCGCTGAACGCGACCCATTTCCCGGTACCCGGTGTGCTGCTGGAGTTCGGCGACATCCTCGGCCGCGCCTCCCTCGCCCTCGGACTGCTGGTGGTGGGCGGCGGGCTGGTGCTGGACCGGCTGGCACGGCCGCGCCCCATCGTCCTCGCCAGCCTCGGCCTGAAGCTGCTGGTGAAGCCGGCCATCGCGCTCCTGCTGGCGCTGGCCTTCGGCCTTTCGGGCACCGAGCTGATCGTCGTGGCCATCACCGCCGCCGTCCCGTCGGCGCCCAACGGCTATGTGCTCGCCCGCCAGATGGGCGGCGACGCGCCGCTGCTGGCGGAAATCCTCACCCTCCAGATCGTCGCCGCGGCGTTCACGCTGCCTGTGGTGGTGGCGGTGGCCAAGCTCCTCGCCTGAACCTCGGGTCCCGAACGCAGGAAGGGCGGCCCAAACCGCCCTTCCGAAGCCGCCCTTCCGAATCCTGACCTATCCGGCCCTACCCGATCAGCAGGGCGACCAGTAGCCGGCGCCGCCCGGGCCGGTGGTGACCCAGCAGCTGCGCGGCTGCGGGGCCGGCTCCAGGTACACGCGGGGCGCGGGCTCGTAATAGACCGGCGGCGGTTCTTCATAATAGACCACCGGCGGGGGCGGCGCGGCGGAGGCGGCGCCGGCGATGGCCGCCGCGCCGAGAATGCCAAGGGCGACGCCCGCGCCCACCGCCGCACCGTTGCCGCCGCCGCAATTCCAGCAGCCGCCCCGGTAAGGGCCGCGATAGGGCCCGCCATAATACCGGCCGCGATGCCAGTATCCGACATCGGTGACGGAGGCGGCCTGGTCCGGCGCGAGCGCGAGCGCGCCGGTGCCGATGGCAGCGGCATGACCCGTCGATACCCCGCCTGTGGCAGCGGCGGCCGCCACGGCCAGCGCCACGAGCTTCGCCCGGAGGAGAGATGACATGAGACCCACTCCCAAACGTCGCGGGCCATGGGCCCGGGATGCACAAACTCTGAAACCGGCAGTTCCGGTCCCCTTTCAGGCTCGAAGAAACTTCGTGCCAAAGTGTGGCGCAGCGCGGGTGTTTCCGGGGAGACTTGTGCACGAATGATGAACGATTCCTGAAGCTCCCGCGCCGCGCCGCCGCCCTCCGGCAGGCACAGGCCGGCGCCTTCTCCGACCAAAAGCTTGCCGCTCCCGCACCGCTTCCCTTGCCCGGCGGGCCGCGTGCGTCTATGCCTGCCGCCTGCCATGCATGCCGCCTCCGCCTTCACCCTCTCCGGCCGGGACCTTCTCGGCATCGAAGGCCTCATTGCCAGCGAGATCACGGGTCTGCTCGACCTTGCCGAGGAGTTCGTCGAACTTAACCGGCAGGTCGAGAAGAAGCGCACCACGCTTCGCGGCCGCACCCAGATCAACCTGTTCTTCGAGGCATCGACCCGCACCCAGTCCTCCTTCGAGATCGCCGGAAAGCGGCTCGGGGCGGACGTGATGAACATGTCCGTCGGCTCGTCCTCCGTGAAGAAGGGCGAGACGCTGGTGGATACCGCCATCACGCTCAATGCCATGCACCCCGACATCCTGGTGGTGCGGCACCATGCGTCCGGCGCGGTGGCCCTTCTGGCGCGCAAGGTGGACTGCTGCGTCGTGAATGCAGGCGACGGCGCCCACGAGCACCCCACGCAGGCGCTGCTGGACGCCCTCACCATCCGCCGCAACAAGGGCCGGATCCAGGGGCTCACGGTGGCCATCTGCGGGGATGTGCTGCATTCGCGGGTGGCGCGCTCCAACATCATCCTGCTCCACACCCTCGGCGCGAAGGTGCGGGTGGTGGCGCCCTCCACCCTGCTGCCGTCCGGCATCGAGAGCCTCGGCGTCGAGGTGTTCCGCACCATGGAGGCAGGCCTCGACGGCGCCGACATCGTGATGATGCTGCGCCTCCAGCGCGAGCGCATGGCCGGCTCCTTCATCCCGTCGGTGAAGGAATATTTCCACTATTTCGGCCTCGACGAGGCCAAACTCCGCCGCGCCGCTCCCGATGCGCTGGTGATGCATCCCGGCCCCATGAACCGGGGCGTGGAGATCGATTCGGCGGTGGCGGACGGCCCGCGCTCCCTCATCCGCGAACAGGTGGAGATGGGCGTCGCCGTGCGCATGGCCGTGCTCGACACCCTCGCCCGGAAGCTGCCCAATGCGTAACGGCCGTCCCGCCTTCCGCGATCCGCGCCCGCTGCTGCTCGTCAATGCGCGGGTCATCGACCCCTCGCACGGCTCGGACTTCCACGGCGATGTCTATCTCGCCGACGGCGTCATCAAGGATGCCGGCTTCGGCATCGCCGCCGCGGGCGTGCCAGAGGGCGCCGAGGTGGTGGACTGCAAGGGCGCCGTGGTGGCGCCCGGCCTCGTGGACATGCGCGCCTTCGTGGGCGAGCCCGGCGCCGAGCATCGCGAGACGCTGGCCTCCGCCAGCCACGCGGCGGCGGCCGGCGGCGTCACCACCATCATCTGCCAGCCCACCACCGACCCGGCGGTGGACGATCCCGCCATCGTGGACTTCATCCTGCGCCGCGCGCGGGACACGGCTGTGGTGCGGGTGCACCCCATGGCGGCCATCACCAAGGGCCTCAGGGGCGAGGAGATGACCGAGATCGGCCTGCTGCAGGCCGCCGGCGCCGTCGCCTTCACCGACGGCTACCGCTCGGTGGCAAGCGCGCAGGTGCTGCGCCGCGCCCTCACCTATGCCCGCGACTTCGACGCGCTCCTGGTGCATCACACCGAGGATGCGAGCATGTCGCAGGGGGCCATGAACGAGGGCGCGTTCGCCGCCCGCCTCGGCCTCTCCGGCAACCCCAAGGCGGCCGAGACCATCGTGCTGGAGCGCGACGTGCGCCTCGTCGCCGGTGCGCGCGGGCGCTACCACGCGGCGGCGCTCACCTGCGCCGAGTCGCTGGCCGTGCTGGAGCGCGCGAAGGAGGCCGGATTGCCGGTGACGGCCTCCGCCACCATCAACCATCTCTCCTTCAACGAGCTCGACATCGGCGCCTACCGCACCTATTTCCGGCTCGCCCCGCCGCTGCGCGCGGAGGAGGACCGGCAGGCGCTGATCCGCGCCATCTCCTCGGGCCTCATCGACGTGGTGGTCTCCGACCATCTGCCGCAGGACGTGGAAGGCAAGCGCCTGCCCTTCTCCGAGGCGGAGCCCGGCGCCATCGGCTTGGAAACCCTGCTCTCGGCGGCGCTGCGCATGGTGCATACGGACCAGGTGGACCTCGTGAACCTGCTGGCCGCCCTCTCCACCCGCCCGGCGGAGATCCTCGGCCTCGATGCCGGCACGCTGCGCCCCGGCGCTCCGGCGGACGTGATCGTGTTCGACCCCGGCATGCCCTACGTGCTGGATCCCTCCATGCTCAAGTCGCGCTGCCGCAACACGCCGTTCGACGAAGCCCGGCTCGACGGGCGGGTGCAGCGCACCATCGTTGCCGGTGCGACCGTGTACGAATACGTTTGATGCACCCACGCCCGCCCATCGCCTCCCCATGGGCGACGATCCGATTGCGACGCGTCTTCGCCACGCGAACCGGTACCCGCGTTCCCGTCCGCTTCCGAGGTCCCCATGCCTGATGCCCCGTCGTCCGCCCCGGTGCTGCTCATGGCGCTGGCGCTGGGCTACCTGCTGGGCTCGATCCCGTTCGGGCTCCTGCTCACCCGCATTGCCGGCACCCGCGACATCCGCTCCATCGGCTCCGGCAATATCGGCGCCACCAACGTGCTGCGCACCGGCCGCAAGGACCTCGCCGCCGCGACGCTGCTGCTCGATGCCCTCAAGGGCACCGTGGCCGTGCTGATCGCCGGCCATTTCCTTGGCGCGCCAGCCGCGATGGCCGCGGCCTTCGGCGCCTTTATCGGCCACATCGCGCCGGTGTGGCTGCGCTTCCAGGGTGGCAAGGGCGTCGCCACCTTCCTGGGAGTCACGCTGGGCCTCGCCTGGCCGGTGGCGCTGGTGTTCGCGCTGGTGTGGCTGGCAACGGCCTATCTCACCCGCTACTCGTCCCTGTCGGCGCTCACCGCCTCGGTGGCGACCGTCGCGGCGGCCGCGGCCCTCGTCAACGACCGGCTGGCGCTGCTGCTGGCGCTCCTCGCCATCCTGCTGTGGATCAAGCACCACGCCAACATCCGCCGCCTCCTCGACGGGAGCGAGGGCAAGATCGGCGCGAAGGGGTAGGACGCCGCATGGCACGAGGCAAGGCGTCGGGCGCAGGCCCCGGCCCGGGCGAACTGCTCTCGCCGGCCCAGCGGCTCGACTGGCTGCGCCTCATCCGCACCGAGAATGTGGGGCCGCGCACCTTCCGCGCCCTCATCAACCAGTTCGGCGGCGCCGCAGCCGCGCTGGAGGCCCTGCCCACCCTCGCCCGCCGGGGCGGGCGGCTGCTGCCGCCCCGCACCCCCACCCTCGATGAAGCCGAGGCCGAGGTCGCCGCCCTCGCCCGCCTGGGTGCCCGGCTCGTGGCCACCGGAGAGGCCGATTATCCCGTCGCCCTGCGCCAGCTGGATGACGCCCCGCCGCTGATCTGCATCCAGGGGCGGGGCGAGGTGCTGCGGCGGCCCATGGTGGCCATTGTCGGCGCCCGCAACGCATCGGCGGCCGGCCGGTCCTTCGCCGCGCGGCTGGCGCGCGATCTGGCCGGCGCCGGCTGGGTGGTGGTCTCCGGCCTTGCGCGCGGCATTGATGCTGCCGCCCACGAGGCGAGCCTCGACGGCGGCACGGTGGGCGTGTTCGCCGGCGGCCTCTCCCGCCCCTATCCACCGGAGAATCTCGGGCTGATCGCGAAGGTGGCCGAGACCGGCGCCCTCGTTTCCGAAATGCCGGTCAACTGGGAGCCCCGGGCCCGCGATTTCCCGCGCCGCAACCGGCTGGTGTCGGGCATGGCGCTGGGCGTGGTGGTGGTGGAGGCCGCCGAGCGCTCGGGCTCGCTGATCACCGCACGCCTTGCCGGCGAGCAGGGGCGCGAGGTGTTCGCCGTGCCGGGCTCCCCCCTCGACCCCCGCGCCGGCGGCACCAACCGCCTGCTGAAGCAGGGTGCCACCCTCGTCACCGAGGTCGAAGACGTGATTTCCGTCTTGTCCCCCATGACAGGGCGGCAGCGACCGGACGCCATCGAGGCGGAAGGCCCGCCCATGACACCCCCCATGCCGGGGGACGACGCCCGCGCGCGTATTGTCGGACTGCTCGGGCCGGTCCCCACCCTGATCGACGATCTGGTCCGCCTGTCGGGCTGCACGGCAGCGGAGGTGCAGATCGTGCTGCTCGAACTCGATCTCGCCGGCCGGCTGGACCGGCCGGGCACGGGGCGGGTCGCGCTCAAATAGGCCCCGCCCCGGCAGGCCGCCTCAGGTGCCGCCACCCCGGCGCGACGATCCGCCTTCGGAGCCGGCCCGTGGATCGTCCTCGAGGCCCTTCGCTTCGAGGCGGGCCATTTCCAGAATGTAGGCCAGCGTCGTGAGGCCATGATTCTCGGCAAGCCGGGACAATTCGGCCGCTATGGTGGCGATATAGGCGGCCGCAGAGGCGGGGTCGCTCCGCGGGCGAGAAGAGGACACTTCGGTCATGGCCCGTCCGTCGGCGAAACAGAAAGCCGCTCACCTCTTATAGATTGATGTTCACATTAAAACATACCTCAGGTTGTAACTTTATCGGATGCTTCCGGCCCATCCGGGGATCGGGGGAATTTGACAGGCGCCGTTCCGCTCCCCATGTTGCGGCCGCTTCCCGGTGTCGCGATCCGGCCGGCGGGGATCAGGACCGCGCCGCGGAAGCCGGCACTCCCAGGGCGGATCACGATGCGCGAGCACGCATCGTTTCGCCTGCGGAGCCATTTGAGTGAGGCCGCGCAATGGGGCAGCGGCCCTTTGAAGAGATACGGTCCGTCATGCAGGTCGTCATCGTCGAATCGCCGGCCAAGGCGAAGACGATCAACAAATATCTCGGTCCCGGCTACGAGGTGATCGCCTCCTACGGCCACGTGCGCGACCTGCCCTCCAAGGACGGCTCCGTCGATCCGGATGCGGATTTCCGCATGCTGTGGGAGGTGGACCCCAAGGCGCAGAAGCGGCTCAACGAGATCGCCGCCGCGGTGAAGGGCGCGGACGGCCTCATCCTCGCCACCGACCCGGATCGCGAGGGCGAGGCCATCTCGTGGCACGTGCTGGAGGTTCTGCGTCAGAAGAAGGCGCTCAAGCACCAGAAGGTCGAGCGCGTCGTCTTCAATGCCATCACCAAGCAGGCCGTGCTGGACGCCATGAAGGCGCCCCGCGCCATCGACGTGGCGCTGGTGGACGCCTATCTCGCCCGCCGCGCCCTCGACTATCTGGTGGGCTTCACCCTGTCCCCCGTGCTGTGGCGCAAGCTGCCCGGCGCCCGTTCCGCCGGGCGCGTGCAGTCGGTGGCGCTGCGTCTCGTCTGCGATCGCGAGCGCGAGATCGAGACCTTCGTCGCGCGCGAGTACTGGTCCATCGTGGCCCGGCTCGCGACGCCCCGCGCCGAGGAGTTCGAGGCCCGCCTGTCCGGCGCCGACGGCAAGAAGATCACCCGCCTTTCCGTGGGCACGGCGGAGGAGGCGAAAGCCTTCCGCGCAGCGCTGGAGAGCGCCGACTTCCGCGTGCGCTCGGTGGAGGCCAAGCCGGTGCGGCGCCATCCGCAGCCGCCCTTCACCACCTCCACCCTCCAGCAGGAGGCGAGCCGCAAGCTGGGCCTTGCCCCCGCCCGCACCATGCAGATCGCCCAGCGCCTGTATGAAGGCGTGGACGTGGGCGGCGAGACGGTGGGCCTCATCACCTATATGCGAACCGACGGCGTGGACATGGCACCGGAGGCGGTGGCCGCCACCCGCAGCGCCATCGGCAAGCAGTTCGGCCCGAAATACCTGCCCGGCGTGCCGCGCAAATACACCACCAAGGCCAAGAACGCACAGGAGGCCCACGAGGCCATCCGCCCCACCGACCCCTCCCGTCACCCCCGCGACGTGGCGCGCCATCTCGATGGCGAACAGGCCAAGCTCTATGAGCTGATCTGGATCCGCACCGTGGCGAGCCAGATGGAATCGGCGGAGCTGGAGCGCACCACCGCCGACATCGAGGCAAAGGCCGGCGGCCGCACGCTGGACCTCACCGCCACCGGCACCGTGGTGAAGTTCGACGGCTTCCTCACCCTCTATCGCGAGGGCAAGGACGACGAGGACGACGACGAGGAGAGCCGCCGCCTGCCGGCCATGAGCGCCGACGAGAAGCTCGACCGGCGCGACATCCTCACCGACCAGCACTTCACCGAACCGCCGCCGCGCTATTCGGAGGCGTCCCTGGTCAAGCGCATGGAGGAGCTGGGTATCGGCCGCCCATCCACCTATGCCGCAGTGCTCGCCGTGCTGCGCGACCGCGAATATGTGAAGCTCGACAAGAAGCGCCTCGTGCCCGAAGACAAGGGCCGGCTCGTCACCGCCTTCCTCGAAAGCTTCTTCAAGCGCTATGTGGAATACGACTTCACCGCCGACCTCGAGGAGAAGCTTGACGAGGTCTCGGCGGCGGAAATCGACTGGAAAGAGGTGCTGCGCGCCTTCTGGCAGGACTTCCACGCCGCCATCGAGGCCACCAAGGACCTGCGCGTCTCCCAGGTGCTCGACGCCCTCGACGACATGCTCACCGCCCACATCTTCCCGCCCCGGGAAGACGGCACCGACCCGCGCCTGTGCCCCACCTGCGGCAATGGGCGGCTGTCGCTGAAGATGGGCAAGTTCGGCGCCTTCATCGGCTGCTCCAACTATCCCGAATGCCGCCACACCCGCCCGCTCACGGGCGGCGAGAATGCCCCCGAAGGCGACGGCAAGCGCGTGCTGGGCATGGACCCGGAGAGCGGGGAGGAAGTCACCCTCCGCTCGGGGCGCTTCGGCACCTATCTTCAGCTCGGAGAGGGCAAGGACGGGGAGAAGCCCAAGCGCTCCTCCCTGCCCAAGGGCCTTGCCCCCGCGGACGTGGACCTGGAAACGGCCCTGAAGCTCCTCGCCTTGCCGCGCGAGGTGGGCAAGCACCCGGACGACGGCGAGGTGATCCTCGCCGGCATCGGCCGCTACGGCGCCTATGTGCAGCACGGGCGTACCTATGCCAACCTCGAGGACGGCGACGACATCCTCGCCGTGGGCCTCAACCGGGCGGTGGCCCTGATCGCCGAGAAGCAGTCCAAGGGCCGCGGCGGGCGCGGGGCGGCCACGCCGGGGCGCACGCTGGGCGACCATCCCACCCTCGGCGGGCCGGTCACCGTGCGGCCGGGCCGGTTCGGGCCTTACGTGAACCACGGCAAGGTCAACGCCACCCTGCCCAAGTCCGCAGACCCGGAGGCGTTCACCCTCGCGGAGGCCGTCGCCCTCATCGACGCCAAGGCGGCCCTGTCGCCGTCCAAGACGAAGGCGCCCCGCAAGACCGCCGCCAAGACCGCCGCATCCGGCGACGATGCGCCGGCCAAGCCCGCGAAGAAGCCGGCGGCCAAGAAGACAGCAGCCAAGAAGACAGCGGCCAAGACGGCGGCAAAGAGTGCCAGCAAGGGGCCGAAGGCGGCCGAATAGGCCGCGCCCCGCCAAGGCTTGAAAGGGAAAGGGCGAGCGCGCCGAGGCTCCGGCGCGCTCGCCCTTTCGTCTCATCAGGCGGAGCCGCCGATGGGCCTTCCGCCTGGCTACCGCGTCCGGATCGGGCGGCTCAGGCCGCCGCCGGTTCGGGCTTGCCCTCGGGCGCATCCGCCTCGTTCTCGCCGCGCCCCTTGGGAATTTCCACCTCGACCCGCGCCGGAGCCGCATCCGCCGCCACCTGGCGGTGCACGAGATCGTGGATGAAGCCGATCTTTGCGATGACGCCCGGCCCGAGGATGAACGGATAAGCGTCCGTCATGCCGAGGCAGCGGTTGAGATTGTTGAGCGCGAAGGCGATGGGCAGCCAGGAATCCACCATCTGCTGCACCGGGCAGGCCTGGTAGGGATTGAAATCCACCTGCGCGTCCAGCTCGCCGGTGCTGTCCAGGGTGGGATGCACCTCGACCCCGAACGCCGCCGCCATCTCCAGCGTATCCACGATGTGGACGTAATGCTTGAAGGTCTCGGCGAAGTCTTCCCACGGATGCGCGGTGGCATAGGCGGAAACGTGGTTGATCTGCCAGTCGGGCGCGGGGCCCGTTGCATAGTAGGTCTTCAACGCCTCGCCGTAATCGACGCTCTCATCCCCGAACACGGCGCGGAAAGCATCGAGCCGGCCGGCATCGCGCACGAGGCGATTCCAGTAATAGTGCCCCACCTCGTGTCGGAAATGCCCGAGCACGGTGCGGTACAGCTCGCCCAGCTCGTTCTTGCGCTGCTCCCGCTCGGCATCGTCGGCTTCGGCGAGGGCGATGGTGATCAGGCCTTCGTCGTGCCCGGTCATGACATTCGGCGTCTCGGCGTCCGGCATGTCGGCGAGAAAATCGAAGCACAGTCCGCCTTCGCGGTCCTTGTTGCTTTCCAGAGGCAGGTTGAGGCGCAGCAAAGAATAGATGAGACGATGCTTCGCCACTTCCACCTTGCGCCACTTGCGCAGATTTTCAGGCACCGCCAGGTCGGGAACCGTGCGGTTGTGACGGCAGGCGAGGCAGTATTCCTCCTTCTGATCGGCCGGCATCAGCCAATTGCAGGCATCGTGGGCGGCATTGGCGCAGAACTTGTAGCGCGCTTCGATATGACCAACCGATCGGTAGGCGTCGCCATCCACTTCGAGGGGCGTGATTTCATTGGATTCGGGGATGTAGCCGAGTTCATGGCCGCACTTCTCGCAGCGGCGGTTCTCAAAATAGAGAAGCTGGTCGCAGACGGCGCAGCGGAACAAACGCATCTTCATCTCCCAAGGGCGGTCACGGTGCTTCAGGCACACGCTTTATGGGACCGGCGCCGAGAGAACCCCAGACGTGACCGCAGGTTCCGATTCTGCGCCGGAACTGCGTCAATTTCTCACGTCTGGCCCTTAATACCAACGGGCGATCAGATTTCTCGTCGCCCGTCGGGAAAAAGCCTGCTCGGCGCCGGTCAAAGAGCGGGGCCGCTGGCATGGTCCGTGATCGTCCGGGCAAGCGTGGGAAACGCCCCCACCGTTACGTCTTCCACCCCGACGGCGGCGCATGCCGCGTGACGGCCGCCGCCGGGCAAGGCAAGATCGCGCCATGAGCACGACCGACCTCTTCACCATCGGCTACGAGCAGAGCACTCCGTCCGCCTTCCAGGCGGCGCTGGATGACGCCAAGGTTGATCTTCTGGTGGACGTGCGCGCGGTCGCGGCCTCCCGCCGTCCCGGCTTTTCCAAGACGGCGCTGGCGGCGGGCATCGCCGAGCACGGCATCGCCTATGTCCATCTGCGGGCGCTGGGCACGCCCAAGGAAGGCCGGCTCGCGGCGCGCGGCGGCGACCACGAGGCCCTCATGCGCATCTACGAGGCCCACCTTGCCACCGCCCCGGCGCAGGCGGCGCTGGAGGAGCTGGCCTCCCTCGCCAAGGGCCGGCGCATCTGCCTGCTGTGCTACGAGCGGCATGTGGAAGGCTGCCACCGCCTGCGGCTCGCCCAGTGGATGTGCGAACGGCTCGACATCGGCGTCACCCACCTCATGCCGGCTCCGTTCTGACCTCCCGTTCCTCATCCGCCGCCGCCCGCGCCTGGGCGAGGAGCTGCGGCGTATCCACGTCGAGGAACGCGCCGGCGCCCTCAACGGCGATTTCCGCCACCACATCCTGGTTGGCGGCGAGGATGTGCCGGGCGCCCACATCGCCCTCCAGCGCGCCGAGATCGGCGAAATAGCGCCGCGACCACAGCACGGGATGGCCCCGCTGGCCGCCTTCCACCGGCACGCAGATGAGCCGGCCGGCGTCGGGGTCGTGGGCGGCGATGAGCCGGTCGATGACCTGCGGCGCGAGGAGCGGCATGTCGCCGAGCACCACCAGCGCACCAGCGGCGGTTTCGGGCACCGCCGAAATGCCCGCGCGCAGGGAGGAGGCCATGCCGGTGGCGTGCTCCGCATTGTGCGCGAAGGTCACGTCGAGCCCTTCGAGCGCATCGGCGATCCGCCCGCGCTCATGGCCGGTGACGACGATGACCGGCCGCGCCATCGAGGCGAGCGCGGCCTCCGCCACCCGGCGGATCACCGGCACGCCGCCCACCTCCTCCATCAGCTTGTTGATGCCCTGCCCCATGCGCGCGCTGCGCCCGGCGGCGAGGATGACGGCGGCGAAGCCCTGCCCCGCATCGGCCTCGGCCCTGGGATGGGGCCGGATCGCGATGTCCGACAACAGGCCGCCCGCCCCGAGCCGGGCGATGTCGCGGCCGGTCACCTCGAGGCCGGCGAGGAGGCGCATGAGCACGAAATCGAAGCCGTTCTCCTTCGGGCTGCGGGCACAGCCGGGCGCTCCGAGCACGGGCATGACGCCGAGCCGGCCGAGCATCAGCAGGTTGCCGGGATCCACCGGCATGCCGAGCCGCACCACCTCGCCCCCGGCGGCGACGAGCGCGGCGGGGATCACGTCGTTGCGGTCGGCGATGGCCGAGGCGCCGAACACGATGACGAGTTCCGCCCTCGCGGCCGCCGCGCGCCCGATGGCCTGCGCCAGGGCTGCCGTGTCATGGGCCACGGTGTCGGTGGACACCATCCCGGCGCCGGCGGGGGCGAGGCGCGCGCGGGTGACCGCGAGGGTCTTGGCCACCACCTTGTCGGCGAGGCCCGGCAGCAGGGTGGAGATGACCGCCACGCGCTTCAGCCGGAACGGCGCCACCGACAGGAGGCCTTCCGAGGCCCGCTCGGCCGCCTCCACCAGCCGGGCCGGCACCGCATAGGGGATGATCTTCACCGTCCCCACCATGTCGCCGGCCGCCACCGGCGTGAAATCGCGCAAGGTGGCGAGGGTGATGGCCTCGTTCACGTCGTTGAAGGCATCGAGCGCCGCGTCCGACACGCGCAGCACCCCGGCCGACCGGGCGAACAGGTTGGCGCGGCCGGTGAAGGCGGCATCCGCCCGCACATGGGGACCGGCCACCGCCTCGGCCAAGAGCCGGGCGGCGGCGTCTTCCGCCATGTCGCCCGGCTCCATGCGCGCCGCCACCACCTCGCGGAAGCCGGCGGCCGCGAGCCGCGCGATCTCGGCCGGGCCGAGCCGCGTGCCCTTCTTGATGACACCGCCGTCGAGCCGCACCGAATGGGCGGCGATGGCGCCCACGGCCTCCGACAAAGGCAGGGAGCCGAACTTCACGCCGCGACTCCTTCCGCATGGGCCGCGCCCGAGCGCAGGGCTCGGATCACCTCGGCCAGCACCGCCACCGCGATCTCGGCCGGGCTCGCCGCGCCGATGTCGATGCCGATGGGCGCATGGATGCGGCCAATGACATCCGGCGAAAGTCCCGCCGCCTGAAGCCGCTCCCCCCGCTTCGCATGGGTGCGGCGCGAGCCCAGCGCGCCCACATAGAAGCAGCCCGCCTTCAGCGCGGCGACGAGGGCCGGCTCGTCCACCTTCGGGTCATGGGTCAAAGCGACGAGGGCGGTGAAGGGATCGAGGCCATAGGCCGGCAAGGCCACCTCCGGCCATTCCGCGATCACCCGTACGTCACCGAAGCGCTCGGGCGTGGCGAAGGCGGTGCGCGGGTCGATGATGGTCAGGTCGAAGCCGGTGAGCCGCGCCATGGGCGCCAAAGCCTGGGAGATATGCACCGCGCCGATCACCAGCATGCGCGGCGGCGGCAGCTCCACCGCGAGGAAGGCCCGCTTCGCCCCCTCCCCCACCAGGCGGCTGCGCCGGGCAGCGAGCGCCTCGCGGATCGGGCCGGCGAGCGGGTCGGCATCCACCCGATCGAGCCCGACCAGGCGCTGGGCTCCGCTCTCCAGCTCCGTCACCACCACGCAGGCCCGCCGCGCAGCGCGTTCCGCGTTGAGGGCCGCCAGAAGGTCGAGGCGCATGGGTGGGCATCCTCCCTGAGGGAGCGGCCGGCGGCGCCGGCTGCATCATCTTCCCCAATGAATATAACGCCGGACGCGCCACGTCATCGGCCACCTTTTCAATCCACGCGCTCGACAAAAACGGCGATCTTGCCGCCGCAGGAGAGACCCACCTTCCAGGCGGTCTCATCCGCGACGCCGAATTCGAGGGTCCGCGGCGTGCCGGAAGCGATCACGTCCGCCGCCTCGCCCACCACCGCGCCCTCCACGCAACCGCCGGAAACCGAGCCCAGAAAATTGCCGTCGGCGTCGATGACGAGCCGGCTGCCCACCGGGCGGGGGGCCGAGCCCCAGGTTTCCAGCACGGTGGCCAGCGCGACGCCCCGCCCCTCGCGGCGCCAGCGCTCGGCGGCGGCCAGAACATCGCTTTCGGTCACGTCCATGGCATCGCTCCTTCCGGCAAGGCTCTTGAATTGGCAAGGCCGGACGCATCCCATATAGGTGCCCGAACGCCCATGCCAAACCTTCTGCTGCCAAACCTTCTGCCTCTGCCCGCCCGCGATCAAGGCACCCTGCGCTCGGGCGACGACCTCGTCGCCGCCGGCCTTGCCGACGCGCGCGACCTCGAGGCGCTCACCCGCGTGGCGGCACGTTATGCGGTGGCCGTGCCGCCGACGCTCGCCGCCGCCATCGACCGGACCGATGCCGCCGACCCCATCGCCCGCCAGTTCGTGCCCCATCCCGCCGAGCTGGAGGTGCGGCCGGAGGAGCTTGCCGACCCCATCGGCGACGAGGCCCACAGCCCCGTGCCGGGCATCGTCCACCGCTATCCGGACCGGGCGCTGCTGAAGATCGTGGGGGTGTGCGCCGTCTATTGCCGCTTCTGCTTCCGCCGCGAGATGGTGGGGCCGGGCGCGGCCGCCACCCTGTCGCCGGAGGCGCTGGACGAGGCATTCGCCTATCTGGCCGCCCATCCCGAGATCTGGGAGGTGATCCTCACCGGCGGCGACCCCTTCATGCTTTCACCGCGCCGCATGGGCGAGGTGATGGCGCGCCTTGCCGCCCTGCCCCATGTGAAGATCGTCCGCTTCCACACCCGCGTGCCCATCGCCGCGCCGGAGCGGGTGAGCGACGCGTTCATTGCCGCGCTCAAGGCGCCGGGCCTCACCTCCTACGTGGCGGTGCATGTGAACCACGCCCGCGAGTTGACGCCGGCCGCCCGCTCAGCCCTCACCCGCATGGCGGACGCCGGCATTCCGCTCCTGTCCCAGTCGGTGCTGCTGCGCGGGGTGAACGATGATGCGGAAACCCTCGCCACCCTGTTCCGCAGCCTCGTGGAATGCCGGGTGAAGCCCTATTACCTGCACCATCCGGACCTTGCCCCCGGCACCGCCCATTTCCGCCTCGACATCGCGCGGGGGCAGGAACTGATGCGCGCCCTGCGCGGGCGGCTCTCGGGCATCGCGCTGCCCACCTATGTACTCGACATTCCCGGCGGCGCCGGCAAGGTGCCCCTGACCCCGGACCACCTTGCCCCCGCCGGCGCACGCCTCGCCGTCTCCGACAATTGCGGCGGCGTCCATCTCTATCCCCCGGAGGGATGATGGCGGCGTCCGCCCGTGCTATCGCACAGGGCAAACAAGGGGGGACGCCATGGGGGACAAGCGCCGGATTGCGCAGCCGGGGCCGGCGCCGCAGGAGCGCATCGAGAGCGCCGTGGGCCGGCTGCAGGTGCTCGATTTCACGCTGGAACCGGGCCTCACCCTCAATGCCGCCATCACCGGGCCGCTGATCGCGGCGGGCATGGGCGCGGCGCAGGTGGAGATCTCCGGCGGCGCCTTCGGCCCCTTCACCTATGTGATGCCGGCCGCCTCCCCGGACACCGACCACGCCGCCTGGTACAGCGCGCCTTTTACCCCCGCGGGCGAGACGCGCCTTGAGCGCGGCAACGTCACCTTCGGGCGCAAGGAGGGCGCGCCCTTCATCCATTGCCACGCCTTCTGGACCGAGCCGGACGGCTCCCGCCACGGCGGCCATGTGATGCCCCACGACGCGGTCGTGACGGCCCCCATCCGCGCCCGCGCCTATGGCGCCGCCGAGGTGGAGACCACCGCCGATTTCGATCCGGAAACGAACTTCCCGCTGTTCACCCCCCATGCCCGCATGGCGCCGGCCGAAGGCCGCCCGCGCATCGCCTTCGCCCGCATCCGCCCGAACGTGGAGATCGGCACCGCGGTGGAGGCGCTGTGCCGTCGCCATGGCTTTGCCGGCGGGCGGCTGCGCGGCGGGGTGGGCAGCCTCATCGGCGCCCGTTTTACCGACGCCGCGCCGGTGGACGACTATGCCACCGAGGTGTTCGTGACCTCGGGCCTGGTGGCGCCGGACGCCTCCGGCGCGCCGGAGGCGCAGATCGACATCGCCCTCGTGGGTCTCACCGGCGTGCTGGCCGAGGGCCGGCTGGCGCGAGGCGCCAATCCGGTGCTTATCACCTTCGAGCTGGCGGTGGAGGAGACCTCCGCCGGCTGAACCCCGCTCAGGAGGCCGGCGAGGAGGCCTGGCGCCGCTGCGGCACGGCGTCCGCCACGAGATCCTCCTCGCTCTCGGCGAGGAGCGCGGGCTCGGTCTCCTCCGCCTCCAGCGCCCCGCTGCGGCCGGCGATGATGCCGACGATGACCAGCTGGAGAAAGTGGTAGAGCATGATGGGCGTGATGATCAGCGACAGGTCCGGCGACCCGTTGAACATCACCTGCGCCATGGGCAGCCCGGTGGCGAGCGACTTCTTCGACGCGCAGAACACCACCGCGATCGTGTCTGGCCGGGAGAAGCCGAAGACCCGGCAGGCGAACCCGGTCAGCAGATAGACCACGGCGAACAGCAGCAGCACGCCGGCCACGATCTCCAATAGCAATACCGGGCTCTGCCCCTTCCACACGCCGGCGGCCACGCTGTCACAGAACGAATTGTAGACGATGGCGAGAATCACCGCCCGGTCGGCGATGCGCACCGCCTGGCGATGGCGCTCCACCAGCTTCAGCAGCAACGGCCGGGCCGCCTGCCCCGCCGCCAGCGGCAGGATCACCAGCACGACCAGCTTGAGGATCACCGGGCCCAGATCCATGCCCCCGCCCACCGTGTGCAGGTACCAGGCCATCAGGACCGGCGTCGCGAACACGCCGATGAGGCTGGAGACGGAGGCGTTGAAGATGGCCACCGGCACGTTGCCGCGCGCCAGCGAAGTCATCGCCACCGAGGACGAGACCGTGGACGGCAATGCGGCGAGGAAGAAGAACCCCGTCGCCACCGCCTCGGGCAGGCGCTCGCCCATCAGGGCCAGCACCGCCACCACGACAGCGGGAAACAGGAGAAAGGTGCCGAGCTGCACCACGAGGTGCAGTTCCCAGCGGGTGGCGCTTTCGAGCAGCCGCTTCGGCGCCAGCGAGATGCCATAGAGGAAGAAGATCACCGCGACGCCCCAGCTCGCGGCCTTGTCGGCGTGGAGCACGCCGCCCGTGACGCCGGGCTGCGGCCACAGCAGGGCCAGGGAGACGGTGAGGGCGAGGGCGACGACGAACGGGTCGAGCTTCAGTCGTGACAACATGGGCCGGGATGCGAGGGCGTGAGACCTGCGCTCCCAAGACCGTTCCCTGCCCCATCGCCCGTCCGGACGCCTGAGGCTCCGTGCGCACGCTTGTCGCTGACCTCGGCCGCCTGAAGCGGCCGGCGCCAGCTTTCGCCGATCTTCCTGTCGACAATATACCTAAACTGCGTCCTGTGGCCCGCCGGGTCAACCGGCCGCGACGGTAAACATGGCATCCTGGGCGCGACACGTCGTGTCAGGCAAGGCGCCATCGGAGCAGAGCGGGCCGGCGCCACCCGGTCTGTCCTTGGACTGCCGGCAGGATGACGGCCTGCTCAAGTCCGGGTCCAGCCCGTATCCGCCAGCGTGAGAGATCCGGCAACGAAAAAGGCCCGCGCGCAGCGCGGGCCTTCCTGTCGCCGGGGCGAGCCGGTCAGAGCTGGGTGTAGGCGCCGTCCTTCCAGACGTAGACCACGTAGTCGAGCTTGGTGATGTCGCCCTTCTTGTCGAAGGAGAGCGGGCCGAGCACGGTGTTGAAGGTCTTGCCGGAGTGCAGCTCGGCCGCCACCTTCTTGGGGTCGAGGGTCTTGGCCGCCTCGGCCGCCTGCTTGATCGCCTGCACGGCCGCGTAGGAATAGAGCACGTAGCCTTCCGGATCGACGCCCTTGGCCTTGAACGCGGCCACGATGTCCTTCGCGGCCGGGTTGTTGCGCGGATCCGGGCCGAAGGTCATCAGCGTGCCCGCGGCGCCGGGGCCCGCAATGGTCCAGAATTCCTTGTCGGTGATGCCGTCCCCACCGAACAACACGGTCTTCATGCCCTGGTCGCGCATCTGGCGCACGATCAGGCCGGCCTCGGGATGCAGGCCGCCATAATAGACGAGATCGACGCCCGCCGCCTTGAGCTTGGAGACGAGGGCGGAATAATCCTTCTCGCCGGGATTGATGCCCTCATAGAGGACTTCCTTCACCCCGCCCTTGTTCATGGCCTTCTGCGTCTCGTCGGCAAGGCCCTTGCCGTAGGGCGTCTTGTCGTGGACGACGGCGACCTTCTTGCCCTTGAAGTTCTTGACGATGTAGTTGCCGGCGACGGTGCCCTGCTGGTCGTCGCGACCGCAGACGCGGAAGGTGTTCCACATCTTGCGCTCGGTGAAGGTCGGGTTGGTGGAGGCCGGGCTGACCTGAAGGACGCCGGCTTCCTCATAGTCCTGCGAGGTCGGGATCGAAACGCCGGAATTGAAGTGACCGACCACGTATTTCACGCCGTCGGAGATGAACTTGTTGGCCGCGGACTTGCCCTGCTCGGGCTTGCCGCCGTCGTCGCCGACCGAGAGCTCGATCTTCTGGCCGAGGATGCCACCGGCAGCATTGATGTCGGCCACGGCCTGCTCGGCGCCAGTCTTCAGCTGGGCACCGAAGGCTGCCGCGCCGCCGGTCATGGGGCCACCGACGCCCATCTTCACCTGCGCCTGGGCCTGGGCCGCGAGCACGAGGCCAGCGCCGAGCGCGAGCGACGCCATCAAGAGCTTCTTCATCAAGTCTCTCCCTTTCGTCCGGAAGCGGGACACCGGCCCGCCTTCCAGTGAAACCATGCTGGCGCATTGTGCCGCAATTCGCCGGCCTGTCGATGACGCGCAAGGCGCCTCGGGCCGGTTTCAACCGGAGGTTTTGGGCCGCCAGGCAAGCCGCCCCGCCGGCTCGTACATCCAGCCGTACTGTACCGTCATCTGCCGCTTGCGATGGGCGCGGAAGCCCAGGGTCGCGATGGCTGTGAGCAGCACGAACTCCACCGCGAACGGCTCCAGCGAGAACAACTCGTCCTCGAACAGGGCGAAGTGGCAGAAGCGCACCGCGCCGGCCAGCAGCAGGCAATAGAACACGAGCTGCATAAAGGGCGCCCAGCCATGCGCCACCGCCTTGCCGGTCCGCCATGCGGCGGCGCCGCCGAGGAACAGGGTGACCAGCAGGAAATCGGCCAGCGAGGCGCCGATCAGCTCCCGCGGCCAGACGGCAAGCACCACCACCAGCACGGCGATCACCGCCAGCGGGCCGATGAGCAGGGGCGACGAGGCGCGCCCCGGATCCGCCTTCGATGCCATCAGCGCCCTCCCTCCAGATAGGCGGCGCGCACCTCCGGCCGGGCCAGCAGCTCGGCGCCGGTGCCCGACATGGTGACGCGTCCGTTGACCATCACATAGCCGCGGTGGGCGAGCTTGAGGGCGTGGTAGGCGTTCTGCTCCACCAGGAACACGGTGAGGCCCTCGGTCTCGTTCAAGAGCTTGATGGCGTCGAAGATCTGCTTCACCACCAGCGGCGCGAGGCCCAGCGAGGGCTCGTCCAGCAGCAGCAGGCGCGGGCGGCTCATGAGCGCGCGTGCGATGGAGAGCATCTGCTGCTCGCCGCCGGACAGGGTGCCTCCGCGCTGGTCGATGCGCTCCCTGAGGCGCGGGAACATCTCGAACATGCGCTCCAGATCCTGCGCGAAATGGGTGTTGCCGGTGATTGCGGCGCCCATCTGCAGGTTCTCGTAGACGCTCATGCGCGGGAAGATGCGCCGGCCCTCGGGAGACTGGGCGATGTTGAGGCGCATGATCTCGTGGGTGGGCAGGCCGGTGATGTCGCGCCCGGCGAAGACGATGCGGCCGTCGCGGGCCTGGGGACTGCCGCAGATGGTCATCATCAGCGTCGACTTGCCGGCCCCGTTGGCGCCGATGAGGGTGACGATCTCGCCCTCGTTCACCTCGATGTCCACGCCCTTCAGCGCGATGATCTTGCCGTAATAGGCGGTGACGCCGCTGACCGACAGCAGCGGCGCGCCTTTCGGCGCGGGACTGGCGGCGACGGCGCCGGGGGCGAGGGTCTGGGTGCTCATGCGCCCACCTCCGCTTCCACCACGGCCGCCTCGTCTTCCTCCACGCCGAGATAGGAGGCGATCACCTTGGGATCGTTGCGCACCTCGTCCGGCGTTCCGTCGGCGATCTTGCAGCCATATTCCAGCACGACCACGTGGTCCGATATCTCCATCACCACCGACATGTCGTGCTCGATGAGCAGGATGGAGGTGTCATGATCGCGCCGGATGGACAGCAGCAGCTCGTTGAGGGCCGCCGATTCCCGCGGGTTCAGGCCGGCGGCCGGCTCGTCGAGGCAGAGCAGAACCGGGTTGGTGCACATGGCGCGGGCGATCTCGAGGCGCCGCTGGTCGCCATAGGGCAGGTCGCCGGCGGGATCGTCGGCACGCTCGACGAGGCCGATCTGGTTGAGCCAGTAGAGCGCCTTGTCCATGGCGCCCTTCTGCTGGCGCTTCCAGGACGGCAGGTTGAGGAGCGCGGCGGGGTTGAGCAGCCCGGCGCTGGTGAGCGACATGTGCTGCGCCACCAACAGGTTTTCGAGCACGGTCATACCCGAGAACAGGCGGATGTTCTGGAAGGTGCGGGCGACCCGCGCCCAGGACGCCACCTTGTGATCGGGCAGCCGCTCCAGCAGATAGAGCGCGCCCGCGGCGGTACGCCCCCAGGCAAGGCCCGAGGCGGTGACGGCGTCGAGTTCCTCCGGCGTCGCCGCGCCGCCATGGAACAAGGCGAGGCGGCCCGTAGTGGGCTTGTAGAAGCCGGTGATGCAGTTGAACACGGTGGTCTTGCCGGCGCCGTTGGGCCCGATCACGGCGGTCACCTCGCCGCGGCCGGCGACGAAGGATACGTCGTTCACCGCGATGAGGCCGCCGAAGCGCATGGACAGATGGTCCACCGCGAGGATCGGCGCCCGCGCGCCGGCCACGGGATCAAGGCTCGCCATCAGCCGTGGCCCTCCTTGACGAGGGAGGCGGAGACCGCCTTGCGCTCCTTCAGGAAGACGGTGGGCAGGCGGCTGGAGACAAGGCCCCGCGGGCGCCACACCATCACCGCCACCATGGCGAAGCCGAAGATCAGCATGCGGTAGAGGGAGGGGTCGAAATCCGGTCCGAACAGGAAATCGGCCTTCAGGAAGGAGAGGTTGCGCAGCATCTCCATGCCGCCGATGAGCAGGATGGCGGCTCCCGCCACGCCCATCTGCGATCCCATGCCGCCCAGCACCACGATGGCGAGGATCACCGCCGATTCCATGAAGGTGAAGCTCTCCGGCGAGACGAAACGCACCCGCACCGCGAAGAAGGCGCCGGCAAAACCGCCGAACATGGCGCCGGTGGCGAAGGCCGTGAGCTTGGTGAGCGTGGTGTTGATGCCCAGCGAGCGGCAGGCGATCTCGTCCTCGCGCAGGGCTTCCCAGGCCCGGCCCACCGGCATCTGCCGCAGCCGGATGGTGACCAGCGCGGTGAGGACGGCCAGCCCCAGGATCACGAAATACAGGAAGATGATCCGGTGCATGGAATCGAAATCGAGGCCGTATCTGGCCGCGAATCCGTCATCCGAGCTGTTGAAGGGGACGCCGAAGAAGGAGATGGGCGGGATGGAGGAGATGCCCGCCCCGCCATTGGTCAGCGACACCCAGTTGATGAGCACGAGGCGGATGATCTCGCCGAAGGCCAGGGTGACGATGGCGAGATAATCCCCCCGCAGCCGCAGCACCGGAAAGCCCAGGATCACGCCCCAGAAGGCGGCGAGGATGCCGGACACCGGCAGGCACAGCCAGAACGACCATGCGGTCCAGAACCCCTCCCCCAGATGGCCGGCGAAGAACTCGTTCAACGGCACGCTGGTGGAGAGCAGGGCGAAGGTGTAGGCGCCCACCGCGTAGAAGGCCACGTAGCCGAGATCCAGAAGCCCGGCGAGGCCCACCACGATGTTGAGGCCCCATCCCAGCATCACATAGGTGAGCACATAGATGCCGAGGTCCACCCAGTAGCGGCTTGGGCTGAGGCCCCCCGACAGCAGGATGGCGAGGAAGGGATAGGCGATGGCGAAGGAGAAGAAGGCCGGCCGGAGCGCCGGCGCCGCCTTCTGCACCAGCGCGGCGAAGGCGGAGGGCTCCGTGCCCGTCTTCACCTTGCGGCCGCGGCGCCAGACGGTGAGGTTCAGCACCAGCCGCAGGACTGCGACGATGGCGGCGAAGACCGCAACCAGCCCGAAGCGATAGGTGAGGCCGAGCGGCCCGCTGCCCGATTCGGTGGCGCGGAAGCCCACCAGCGGCAGCAGCAGCAGGCCCGTGAGCAGGCCGCTCACGATCGCATCGGTGACGGCGCTGCCGATGACGGAGCCCCGATGCGGGGCCACGGGCGGCGGGGGCGCCGCGCCGGGCAGGCCGTTGGGCACTCCGCTTGGCACATCGACCTGAGGCAGGGATCCGGACGGCAGAGATCCCGGCGGGATATCGGCAACGGGCGGATGCACCATCAGACCTTCTCCACTTCCGGCCGGCCGAGCAGGCCCTGCGGCAGGAAGATGAGCGTGACCACGAGGATGGAGAACGCCGCCACATCCTTGTATTCAATGGAGAAATAGGCGGACCAGAAGGTCTCGATGAGGCCGATGAGCAGCCCGCCCAGAACCGCCCCCGGCAGCGAGCCGATGCCCCCCAGCACGGCGGCGGTGAAGGCCTTGACCCCCGGCACGAAGCCGTCTGCGAAGTTCACCACGCCGTAATACATGAGGTACATGACCCCGGCGACGGCGGCGAGCGCGGCGCCGATGACGAAGGTGAGCGAGATGGTGCGGTCCACGTTCACGCCCAGCAGCGCCGCCATCTTGCGGTCCTGCTCGCAGGCGCGCTGGGCGCGGCCGAGGGGCGTCTTCTGCACCAGCCACCAGAAGCCGGCGAGCAGCGCCGCGGTGACCACCATGATGATGATCTGCTTGTAGGCCAGCGTGACCTCGTAGCCGTCGCGCTCCATCACCACGATCACGTCGGTCACCATGGGCGGCAGCGGCTTGTTGCGCGGGCCCTGGGCCACCTGCACGAAATTGGAGAGCAGGATGGACATGCCGATGGCCGAGATCATGGGCGCGAGGCGGAACGAGCCGCGCAGGGGCCGGTAGGCAACGCGCTCGATGGTCCAGCTCACGAGGCCGGTGAACACCATGGCCACCAGGAGGGTGATGGCGAGGATGAGGAAGATGGAGCTCATCCCCAGCACGGTGGTGAGCAGGAGCACGCAGATGAGGCCGATGAAAGCGCTCACCATGAACACGTCGCCGTGGGCGAAGTTCACCATCCCGATGATGCCGAACACCATCGTGTAGCCGATGGCGATCAATCCGTAGATCGACCCGAGGGTCAATCCGTTGATGAGCTGCTGGAGGAACACTTCCATCCGCCGCTGAACCCCTCTGTCTGGTCGGCGCGCTTATTTTGTCATCGTGCCCGACGATTGTGCGCTGCCTCTTTTCCGACTCATAACCCGCCCTGTCCGTCGAGACAATTGCGCCGCGCTGCGGGGCATTCACGTTGGGGTAGGGGCGTCCCGCGTGGGGGCCGCGACTTGACAGGGCTTCGCCTCGGCCGCCTCCTTCCCGCACCCACCTGCCGCCTCGCCGGAGCGACATGCCATGCCCCAGACCATCACCCGCGGCTTCAAGCAGCTCGTCGAGGAGGCCAACGCCCGCGTGGAGACCCTGACGCCGGACGAGGCCCGGCGCCGCATCGACGATGGCGCGCTGCTGGTGGATGTGCGCGACCCGCGCGAGCTGGAGCGGGAGGGGCGCATTCCCGGCGCATTCCACTGCCCACGGGGCATGCTGGAATTCTGGATCGACCCCGAGAGCCCCTATTTCAAGCCGCCCTTCGGCGAGGACCGGCCCTTCGTCTTCCTGTGCGCCGGGGGCTGGCGCTCCGCCTTGTCGGCGGCCACGGCGCAGGACATGGGGCTTAAGCCGGTGGCCCATGTGGGCGGCGGCTTCAAGGCGTGGAAGGAGGCGGGCGGGCCGGTGGCGGGCTGAGGCGCCCTACCCCACCGTGCCGTAGACCTGATCCGCCCGCGCCTCGAAGGCATCGGCGAAGCGGCGGAAGGCGGCGTCGAACATGGCGCCCATGAGCATGGCCAGCGCCCGCGAGCGGAACTCGTAGGAGATGAAGAACTTCACCTCGCACGCGCCCTCGCCCTGCCCGACGAACTCCCAGCGGTTGTCGAGCCGGCTGAAGGGCCCGTCGAGATATTCCACATGGATGGTGAGGCGCGGCCGGTCCAGCGTCACCCGCGACGTGAAGGTCTCGCGGATGAGCTTGTAGGCGACCGTCATGTCCGCCACCAGGATCTCCACGCCCTCGTCGGACTTCATGCGCCGCTTGATGCGCAACGACTGGCACAGGGGCACGAACTCGGGATAGCGCTCCACGTCGGCCACCAGGTCGAACATGTCCCGTGCCCCGTGCTTCACACGCCGGGCGTTGGAGAAGGATGGCACGATCAGGCCCGGCCGAGACGCGCCGCCCGGGCCGCGCGCAGCTTCTCGAAATCGTCGCCCGCATGGTGGGACGAGCGCGTGAGCGGGCTCGCCGAAACCATCAGGAAGCCCTTGGCATAGGCCACCGTCTCATAGGCCTTGAACTCGTCCGGCGTCACGAAGCGCTCCACCTTGTGGTGCTTGCGCGTGGGCTGGAGATACTGGCCGATGGTGATGAAATCCACGTCCGCCGAGCGCAGGTCGTCCATCAGCTGGAGCACTTCCGGCCGCTCCTCGCCGAGGCCCACCATGATGCCGGACTTGGTGAAGATGGAGCCATCCAGCTCCTTCACCTTCTGCAGCAGGCGCAGGGAGTGGAAATAGCGCGCGCCGGGCCGCACCGAGAGATATTTGGCGGGCACGGTCTCCAGATTGTGGTTGAACACGTCGGGCCGCGCCGCCACCACCACCTCAAGCGCCCCGTCCTTGCGCAGGAAATCGGGGGTGAGGATCTCGATGGTGGTGCCGGGGCTCGACTTGCGGATGGCCGCAATGGTGCGGGCGAAATGCTCGGCGCCGCCGTCGGCGAGGTCGTCCCGGTCCACGGAGGTGATGACCACGTGGGACAGGCCGAGCTTGGCCACCGCGTCGCCCACCTTCTGCGGCTCGCTTTGGTCGAGCGCCTCCGGCAGGCCGGTGCGCACGTTGCAGAAGGCGCAGGCTCGGGTGCAGGTGTCGCCCATGATCATGAAGGTGGCGTGCTTCTTCTCCCAGCACTCGCCGATATTGGGGCAGCCGGCCTCCTCGCACACGGTGTGCAGGCCGTTGGCCCGCACGATGTCGGCGGTCTGCGACCAGCCGGCCGAGCCCGGCGCCTTCACGCGGATCCAGTCGGGCTTGCGCAGCACCTCGGTTTCCGGGCGGTTGGCCTTTTCCGGGTGGCGTGGGCGGGCGAGCGTGTCGATGACCGTGACCATGCGTTTCGTCTCTCAACCCCCGGCAGGAGAATGCCGCTCCCGGCAGGGGAAAGCGCCCGTCTCGGGCAGAGCCCCGCCCGGACGAGGGTCCGGGCCGGGCATGGAACTCATTTCACCATAACGCGCGCCATCCCGGGCCGGAAGCCACACGGCGCGCGCTGCGACCATGCGTTTTCTCAGGCCGGCCGCTTGCCGGTCACCGCCCGCCAGATGGCGAGCAGCAGCACCGCCCCGCAGGTGGAGATGACGATGCGGTCGAGCATGCCGTCGCCGATATAGTTGAGCCCGAGCGCCCCTGCCACCCAGCCTCCGAGCATGCCGCCTACCAGTCCCACGACGAGGTTGGTGAGGAGGCCGCCCGAGGATTTCATGAGCTTCTCGGCAAGGAAGCCCGCGATGATGCCGACGAGGATGGAAATGATCATGCCAGCCTCCCTCAGCGCGAGCGGATCGCGCGCCAGATCCACAGCAGCAGGATGGCGCCGACGATGGCCGCGATCAGCGTGCGGAAGAAGCCGAACACCGGCACGTTCAGCACCGAGGCCAGCTTGTCACCGATGAAGGCGCCGGCGACGCCGACGAGAAGGTTGGTCAGCAGGCCGTGATTGCTTGCCGTCACTCGCTCGGCGATCCAGCCGGCGATCACGCCGATGAGGATCAGCGAGAAGAAGCCGACCCCTGGCTGGCTCAGGAATGCGTAGGTCTCATTGTTCATCGCGGCCCCCAGTGCACCCCTCGATCCGGCGGACAACCGGCGGGTGGTGGCGGATCATGCCGCCGCCACGGCCCTTTGGCGAGAGGCGCGGGAAACATCTCCCGCGCCGCTCCGCAAGATCAAACGTGGATGGCGCGACCGTAGGCGGCCATGACGCTCTCGTGCATCATCTCCGACAGGGTCGGGTGCGGGAATACCGCGTGAATCAGGTCCTCCTCGGTGGTCTCCAGATTCATGGCCACGACGAAGCCCTGGATCAGTTCGGTCACCTCCGCGCCCACCATGTGGGCGCCCAGCAGTTCGCCGGTCTTGGCGTCGAAGATGGTCTTCACCAGCCCGTCCGGCTCGCCGAGCGCGATGGCCTTGCCGTTGCCAATGAAGGGGAAGCGGCCCACCTTGATCTCGCGGCCGGCTTCCTTGGCCTTCTTCTCGGTGAGGCCGACGGAGGCGATCTGCGGCGTGCAATAGGTGCAGCCGGGGATCTTGTTCTTGTCCATGGGGTGGGTGTGGAGGCCCTTGATGGTCTCCACGCAGATCACGCCCTCATGCTCCGCCTTGTGAGCCAGCATGGGCGGGCCGGCAATGTCGCCGATGGCATAGACGCCGGGCACGTTGGTGCGGCCATAGCCATCGGTCACGACGATGCCGCGCTCGATCTTCACGCCCAGCCCCTCGAGGCCGAGGCCCTCCACGTTGCCCACCACGCCCACGGCCGAGATCATGCGGTCCACGGTAATGTCGTGCTTGACGCCCTTGGCATCCTCCACATGGGCGGTGATGCTGTCGGCATGCTTGGTGACGCCGGTCACCTTCGCCCCGGACATGATCTTCATGCCCTGCTTCTCGAAGCGCTTGCGGGCGACGGCGGCGATCTCCTCGTCCTCGACGGGCAGGATCTGCGGCAGCACCTCCACCACGGTCACCTCGGCGCCCATGGTGCGGTAGAAGGAGGCGAACTCGATGCCGATGGCGCCCGAGCCCATCACCAGCAGGCTCTTGGGCATCTTTTCCGGCACCATGGCGTCGAAATAGGTCCAGATCAGCTTCTTGTCGGGCTCAAGGCCGGGCAGCGCGCGCGGGCGGGCGCCGGTGGCGACGATGATGTGCTTGGCGGTGTAGTCGCCGCCGCCCTTGGCGCCCTTGGGCGGGTTCTGGGCGGCTTCCACCTTCAGCTTGCCGGGGGCGATGAAGGTCGCCTTGCCCCAGATCACGTCCACCTTGTTCTTGTTCAGCAGGAAGCCGACGCCGGTGGCGAGCTGGGCCGACACACCGCGCGAGCGCTTCACCACGGCCGCCGCGTCGAAGCCGATCTTCTCGGCGGAGAGGCCGTAGTCCTTGGCGTGCTCCATATAGTGGTAGATCTCGGCCGAGCGCAGCAGGGCCTTGGTGGGGATGCAGCCCCAGTTCAGGCAGATGCCGCCGAGATGGCTCTTCTCCACCACCGCGGTCTTGAAGCCGAGCTGCGCCGCCCGGATGGCGGCCACGTAGCCGCCCGGCCCGCCACCGATGACGATGATGTCGTAACTGTCAGCCATGGAACGTCTCCTCGCCGCGCGCGTCTGCGGCGGGTTCTGGATGGGAGGGAAAATCGGGGGTGCCGAGGCGGCCTGCGGACCGCGCCTCGGCGAGCAGGGCGAGCACCTGCTCGAACAGCATCAGGTCGCGAAAGGGATCGGCGGCCGGTGCCGGCGCCTGGATCACCGGCAGGCGGGACGCGGCAAGCGCCTCGGCCAGCATGAGGTTGTCGAAATGGCCGAAGTCCTCCACGTGCAGGCCATCCGCCAGCAGGGAAGCGGGCTGCCCCTCGCCGCCGGCGGGGCCGATCACGGAACGGGCGCGGTGCTTCAGCTCGCCCGGAAGGTTGGAATAGGCCGCCACCGGCTTGCCCAGCGCGAAGGCAAAGCCCACCTCGAACGCGGTGCCGGGATCGGCGCTAATACCGCGGAACGGCGTGAGATTGGCGACGAGGGCGTCGGCCGAGCGCATCAGCGCAAGATTGGCGGCGAAGATGGCGCGGCTCGCGGCGCCGGCCGCCGCATCCAGCAGCGGATCGCCGTCGAGCGGGTAGAGGCCGGTGAAGCCGAAGCGGGCGCACAGCGCCACCTTGCGCCGGCCGATCTCGCGCGCATCGTCAAGGAACACTTCGGGGCCGGCGAGATACAGCTTCATCAGGCTTGCCCGTCTCCATGATGGCATCGGCTCCGGTCTTCGGCCGGCGCCGGGCGGGTCCTTTTCCAGTGCGCCCGGCCCCCGGCCGGTCTTGCGGAGCGCCTCGCGAGAAGGCGCTCCGGTTCTTGTCATGCCCGGTCCGATGGAGCGGACCGCGCTTTCCACCGGGCCTGCGCCGTCAGCGGGACAGCAGCGCGAAAAGCTCGTCCTTGAGGCGCATGCGCTCGCGGCGCATGGCTTCCATCTCGATATCGCCGGTGGGCTCCACGTCGGTCTCGGCGCGGTGCACCTGACGGTTCACCTCGTGGTAGGCGTCATAGAGCTTGGCGAAATGAGCATCCGAGAGCTTCAGCGCCTGGATCTTCTCGGCATGGTCCGGGAAGTCCGCGGCAAGCTCGTGGGGCGTGTGGCTCATGGTTTCAACCTTCCTTGGTGCTACGGCGGGAAACGCCGCTGCCCCGCAGCTACACCGGGCGACGGCGGCAGGATTTGATCTGCCGCAGCCTCGGGGCGAGCCTCACGCCGGCAGGGACCGGATGCGCAGATCACACCAGCATGGACATGGGCTTCTCGATGAAGCCCTTGAACGCGCTGAGCAGCTCGGCACCGAGCGCGCCGTCCATCACCCTGTGGTCGCAGGTGAGGGTCACGGTCATCTGCATCACCGCCTTGATCTCGCCATTGCGCACCACGGCCCGCTGCTCCGAGGTGCCCACCGCGAGGATGGAGGATTGCGGCGCGTTGATGATGGCGGTGAAGTTGCGCATCCCCATCATGCCGAGGTTCGACACCGAGGTGGAGCCACCGGAATATTCCTCCGGCTTCAGCTTCTTGGTGCGGGCGCGGCCGGCGAGGTCGCGCATCTCGTTGGAGATGGTGGAGAGGGTCTTCTGCTCGGCCTTCTTCACGATGGGCGCATAGAGGCCGCCGTCGATGGCCACCGCGACGCCCACGTCGGAGTGCTTCATGCGCAGGATGCGGTCTTCCGCCCACACCGCGTTGGCGGCGGGCACCTTCTGGAGCGCCAGCGCCATGGCCTTGATGATGAAGTCGTTTACCGAGACGCGGTAGGTCGGCTTGCCGTCCTTGTCCTTGCCCGCATTGGCGTTGACCTGCTCGCGCAGGGCCATGAGGTCGTCGAGGTCGCAGTCCACGGTGAGGAAGAAGGTGGGGGTCACCTGCTCGCTCTCGACCAGGCGGCGCGCGATGGTCTTGCGCATGCCGTCGAGCTGCACTTCCTCGTAGCTGCCGGCCTCGAACATGGCCTTGACCTGCTCGGCGCCGGGCGCGCTGGCGACCGCCGCCTTGGGGGCAGGCGCAGCGGCGGACGCGGGAGCGGCCGGCGCGGGAGCGGCGGCCGGCCTGGCACCGGGCTTGGCGCCTTCCAGGTCGCGGGCGACGATGCGGCCGTGCGGGCCGGAGCCGGCGAGCGCGGCAAGGTCGATGCCCTTGTCCTTGGCGATCCGGCGGGCGAGCGGCGAGGCGAACACGCGACCGCCCTGCCCGTTGGCGGCGGGAGCGGCGGCAGGCACCGGAGCCGCGGCGGCGGGGGCGGCAGCGGCAGCAGGAGCGGCAGCCGGCTTGCCCCCTCCGGCACCGGCGGCAGCGGCCGCGACATCCTCGCCCTCGCCGGCCAGCACGGCGATGAGCTGGTTCACCGGCACGTCCTGGGAGCCTTCCGGCACCAGGATCTTGGCGAGGACGCCTTCGTCGATGGACTCGACTTCCATGGTGGCCTTGTCGGTCTCGATCTCGGCAAGCACGTCACCGGACTTGACGGTGTCACCTTCCTTCTTGAGCCACTTGGCGAGGTTGCCCTTCTCCATGGTGGGAGAGAGGGCCGGCATCAGGATCTCGATGGGCATTCGTCTCTCTCCTCAGCGATAGGTCACGGCGTGCACGGCCTCGATCACGTCCGCCACCGAAGGCAAAGCGAGCTTCTCGAGGTTGGCGGCATACGGCATGGGCACGTCCTTGCCGGTGACGCGCAGCACCGGGGCGTCGAGCCAGTCGAAGGCCTTGTCCATGAGCTGGGCGACGATCTCGGCGCCGACGCCGGACTGCGGCCAGCCCTCCTCCACGCTCACGCAGCGGCCGGTCTTCTTCACCGAGGCGATGATGGTGTCCACGTCCATGGGGCGGATGGTGCGCAGGTCGATGACCTCCGCCTCAATGCCCTGCTTGGCCAGTTCGTCCGCCGCCTTCAGCGCATAGGTCATGCCGATGGAGAAGGACACGAGGGTCACGTCCTTGCCGGGACGGGCGATGCGCGCCTTGCCGATGGGCAGCACGTAGTCATCGAGCTTCGGCACCTCGAAGGAGTGGCCGTAGAGAATCTCGTTCTCAAGGAAGATGACCGGGTTCGGATCGCGGATGGCGGCCTTCAGCAGGCCCTTGGCATCGGCCGCCGAATAGGGCGCGATCACCTTGAGGCCGGGCACGTTGGAATACCAGGAGGTGTAGTCCTGGCTGTGCTGGGCGGCGACGCGGGCGGCGGCGCCGTTGGGGCCGCGGAACACGATGGAGCACTGCACCTGTCCGCCGGACATGTAGAGCGTCTTCGCCGCCGAGTTGATGATGTGGTCGATGGCCTGCATGGCGAAGTTGAAGGTCATGAACTCCACGATGGGCTTCAGCCCCGCCATGGCCGCACCCACGCCGACGCCGGCGAAGCCGTGCTCGGTGATGGGGGTGTCGATGACGCGGCGGTCGCCGAACTCCTGGAGCAGGCCTTGAGTGATCTTGTAGGCGCCCTGGTATTCGGCCACTTCCTCGCCCATGACGAAGACGTCGCCGTCGCGGCGCATCTCCTCGGCCATGGCGTCGCGCAGGGCCTCGCGCACGGTCTGGGTGACGAATTCGGTGCCGGCCGGCACCTCCGGATCGGGCTGGGCCGCCGCCTGCGGGGCGATCACGGCCGGCGCCGCTGGGGCCGGCGCAGCGGCGGGGGCGGGGGCGCTCTCGGCGGCCTTGGGGGCGGGCGCCGGGGCAGCGCTGGCATCCTCGCCGTCGGCAAGGATGGTGGCGATGGGGGTGTTCACCGCCACGTCCTGGGCGCCCTCGGGTACGAGGATGCGGCCGAGGATGCCTTCGTCGATCGACTCCACCTCCATGGTGGCCTTGTCGGTCTCGATCTCGGCAAGCACGTCACCGGACTTGACGGTGTCGCCTTCCTTCTTGAGCCACTTGGTGAGATTGCCCTTCTCCATGGTGGGAGACAGGGCCGGCATGAGGACTTCGATGGCCATGGCTGTCAGCTCTTGCTCGGCGCGCCCGTGGCCCCGGCCGGCGAGGAGCCGGCCGGGGCCACGGGGGGCTTGTAGGTGAGATTGGTGTAGGCGGAGATGGCGGCGACCGCGACGGTCACGGACACGAAGAAGGCGATGGCCGCCTTGCCGGTCCGCACCGCGTCGGCGTCCGCCTCGCGGCCCCGCCGCCTGACGGCGAAGGGCCAGAGCGCGAGCAGGGCGTAGCTGCCCGCGCCGCCCCCCTGCCCCGCCGCGCGGTTGGCGGCGATGGCCTTCAGGCCGCCGCGCACGGCGACGCCCCAGGCGAGGATCGCCGCCAGGAGCGCCAGGCCGGCGAGGACATAGAACAGCGCGGCCACGGCCCGCGGCTCAGCGCAGGATATCCGTGTACAGCTCCGACACGTCGGGCTCGGGATCGTTGGTGGCGAAATCCGCCGCCTCGTTCACGACCTCGCGGACCTCGGCGTCGATCTTCTTCAGCTCGTCCTCGGTGGCCCCGTGGGCTTCCAGGAGACGGGTACGGACCTGCTCGATGGGATCGTGCTCGGTCCGCATCTTCTGGACCTCCTCCTTGGACCGGTATTTCGCCGGGTCCGACATGGAGTGGCCGCGATAGCGGTAGGTCTGCATTTCCAGGATGTAGGGGCCATTGCCCTCGCGGGCGAAGGCGAGCGCCCGCTCGCCGGCGGCCTTCACCGCCTGCACGTCCATGCCATCCACCTGCTCGCCAGGGATGTTGAAGGAGGTGCCGCGCTTGGAGAAGTCCTGCTGGGCCGAGGCGCGGGACACCGAGGTGCCCATGGCGTACTTGTTGTTCTCGATCACGTACACGACCGGCAGCTTCCACAGCTCGGCCATGTTGAAGCTCTCGTAGACCTGGCCCTGGTTGGCCGCGCCGTCGCCGAAATAGGTGACCGAGACGTTGCCGTTGTTCCGGTAGCGATCGGCGAAGGCGAGGCCGGTGCCGAGCGAGACCTGGGCGCCGACGATGCCGTGGCCGCCGAAGAACTGCTTCTCGATGCTGAACATGTGCATCGAGCCGCCCTTGCCCTTGGACAGGCCGCCGCGGCGGCCGGTGAGCTCGGCCATGACGCCGCTGGCGGCCATGCCCGTGGACAGCATGTGGCCGTGGTCGCGATAACCGGTGATGACCTGGTCACCCGGCTTCATGGCCATCTGCATGCCCACCACCACGGCCTCCTGGCCGATGTAGAGATGGCAGAAGCCGCCGATGAGGCCCATGCCGTACATCTGCCCGGCCTTCTCCTCGAAGCGGCGGATGAGCAGCATCTCGCGGTAGGCGAGAAGATCCTGGTCTTTGGTGAAGGGTGCCGGGGCCGCGGCATCGGCGGCTCGGGCGGAAGTTTTCTTGGCGGCCATCGGCATCCTCAGGAAGCGCTGGAACTGCGCCTTCCTATCCCAGCTCCCGACGGCCTCAAAGCGCGAAATTCTTCGTGCTGCATTGCAACACGTTGCAAATGCTTGATTTCACTAAAATGAACCATAAAATGGTTCATTAGTGCTGTGAACCATTTTATGGTTCATTTGCTGCGAAGCAGCACCAGATCCTTGCCGTTTATGAAGTTGAGCTGGCGACGCGCCTCCTCGTCCAGCATGTCCGGATCCAGCTGGTTGGGCGCGAGCAGGGACACCTTGTTCTCCATGGCACGGCGCTGCGCCTTGAGGGTCGCGAGCTCGGCCTCCAGCACCTTCATCTCCTGCTCGTAGTTGCGCTTGGCGACGAGCCCGTGATCGCCATTGTAGGCATGGTAGGCGAAATAGCCGATGAGCGCCGCCGCTCCGAGGTGGAGGGCGAGCGTGGCGAGGATGGACTGAAGGCGCGAGCGGCTCTGCATGGCCGCATCCTCGCCGCTTCGGGTTTCCGCTGTCTTAAGGCGGTCCCACACAGTTGCGTCTTGCGCGCGGACGGCGTTCAGTGTCGCCCGAGCGCCGGAGTGCATCCATCGGCGGCCGCGCCGGCGGCGCGCTCCATCCCCAATTCCGAAGCCGGACAAGCGCAACCGTGGAATGGACCGACGAAGGCATCGTACTGGGGGTGCGGCGGCACGGCGAGGGCAACGCCATCGTGGAACTGCTTACGCGCCGGCGCGGCCGGCACCTCGGCATGGTGCGGGGCGGGGCCTCGCGGCGGCAGGCGCCGCTGCTCCAGCCCGGCAATACCGTGAGCGCCACCTGGCGGGCGCGTCTCGACGAGCACATGGGCAATTATGCGCTGGAACCGGCCGTGGTGCGCACCGATGTGCTCATGCGCGCGCCCCATGCCGCCTTCGGCTTCACCCACATGGCGCAGGTGCTGCATCTGCTGCCGGAGCGTGATCCCCACGAGGGCCTGTTCCTGACCCTCGGCGCGATCCTCGACGCCTTCGAGGATCGCGAGTCGGCCGGCCGGCTGCTGGCTCGGTTCGAGCTGGCCCTGCTCGCGGAGCTGGGCTTCGGACTGGAGCTGGAAACCTGCGCCGCCACCGGCCGCCGGGACGATCTTGTCTATGTGTCGCCGAAAAGCGGGAGGGCCGTCTGCGGGGAGGCCGGCGCGCCCTATGCGGATCGCCTGTTCCCCCTCCCCGGCTTCCTGCTGGACGGTGCCGCCGCGACCGGCCCCGGCGATGTCGAGGATGCACTGCGCCTGACCGGGCATTTCCTGCTGACGCGGGTGCTCGAGCCGCGCGGGCTCGGACTGTCCGATGCGCGCGCGGCTTTTGTCTCGGCCTGGCGCCGGGGCACGGCACCGGCCTGAGGCCGTCACCAGTAGCGCCGCGGCCCCACCCAGACGTTGCGGCACCTCGTGACCCAATGCCGGCGTCCGTTCCACCAGCGGCGCTCCTGCCAGCACCGCCGCACCCAGCGCACGTCTTCCACCTGGGCCTGCGCCTGCGCCTGACCCGCGAAGGTCGATCCGCTGCCCGCCAGCGATCCGGCCGAAGCGGAGGGCACGGCGCCAAGAAGGGCCGCCGCGATAATGCCTCCCGCAGCAAGAGTTGCCGTTCTCATGTCTCGCACCTCCTTATGGCTCGAGCGTACTCGTCGCCCGGCTGATTGATGCTGTAACGTCGCTGGGGCGTGATTTTGTTCCCTCCTTGAATTTTCACGCCCAGCGTGAACTGTTAAGGACAGGCTCATCATCGGATTTCCGCCATGATTTACCATGGGCGATGCCGGTAAATTCAGCTTCCATTCAGGCATCCGGCGGTGGCACGTTTTTCGTGGGGCGGTTGTGGGACGCGCCTGTGATGGCCACCTTCGCCACAGGCGGCTTGTCGCTTGCCCGCGCGCGCGGTACTGGCAGGCATGGCCACGCGCACACTTCCGCCCGGCGACGGGCACATTGAGAAAGTCACGCTCAAGGAGGCGCTGGAAGAGCGCTACCTGGCTTACGCCCTCTCGACCATCATGCACCGCGCCCTGCCCGATGCGCGGGACGGCCTGAAGCCGGTCCACCGGCGCATCCTGCATGCCATGCGCCAGCTCAGGCTGGATCCGGGCCAGGGCTTCAAGAAGTCCGCCCGCGTGGTGGGCGACGTGATCGGCAAGTTCCACCCCCACGGCGACCAGTCGGTCTATGACGCCCTCGTGCGCCTCGCCCAGGATTTCGCCCAGCGCTATCCGCTGGTGGACGGACAGGGCAATTTCGGCAACGTGGACGGCGATAACGCCGCCGCCATGCGATACACGGAAGCCCGCCTCACCGAGACCGCCCGCCTGCTGCTGGACGGCATCGACGAGGACGCGGTGGACTTCCGCCCCACCTATGACGGCTCGGAAGAAGAGCCGGTGGTGCTGCCGGCGGCCTTCCCCAACCTGCTCGCCAACGGCTCGCAGGGCATCGCGGTGGGCATGGCCACCTCCATCCCGCCCCACAATGCCGCGGAACTGCTGGACGCGGCCCTCCACCTCATCGACCACCCCGAGGCGCCGGCCTTCGATCTGCTCCAGTTCGTCCCCGGCCCCGACTTCCCCACCGGCGGCGTGCTGGTGGAGGACCCGGTGGGCGTGGCCGAGGCCTATGCCACCGGCCGCGGCTCGTTCCGCGTGCGGGCGCGCTGGGAGAAGGAGGAGACCGGGCGCGGCACCTATGTGGTGGTGGTCACCGAGATCCCCTACGGCGTCGCCAAGTCCCGGCTGGTGGAGAAGATCGCGGAGCTGCTCACCGACAAGAAGCTGCCGCTCCTCGCCGACGTGCGCGACGAGAGCGCCGAGGACATCCGCCTGGTGCTGGAGCCCCGCGCCCGCACCGTGGATGCCGAGGTGCTCATGGAGAGCCTGTTCAAGCTCACCGAGCTTGAGGCCCGCGTGCCGCTGAACATGAACGTGCTGGTGCGCGGTCAGGTGCCCAAGGTGCTCTCCCTTTCGGAAGCGCTGCGGGAATGGCTCGACCACCGCCGCGACGTGCTGCTGCGCCGCTCGCGCTATCGCCTGGAGCAGATCGCGCACCGGCTGGAGGTGCTGGGCGGCTACCTCGTCGCCTATCTCAACCTCGACGAGGTGATCCGCATCATCCGCGAGGAGGACGAGCCCAAGCAGGAATTGATGCGCACGTTCGAGCTCACCGACGTGCAGACGGAAGCCATCCTCAACATGCGCCTGCGCTCCCTGCGCCGGCTGGAGGAGATGGAGATCCGCAAGGAGCACGACGCCCTGAGCAAGGAGCAGGACGGCCTGAACAAGCTGGTCGCCTCCGAGGCGGCGCAGTGGAAGAACATCGCCAAGGAGATCCGCGAGACCCGCAAGACCTACGGCCCCGAGACCGCCCTCGGCCGCCGCCGCACCACCTTCGCGGCCGCCCCCGTGGTGCACGAGGACGCCTTCACCGAGGCGCTGGTGGAGCGCGAGCCGGTCACCATCGTGGTCTCCGACAAGGGCTGGATCCGCGCCCTGAAGGGCCACGTGCAGGACCTCTCCAACCTCCAGTTCAAGGGCGACGACAGCCTGCGCCACGCCTTCTTCGCCGAGACCACCTCCAAGCTCATGGTGTTCGCCTCCAACGGGCGCTTCTACACGCTTGAGGCCGCCAAGCTGCCCGGCGGGCGCGGCCACGGTGAGCCGGTGCGCCTCATGATCGACCTGGAGCAGGAGGCGGAGATCGTCTCCGTCTTCGCCTACCAGGCCGGGCGCAAGCTGCTGGTGGCCTCGAAACAGGGCCGCGGCTTCGTGGTGGGGGAGGACGACTGCCTCGCCAACACCCGCAAGGGCAAGCAGGTGCTCGTCACCGATCCGCCGGACGCGGCGCTGGCGGTGCGCTTCGTGGACGGCGACTGGGTGGCGGTGGTCGGCGACAACCGCAAGCTGCTGCTGTTCCCGCTCAACCAGGTGCCGGAAATGACCCGCGGGCGCGGCGTGCGCCTCCAGCGCTACCGGGAGGGCGGGCTGTCCGACCTCAAGGTGTTCGCCATGGCTTCGGGCCTCACCTGGGAGGACACGTCCGGCCGCACCTGGACCGTGACCGAGCTTCTGGAATGGCAGGGCGAGCGCGCCTCGGCCGGCCGCCTGCCGCCCAAGGGCTTCCCTCGCTCCAACACCTTCTCCTGAGCCGATGCCCGCTCCGCCCGCAGATCCCCCGCCCGCCGGTCCAGTACCGGCCGGCGGCACGGCGCCGGGATCGGCCCTCGGCCGGCTCGTGGCCGCCGCCCGCTCGTCGGCGCGGGAGCGGGAAGTGGTGCTGGTGCTGATCGCGGCGGCCATGGGGGTTCTGGCCGGGCTCGCGGCCAGCGCCATGAGCCTGACCACCCAGTGGATGCACGAGGCGCTGTTCCAGCTCGCTCCCGGCGACCGGCTCAGCGCCTCGCCGGCCTTGATGTCACCCTGGCTGGTCCTGGTGCCGGCGGCGGGGGGGCTGGCCATGGGGCTCATCGCCATGGCCCTCAGGCGCTGGCGCCGGCGCAATTTCGTGGACCCCATCGAGGCGAATGCGCTGCATGGCGGCCGCATGTCGCTGACTGACAGCATCATCGTCTCGGCGCAGACCGTGGTCTCCAACGGCTTCGGCGCCTCGCTGGGGCTGGAGGCGGGCTATTCGCAAATCGGCGCCGGCATCGGAGCCCGCCTCGGCCGGGCCTTCCACCTGCGGCGCAACGACCTGCGCATCCTGGTGGGCGCGGGCGCGGCGGCCGGCATCGGCGCCGCCTTCGACGCGCCGCTCACCGGTGCCTTCTACGGCTTCGAGATCATCATCGGCAGCTATTCCATCCCCGCCGCCGCCCCGGTGCTGGCGGCGACGGTGACGGCGGTGATGGTGGCGCGGCTGCTCGGGGTGCATGTGGAGCCGCTGAACATCCCGCTCGACGTGGTGCTCCAGCCCCTCGACATCCTGCCCATCGCGCTGCTCGGGCTGCTGGCGGCGGGGGTCGCCATCCTGATCATGCGCCTCGTCACCGGCGTGGAGATGCTGTTCGGGAAAAGCGGCATCCCGGCGCCGCTGCGGCCGGCGGTGGCGGGTCTCGGCGTCGGCGCGCTGGCGCTCTACAGCCCGCAGGTGCTGTCCGACGGCCATGGCGCGCTGCATCTCCAGGTGGCAAGCCCGGTGGTGCTCTCGGTGGCGATCGTCTTCGGCCTGAAGATCCTGGCCTCCGCCCTGTCCATCGGCTCCGGATTCCGGGGCGGCCTGTTCTTCGCCTCGCTGTTCCTCGGGGCGCTGATGGGCAAGCTCTATGGAGGCGCCTTCGCCGTGCTGTGGCCGGCGCTACAGCTCGATCCGGCGGTGTGCGCGGTGGCCGGCATGGGGGCGCTGGCGGTGGGCATCATCGGCGGGCCGCTCACCATGACCTTCCTCGCTTTGGAGATGACGCGAGACCTCGCCCTGTCCGGCTACGTGCTGGCGGCGGCGGTGGTGACCTCCCTCGCGGTGCGGGAGACGTTCGGCTATTCCTTCTCCACTTGGCGCTTCCACCTGCGCGGCGAGAGCATCCGCAGCGCGCAGGACGTGGGCTGGATGCGCGAATTGACCGTCGCCCGCCTGATGCGCACCGACATGGCCACCTTCCCCGAGCACGGCACCCTCGGCGCCCTGCGTGCCGCCTTCCCCCTCGGGGCGCGGCGGATGGTGGTGCTGGTGGACGGAGCGGGCGCCTATGCCGGGCTGGTGCGGGTGGCCGAGGCCCACGCGGCGGAACATAACCCCGCCGAACCGGCCGCGACGCTCGCCACCCATCGCGACGACCTGCTGCTGCCTGCCATGAACGTGAAGGAGGCGGCACTCGCCTTCGATGCGGCGCAGGCGGAAGACCTCGCCGTGGTGGACGACCGCAACACCCGCCGCCTCGTCGGCCTGCTCGGCGAGGCCCACGTGCTGAGACGCTATACCGAGGAGCTGGACAAGGCGCGGCAGGGCCTCGGCGCGGAGGTGTGATCCCGTCCACACTTTCGACCCCGCCACGCCGAAGCCGCTGTTGGGTTCGGCCGCCCTTGGCTCGCCTCAGCCGCCCTTGGGGAATTCGAGGCCCATCTCGCGGTAGCGCTCCGGATCATCCGCCCAGCTCTCGCGCACCTTCACGAACAGGAACAGGTGCACCGGCTGCTCGATGATCTCGGAAATCTCGGCGCGCGCCTCCGACGAGATGGTCTTGATGGTCTGCCCCGCCTTGCCGAGCACGATCTTGCGCTGGCTTTCGCGCTCCACGTAGATGGTCTGCTCGATGCGCACGGAGCCGTTGCGCAATTCCTTCCAGCTCTCGGTTTCCACCGTGGAGCGGTAGGGCAATTCGTCGTGGAGGCGCAGGAACATCTTTTCCCGGGTGATTTCCGCCGCCAGCATGCGCATGGGCGCATCCGACACCTGATCCTCCGGATAGAGCCAGGGGCTGAGCGGCACCTGCTCGGCGAACCAGCGGCGCACGTCGGCGACCCCGTCCCCGGTCAGGGCGGAGACCATGAACACCCGGTCGAACGGGAGCTTCTCGTTGATCTGCGCGGCCAGCGCCAGCAGCGTGTCGCGGCGGATGATGTCGATCTTGTTGAGAATCAGCGCGCGGGGCCGCCGGATCTCGGCGAGGGGCGCGAGCAGGGCCTCGATCTCCTCGTCCATGCCGCGCTTGGCGTCCACCAGCAGCGCGATCACGTCGGCATCTGCGGCATGGGTCCAGGCGCTCGTCACCATGGCGCGCTCCAGCCGGCGCTTGGGCGAGAAAATGCCGGGCGTGTCCACCAGCACCACCTGGGAGGTGCCGTCGAGGGCGATGCCGCGCACGATGGCGCGCGTGGTCTGCACCTTGTGGGAGACGATGGACACCTTGGTGCCCACCAGCTGATTGGTCAGCGTGGATTTGCCCGCATTGGGCGCGCCGAGCAGCGCGACGAAGCCGCAGCGGGTCGGCCCTTCAAGGGGCGGGAGGGTGCGCGGCGCGGCATCGTGCTCCGCGTCGAAATCGTCCTCGTCGTCCAAATCCTCGTCGCTCAAATCCTGGTCGCTCAAATCCTGGTCGCCCAAATCCTGGTCGCCCAAATCCTCGTCGGACAACGCGTCGTCCGCGAGCAGGTCCTCGGCAAGGCCAGCCTCCGGCAGCGCATCCTCGGGCAACACGTCCTGCGGCAGCTCGGGCGCGGCCGGTACCGGCTTCGCGCTGCGCTCGCCCGGGCCGCCCTTGGAACCCTTCCGTGCCGGTGCCATCACGTCTCGTCCTTTTTCCACACGCCCTCACGGACGAGGAAAGCGGCGGCTGCCGCCTTCTGCGCATTCTGCTTGGAGGCCCCGTCCGCCTGCTCCGACGGCAGGCCCGGAAGATCCACAGCCACCGTGAAGCGGGGGGCGTGGTCCGGGCCGGAACGGGTCACCTCGCGATAGGAGGGCGGCGGCAGCCCGCGGGCCTGTGCCCATTCCTGCAACACCGTCTTGGCGTCCCGCAGGGGCCGGCGCGGCGCTTCCAGGCGGGGGCGCCAGAAGCGCTCCACCACCTGGTGGGCCGCCTCGTAGCCGCCATCGAGGAACACCGCCGCGACCACGCCTTCCGCCACGTCGGCCAGGATCGCCCGCCGCTTGTGGGCGCCCGACTGGCTCTCGCCCGGGCCGAGACGGATGAAGGGGCCGAGATTCATGTCCTGCGCCACCTCGGCGCAGGCCTCCTCACGCACCAGTTCGGCGAGCCGGCGCGAAAGCTCGCCCTCCTCGCCTTCCGGGAAGGCGACATAGAGCATGTGCGACACCACGGAGCCGAGCACGTGGTCGCCCAGGAACTCCATGCGCTGATAGGACCGCAGGCGCGGGGCCTCGCCCTTCACGGCGCTGATGTGGGAAAGAGCGAGCTCAAGCACGGACCGGTCGCGGAAGCGGTAGCCGAGCCGCTCCTCCACGGACGCAAGGTCGGTGCCCGTCCCGTTCAATGTACCCGAGTGAACAGCCGATCCCATCGCACCGTCCAAGGCCACGTCCAAACCTGCCACGCGGAAGCGCCCTCGTCGATAGAGAAGAAGATCACCTGCGCCTTGCCGATGAGATTCTCGAAGGGAACGTAACCCACCTGGCTCAGGACGCGACTGTCTGCCGAATTGTCGCGATTGTCTCCCATCATGAAGAAGTGGCCCACAGGCACCTCGTAGACGGGGGTATTGTCGTAGAAGCCGTTGTCCACGAGATCGAGGGTCTCGTAGGTGACACCGTTCGGCAGGGTCTCGCGCCAGCGCTTCACCGGCACCTTGCGGCCGGTTCCGTCGTCCTCCGCCACGTCGGGCAGGCGCTCGCGCTTGACCGGCGCGCCGTTGATGTGGAGCAGGCCGCCGATCATCTGGATCTTGTCGCCCGGCATGCCGATGACGCGCTTGATGTAGTCGGTCTCGTTGTCGCGCGGCAGCTTGAACACCACCACGTCGCCGCGGGTGGGC
Source organism: Xanthobacter autotrophicus (assembly GCF_030015065.1). GTDB lineage: Bacteria > Pseudomonadota > Alphaproteobacteria > Rhizobiales > Xanthobacteraceae > Xanthobacter > Xanthobacter autotrophicus_D. The sequence continues at coordinate 12,679 of NZ_JAIVFN010000002.1, read as the reverse complement.
TCCGAGCCGAGGATGCGGCCGGAGAACAGGTTGGGCGAGAACGGGATCGAGAAGCGCGAATAGCCGTAGGTGTATTTGGAGACGAACAGATAGTCGCCGATCAGAAGCGTGTCCTTCATGGACCCCGACGGGATGTTGAAGGGCTGGAACAGGAAGGTCCGGATCACCAGCGCGATCAGGAGCGCATGGACGATCACGCGGACGGTTTCGAGGAAACCGCCGTCCTTCTTGGAGTCGCTGGTCGCGGTCATCTGCTGTCCAAAAATCCCGGGTGGGGCGCAGGGTAGTTGAAACTGCGCCGAAACTGAGGAGAGGCGCCGCATCAGCGTCCGCATCCACAGGGCCAAGGTCCTGTGCTGGCCCCTATAGAGGCTTCGCAGGCTCGCGGCAACGCGCGTGCTGGCGCGTCTCCCAGCGTCAGACGCCGGATTTGGGCACCGCCGATATGACCACGTAGGCCGCCGTCAGCGGGCCCTCGTCGGTCAGGGAGAGGTGGATCTGCGGCTCATAGCCCTGCGGCACCATCTCGGCGAGCCGCCGGGCCGCTCCGCCCGTCAGCACCAGGGTCGGCTGTCCGGACGGCAGGTTCACCACCCCCATGTCGCGCCAGAACACGCCGTGGCTGAAGCCGGTGCCGAGCGCCTTGGCGCAGGCCTCCTTGGCGGCGAAGCGCTTGGCGTAGGTCTCCGCCCGCAGCTTGCGCCGGTCCGCCTTGGCGCGCTCCTCGGGGGTGAACACGCGGTCGAGGAAGCGGTCGCCGAACCGCTCGATGGAGCGGGCGATGCGCCGGGCGTCCGAGAAATCCGAGCCGATGCCGATGATCATGCCGCGGCGCCATCCCCGATCGCGGCCCGCCCCGCCGCGATGGCCGCCCGCATGCGGTCGATGGCCTGGTCGAGCCCCACGAAGATGGCCTCGCCGATGAGGAAATGGCCGATATTCAGCTCCACGATCTCCGGAAAGGCGGCGATGCGCTCGGCGGTGGCATAGTCGAGGCCGTGGCCCGCATGGACCTCCAGCCCCAGCGTGGCGGCCTGCCGGGCCCCGGCCTTCAGCCGCGCGAACTCGGCCTCGGCCTCCTCGTGGCGGCCCTCGGTCGAGGCGTCGCACCAGGCGCCGGTGTGCAGTTCCACGATGTCCGCGCCGAGTTCCGCCGCCGCCGCGATCTGCGCCGCATCCGCCGCGATGAAGAGGGAGACGCGGATGCCCGCCGCCTTGAGCCGCGCGATACGGGGGGCGAGTTCCAGGCGCTGGCCGGCGGCGTCGAGCCCGCCTTCGGTGGTGCGCTCCTCCCGCCGCTCGGGCACGAGGCAGCAGGCGTTGGGGCGGACACGGCAGGCGATGTCCACCATCTCCTGGGTGGCCGCCATCTCGAAATTGAGCGGCAGGTCGATCCCGGCCTTCAGGCGCTCCATGTCGGCGTCGCGGATGTGGCGGCGATCCTCCCGCAGGTGAGCGGTGATGCCGTCGGCGCCCGCAGCGCTGGCGAGGACGGCGGCGCGCACGGGGTCGGGGTGGGTACCGCCGCGCGCATTGCGCACCGTCGCCACGTGATCCACGTTCACTCCGAGCCGCACCGGCTTCAGCACCGCCATCTGTCCTGCTCCTTGCCGTGTTCCGGCTTGTGGCGGTTCGCGCCGGGACGGGCAGCGCCATCGCGTCCCGCCCACGTGCCGATCAGCCGTTCACCCGCTCCACCTGCGCAACCACGTCACGGGCTTTCAGGTCCGCCATGATGGTATTTAGATGCCTCAGATCGAACACCTCGATGTCGATCACCATTTCGTGGAAGTCCGCCGACCGCGCGCGCATCTGCAAGCCGTCGATGTTGCCGCCGCGATCGCCGATGGCGCTCGCGACCTGGGCCAGCGAGCCCGGCGCGTTGCGGGCCGTCACGGTGATGCGGGCGGGAAACCGGCCCTCCGACAATTCGTCCACGTCCCAGCGCACGTCGAGCCAGCGCTCGGGCGCGTCCTCGAAATTCTGCAGGGACGGCGACTGGATGGGATAGATGGTGATCCCCTCGCCCGGCGTGAGAATGCCGACGATGCGGTCGCCCGGCACCGCCCCGCCCTCCGGCGCGAAGCGTACGGGAAGCTCGCCATTGATGCCGCGGATGGGAATGGCGTCCAGCCGCTCCGCATCCGCCCCCTCCCGATTCTTGGCGCCGTCCGGGATCTTGAACTTGAGGTTGTGGCCGCGCTTCAGCTCGAACCAGCCTTCGCCGTTGGTCGGGCGATCGGGCCGCTCGTCCGGGCGGGGCGGCACCCAGTCCGGATCGACGGCGCGGATGAGGTCCTCGGTCTTGATCTCGCCCCGGCCCACGGCTGCGAACACGTCATCGGCCGAAGCGCGGGCGAGGCGCGGCGTGGCCTTGGCCACCGCGTCCTCGGAGAAGACCTTGCCCGCCCTGGCGAAGGCACGCTCGGCGATCTTGCGTCCGAGGCCGGCATACTGGGCGCGCACCGCCGTCCGCGTCGCCCGGCGCACGGCGGCGCGGGCCTTGCCGGTGACCGCGATGGTCTCCCATGCGCCCGGCGGCGTCTGCGCCTTGGAGGTGATGATCTCCACCTCGTCGCCGTTCTTCAGCTCCGAGACCAGCGGGGCGATGGACCCATTGATCTTGCAGCCCACCGCGGTGTTGCCCACGTCGGTGTGCACCGCATAGGCGAAATCGATGGGCGTCGCCTTGCGCGGCAAGGCGATCAGCCGGCCCTTGGGAGTGAAGCAGAACACCTGGTCGTGGAACAGCTCGAGCTTGGTGTGCTCCAGGAACTCTTCCGGCGACAGGCCCTGCGACAGGTTCTCGATGGTCTTGCGCAGCCAGGCATAGGCGCGGCTCTCGTGGGAGAGCATCTCGCCCGGCGCACCGGAGGCGTCCTTGTAGAGGGCGTGGGCGGCGATGCCGTACTCGGCGATCTCCTCCATGTCGCGGGTGCGGATCTGCATCTCGACCCGCTGGCGGCGCGGGCCCACGACCGTGGTGTGGACGGAACGGTAGTCGTTGGGCTTGGGGGTGGAGATGTAGTCCTTGAAGCGGCCCGGCACGATGGCCCACTTGGTGTGGATCACGCCCAGCGCCCGGTAGCAGTCCTCCACCGAGGACACGATGATGCGGAACCCGTACAGGTCCGACAATTGCTCGAAGCCGATGGCCTTGCGCTCCATCTTGCCCCAGATGGAATAAGGTCGCTTCTCGCGTCCCTTGACCTCGGCGGTGATGCCGCGCCGCGCAAGCTCGTCCTTCAGCTCGCGCTCGATCTCCTGCACCAGCGGGCCATTGCCCTGCCGTAGTTCCGAGACGCGCACCGCGATGGACTCGTAGGCCTCTGGCGACAGCTGGCGGAAGGAGAGGTCCTCCAACTCCTCGCGCATGTCCTGCATGCCCATGCGGGCGGCGAGCGGCGCGTAGATGTCCAGCGTCTCCTGGGCCACCCGGTCGCGTTTCTCCGGCGGCACCCATTTCAGGGTGCGCATGTTGTGCAGGCGGTCGGCGAGCTTCACCAGCAGCACCCGCACGTCGTCGGCGATGGCGAGCAGCAGCTTGCGCAGGTTCTCCGCCTGCTTGGCCTGCTTGGAGACGAGGTCCAGCTTCTTGATCTTGGTGAGCCCCTCCACCAGCGTCGCGATCTGCTTGCCGAACAGACGCTCGATCTCGGCCTTGGTGGCGCTCGTGTCCTCGATGGTGTCGTGCAGCAGGGCCGCGACGATGGTGGCATCGTCGAGCTTGAGATCGGTAAGGATGGCCGCGACTTCGAGGGGATGGGAGAAATAGGGATCGCCCGACGCGCGCAGCTGGCTGCCGTGCGCCCGCATGGCGTAGACATAGGCGCGGTCGAGCAGCGCCTCGTCGGTGTTGGGATTATACCGTCGAACGCGCTCGACGAGTTCGTATTGGCGCATCATGGCCGGGAACGATCCGTCGCAGCACGGCGGGGCAGGTTCAGCGCGCCCGCCCCATCCTTGTTTGAAATCTAGATATCATGCGCAGGGGGGACGCGCGCAAGCCGGTCGTGGCGCTTTTGAACGCGGCACCCGGCCGAAGCCTTGACCTCCTGCCCGGCCGCGCCAACACGCCTCACGGCAACAGCAGGGTCGAGCCCGTGGTCTTGCGCGATTCCAGGTCCCTATGGGCCTTCTGCACGTCCTTCAGCGCATAGGTCTGGTGGACGGGGATCTTCACCGCACCGGTCAGCACCGCCTCGAACAGGTCGTTGGCGGTGGCGATCAGGTCATGGCGCTTGGCCACGAAGGTGCCGAGCGTCGGCCGGGTGGCGAAGAGCGACCCCTTCTGCGAGAGCTGCAGCAGGTCGAAATTCTTGATGGCGCCGGAAGCATTGCCGAAGCTCACCCACAGGCCCAGCGGCTTCAGGCAGTCGAGGGAGGCGGGATAGGTCGCCTGCCCCACGCCGTCATAGACCACGTCGCACAGCTTGCCGGCGGTGATCTCCTTCACCCGGTGCACGAAATCCTCGTCGCGGTAGAGAATCACCTCGTCGCAGCCGTGGGAGAGCGCCAGCTCCGCCTTGTCCTTGGAGCCCACGGTGCCGATGACGGTGGCGCCCAGATGCTTGGCCCACTGGCACAGGATGAGGCCCACGCCGCCGGCCGCCGCCTGCACCAGAATCACGTCGCCCGGCTTGATGTGATGGGTGCGGCGCACGAGATATTGCGCCGTCATGCCCTTCAGCATCATGGCGGCGGCGGTCTGGTCGTCGATGGCGGCAGGCAGGTGCAGCAGCACGGCCGCCGGCACGTTGCGCACTTCCGAATAGGCGCCGATGGCCATGGCATAGGCCACCCGGTCGCCGGGATGGAAGTCGTTCACGTCCGGCCCCACGGCCTCCACCACGCCCGCGCCCTCGTTGCCGGGAACGAACGGCAGGCCCGCGGCCTTGTAGAGGCCGGTGCGGAAATAGACGTCGATGAAGTTGAGGCCGATGGCGGTATGGCGGATCTGCACTTCCCCGCGTCCGGGGGGCGGCACCTCGACCGCCTCGTAGACCAGCACCTCGGGACCCCCGGTCTGATGCACCCGAACCGCACGGACCATGACGCCAGTTCCCTTTTCCCTCAGCGAGGCGAGGATCATAGGCCCGCGTCCGCCGCCCGCAAGCGCCCTCAGCGCCCGCCGGAGACCTTCAGGATGGCACCGGTGGTGTAGCTCGCCGCATCGGACAGGAGATAGAGCACAGCGTCGGCGACCTCCCCGGCGGTGCCGGCCCGGCCCATAGGCGTGGTGGGCACCAGCCGTTCGAGGCGCCCCACCGCGCCGCTCGAATCGTGGATGTCGGTGGCGATGAGGCCCGGCGCCACCGCATTCACCCGGATGCCGTCCCGCGCCAGCTCGCGGCCGAGCCCGATGGTGAAGCTGTCGATGGCCCCCTTGCTGGCCGCATACCACACATATTCGCCGGGCGAGCCCAGCGTCGCCGCCATGGAGGAGGTGTTGACGATGGCGCCGCCCTTGCCCCCGCGCGCCACGGACATGCGCCGGACCGCGGCCTGCGCCACCAGCAGCGCGCCGGTGACGTTGAGGTCGATGACCCGCGCCATCTCCCCGGCATCGGCTTCCGCGAAGGCTCCCGAGCGGCCGGTGATGCCCGCATTGTTCACGAGATGGGTCACCGGACCGAGTCGCGCATCGGTCTCGGCAAACAGGTGGTCGATGTCGGCGGCGACGGCCATGTCGCCCTTGATCACCACCACCTCGGCGCCGTGGGCGCGCGCGGCGGTGGCGGTGGCCTCGGCGGCGGCGGCATCGCGGGTGTAGTTGAGCGCAATCCTGCCATAGCCCGCCTGGGCGGCCTTGAGCACGCAGGCGGCGCCGATGCCCCGGCTGCCGCCCGTCACCATCAGGACCTTGCCCGTCATCGGCCCTCTCCCGCCTGCCGCGCCGCGATCCGCCGCCGCCGCCGGCCGGAGGCGCTGACGTTCAGCATCTCCACCATCACCGAGAACGCCATGGCGGCATAGATATAGCCCTTGGAGATGTGCGCCCCGAAGCCGTCCGCCACCAGCGTGACGCCGATGAGCACGAGGAAGGCCAGCGCCAGCATCTTGGTGGTGGGATGGGCGGCGATGAAGGTCGAGAGCGGGCCGGAGGCCACGAACATGATCGAGACCGCGATGATGACGGCCATCACCATGATGGCGAGATGCTCCGCCATGCCGATGGCGGTGAGGATCGAGTCCACCGAGAAAACGAGGTCGAGCAGGATCACCTGCACCACCACGGCCATGAAGGCGCGCTGGACATAGGTGGCAGGGCTGCCCGCCTCCTCCGACTCGTCTTCGCCTTCCAGCGCGCCATGCATCTCGTGGGTGGCCTTGGCGATGAGAAAGCCGCCGCCGGCGATGAGGATGATGTCGCGCCAGGAAAAGGCGTGGCCGAAGGCCGTGAACAGGTCCTGCTGGAGGCCGATCAGCCAGGACAGGGCGAACAGCAGCGCGATGCGCAGTCCGAGGGCGGCGGAAAGGCCCACCTGCCGCGCCCGCAAGGCCTGGGCCGGCGGCAGGCGCTGGACCACAAGGGAAATGAACACCACATTGTCGATGCCGAGGATGATCTCCATGGCCGTCAGCGTCACGAGGGCCGCCCAGGCCTCCGGTGACGTAATCCAGTCCATCATCCGATTCCCCCGCGCCGATTTTGCGCCAGAATGGTTGAACCCGTGCGCATCGCAAGACGTCCGCTGCCGGTTGCGGCGCGAAAGGCGGCGCGCGTGCCGATGGGGCAACACGCCGCGCCGCTGTGTCGCGATCCAGCCACATGAAGCGGCAAATCCTTGCGGGCGCGGCATTTCGAGGCGCGCTTCAGGGCAGCGGCGGCCTTTTCTCGAACCGATGCAGGTTCTAGTGTGCGGGCGGCGCCGACCATACGGCGACGCGGGGAGACGGTGATGGCGCAAGACGGCATGCACCACGACGGAACGCATCAGGGCGACCTTAATCAGGGTGACCTGCACGAGGGTGACCTGCACGAGGTGATCGTGGTGGGCGCAGGTCCGGCCGGGCTCGCCACCGCCCTCGGTCTCGCGGGGCGTGGGGTGCCTACCGCCCTCGTGACCGGACCGGATCGCGGAGCCGACCATCGCACCACGGCGCTGCTGGAGGGCTCGGTGCGCATCCTCGAGGATTTCGGCCTGTGGGCCGACCTCGAACCCCGCTCCGCGCCCCTGCGCGACATGCGCATCGCCGATGCCACCCGACGCCTCGTCCGGGCGCCGGAAGTGACGTTCCGCTCATCGGAAATCGGGCTTCCCGCCTTCGGCTACAACATCGAGAACGACGCCCTGCGCAACGGCCTCCTCGCCGTGGCCATGCAGCAGCCCAACCTCACCATTTTCCGCACCGCGCTGGAGCGCATCGAAGTCGCGCCCGACGCCCTCGCTCTCCACCTTGCCGATGGCACCACGCTTCGCGCGCGCCTCGTGGTGGGGGCGGACGGGCGACAGTCGCGGGTGCGCGCGGCGGCGGGCATCTCCATGCGCACCCGCGCCTATCCGCAGGTGGCCTTCACCGCCACCGTGCGCCACACCCGCTCGCACGAGGACACCTCCACCGAGTTCCACACCGAGACCGGCCCCTTCACCCTCGTGCCCCTGCCGGGGGACCGCTCCTCCATCGTCTGCGTGGTGACCGAGCGGGAGGCGATCCGCCTCCTCGGACTCGACGACATGGCGCTGGCGCGGGATCTGGAGGCGCGGGCCTTCTCCGTGCTCGGCCGGTTCGAGATGGAGGGCGGGCGCGGCGCCTTCCCGCTGGCGGCGGAGACGGCCGAGCGCCTGGTGGCGGACCGCATCGCCCTCATCAGCGAGGCGGCCCACATCATGCCCCCCATCGGCGCGCAGGGGCTCAATCTCGGCCTGCGCGACGCGGGAGCGCTGGTGGCCTTCGTGGCGGACGCCTTCGCGGGGGGCGAGGACACGGGCAGCGAGGCCCTTCTGTCGCGCTATGCGGCGGCGCGCCAGCGCGACGTGTTCGGCCGGATGCGGGCGGTGGACCTGCTCAACCGCTCGCTGCTGTCCGATCTGTTGCCGATCCAGAGCGTGCGCGGCTTCGGCCTGTATCTGCTCGACCGGGTCGGCCCGCTGCGCCGCACCCTCATGCGGCTCGGCATCGGCGACAAGGCGGCCTGAGGCACCGAAGCTCAGAACAGGCTGAGCGGGATGAGGTGCCCGCGCAGCAGAAAGAGCATGCCCGTCACCGTCACCACCGAGAACAGGGTGCCGAGGAGAACTGCGGCGGACGCCTCCTCCATGAAGACGTGATACTGCCGCGCCAGTACGAAGACGTTCAGCGCCGGCGGCAGTGCCGCCATCAGCAGCAGCGTCTCGCCCCAGACCTGCGAGAACGGCCCGAACAGGCTGAGCGACACCAGCGCGATCGCCGGGTGTAGCACCAGCTTCAGCACCAGAAGCGGCCCCAGTTCCACCGGGACGCGCTTCAGCGGCCGGAGCGCCACGGTGACCCCCAGCGCGAACAGCGCGCACGGCGCGGCGGCATTGCGCAGGAAATCCAGCATCCGCGACAGCGGCTCCGGCTCGCGGAACTCCAGCGCCGCCGCCGCGACCCCCAGCATGGTCGCGATGTTGAAGGGGTGCGTGAGCACCCGTTTCGCAATCAAGCCGAGGGTATGGAGAAGGCTTTCCCCCCGGCCGCGCATGCTCATCAGCAGCGGGACGATGGTGAAGAACAGGAGGCTGTCGCAGGCGAAGATGAGGGCCGCGGGGGTCGCCGCCGCCTGGCCGAGGGCGGCGAGGGTCAGGCCCGGACCCATGTAACCCACATTGGCATAGGCGCCGATGGTCACGGCGATGGCTGCCTCGCCCATATGCCCGCGCCGGAAATACAGGCCGATGGCCAGGGCGATGAGCGCCGTTGTCGCCGTGGATGCGACCACCGCGAGGATGAAGGCGGGATTGGCCAGCTCATGGATCGGCGTCTGCGCGACGATGCGATAGAACAGCGCCGGCAGCGCCACATAGATGACGAAGAAGGTCAGCCAGGCGAGCCCGCTCTCGGGCAGCCGGACCCGCCAGCCGCAGAAATAGCCGAGGAAGATCAGCCCGAAGAAGGGAAAGGCGAGGCCGAACAGGTCGCTCATGGCAGCGCGCTCATTGGGGCAGGCTCGGTGTGGGGCGGCCTCAGATGGACGGCCCCTGGGGCCGTCTCATGGAAGCGGGCTCGGGAGGGATGCGGATGGGCGGCCTGAGGGATGAAACGCGCCCGGAAGCGGGTCGCATCCTCCTTAATCACCGGCCGCGGCGATGAAAAGTCGGCCCGCCGCGGCTATTCGGGCGGCGGCGCCGCGCCGGCCATGAGATGACGCGCCGCATAGAGTTCCGGATAGAGCCGGTTGCGGAACTGGCTGGACGCCGGCTCGGTGGTGGAGAGCAGCCGGTCGATCTGGCCCGCCTGCTCGGTCGCCGCCCAGGGGCGGCGGGGCGTGGGCCTATCGTCGAGCCAGAAGGCGCTCCAGTCGAAGGTGGTCTCGATCAGTTCCCGGGCGAAGGCGGCGCCTTCCGCCAGCGCGCCCTGCAACACCACGTCGATATAGGACTGGACCAGCGGATAGGCCGCATCGGGCCCGGCAAGGTCTTCCGCCACCCCCTCCTCCGGCGGGCTTGCGCGCCCCCTGGGCACATAGATCCAGACGCGGCCCGACCGCGGCAGCCCCTGCCAACCCACGGCCTCCAGATGGGCCGGATCCACCTCAAGCCGCCGGTAGCCGCCTTCGCGCCGGTCGAAGGCCGCCATTTCCTCGGCGTCGCGCACGGGAAAGACCACGCCGTTGATCGAGGACGGCTCCTCGCCCGCGCGCGGACGGCGCAACCCCAGCGCCGTGAAGCCCGCCCCGGACCGCGCGCCCCCCTGTGCCACGAAGGCGCGCACGAGTCCGAACCGCGCGGATATCCGCGCCGGCACCGCCGCCACCCGCCGCCGCGAGGTGGCGGTGCGCGACGGCTCGCTGATCAGGGTGCCGTAGCCGAACAGGAAGTCCGATGGCTGCTCTGGCAGGCTCTCGCCCCAGAAGTCGCGCGCTGCCGCCGTACCCGATGCGGCCGCAAGGCCGGCGAGGCCGAAGAGCACATGCCGCCGGGAGAGCGCAACGCTTCGAGAACGGCCCGCCTCTTCATGCCGGCTGCCGGATACCCCTGTTCCCAAGTCGTGTTGCACCGGCCGGCCACCTATGCTGCATTGCATTCAACAGGTTGGCGGCCTCGGGCAAAGGGCCCCGCCGCCGGATCCATGGGGGGAGAGATGAAGCTGCCGCGCCAATTCTTCAAGCCGCTCGCCATCGGTGCGCCCGCACCTTATCGCGAGCTGCCGGTGCAGCTTGAGCGCATGATCCATTTCGTGCCGCCGCATCTCGAAAAGATGCGCGCCAAGGTGCCGGACATCGCGAAGCAGGTGGACGTGGTGCTCGGCAACCTCGAGGACGCCATCCCCTCGGATGCCAAGGAAGCCGCGCGCCGGGGCTTCATCGAGATGGCCAAGGCCACCGATTTCGGCGCCACCGGCCTTTGGACCCGCATCAACTGCCTCAACAGCCCCTGGGTGCTCGACGACATCGTGGAGATCGTCGGCGAGATCGGCGCCAAGCTGGACGTGATCATGCTACCCAAGGTGGAAGGCGCCTGGGACGTGCACTATCTCGACCAGCTGCTCGCCCAGCTGGAGGCGAAGCACGCCATCGGCAAACCGATCCTCATCCATGCTATCCTGGAGACCGCCGAGGGCGTGAAGAACGTGGAGGAGATCGCGAGCGCCTCCCCGCGCATGCACGGCATGAGCCTCGGCCCGGCGGACCTTGCCGCCTCCCGCGCCATGAAGACCACCCGCGTCGGCGGCGGCCATCCCGACTACAAGGTTCTGGCGGACGCGGACGGTGACAAGCCGCGCGCAGGCTACCAGCAGGACCTGTGGCACTACACCGTCGGCAAGATGGTGGACGCCTGCGCCGCCAACGGCATCAAGCCCTTCTACGGCCCGTTCGGCGACTTCTCCGACCTCGCCGCCTGCGAGAGCCAGTTCCGCAACGCCTTCCTGCAGGGCTGCGTCGGCGCCTGGTCGCTGCACCCCACCCAGATCGACATCGCCAAGCGCGTCTTCTCCCCCGATCCGGGCGAGGTGGCCTTTGCCCTCAAGATCCTAGAAGCCATGCCCGACGGCGCCGGCGCGGTGATGATCGACGGCAAGATGCAGGACGATGCCACCTGGAAGCAGGCCAAGGTGATCGTCGACCTTGCCCGCATTGTCGCAGCCAAGGATCCGGAAATGGGCAAAACCTACGGACTGTGACAGAATTGATTAACGAACCGTTGCCGCATATTGCCGTAACGGAATGTCGATCGCGACGGCACAGTGAAGAGGCGGGACATGGGCAGTCACGACAAAGCGCGCGCGAAACCCGCCACCGGCGCGCCTGCGCCTGATGGCAACGGCATGGCGCCGGTACCGGAAACCACGGCTGGCGTCAGCGCGCCGGAAGGCAAGGGAATCGCCGTGGCCCCCGAGGGGACGGGAGCCTCGCTGCTTCCGTCCGCGGCGGCGGAGTTTCACTCCACCATGCGCGAGGCGAAGTTCCGGATCGGGGAGGTGGTGCGCCACAAGCACTTCCCGTTCCGCGGCGTCGTCTTCGACGTGGATCCGGTGTTCGACAACACGGAGGAATGGTGGCTCTCCATCCCCGAGGAGATCCGTCCGCACAAGGACCAGCCCTTCTACCATCTGCTCGCCGAGAATGCGGACAGCGAATATGTCGCCTACGTCTCCGAGCAGAACCTGGAGCGCGACTTCTCCGACGAGCCGGTGCGCCACCCCAAGGTGAACGAAGCCCTTGCGGACGACGGCGCCGGCGGCTGGCGGGTGCGGCGCGACCTCATCAACTGAGCCCTCGCCGCCACGCGCGGACCCCTTCGGGTCCGCGCGGCCTCGGAAAAGAAGCTCCGCCAAAAGAAAAGGGGCCGGCATGACGCCGGCCCCTTTTTGATGCGGCACGAACCGAGGCGGCACACCGCCCTCCAGTCACCGGGCCGGAATCACTGGCCCTGCTTGGCGCGCTCGAGCTCCTGGCCCTTCTTCAGGAGGGCCGCCTTGCTCTGCTCTTCCTGCTGCTGGGCCGCCGCGCGGGCTTCTTCCATGCGCTTGCGCTCCTGCTCCATGGCCACCTTGGCGTCCATGCCGGGGCCGTCATAGGCCTTGCCGAAATCGGCGGTGGAGATGGGAAGGCTGAGGGTGCGGCCGGTGCCGTTCACCATCTGCAGATACACGGCATTGGCCTTGCGGAACTTGGCGATGAAGCTGCCGTCAACCTCGAGGTCGCCGATGCAGGTGGCGCCGCCGCCCTGGATGGGCTGGCACAGCACGAAGGGGATATTCACCGGGTCCTTGTCGAGGGTGATGCGCAGGCCGGGCTGGAGGCGCATGCCGAGGGGCACGGACACGTTGATGCGCTTCTTGGGCTCGTCCTGCATCTCGACGATATCCACCTTGGCGATGGCCTGATTCTCGACGCCGAGCACCTGGGTGAGCACGCACACCTGCTTCTTCCGCTCGGGGATCTCCTGGCAGATCTTCTGCCACGGGGAAGCGGAGAACTTCACGTCGGCCTCGCCCTGGGTCTGGCCCTGCGGGGCGCCGCCGGCGGGCGCCTGCGCCGCCGGAGCCGCAG
>NZ_JAIVFN010000001.1 GCF_030015065.1 Xanthobacter autotrophicus | reverse complement strand
GCGCCTCCAGGGCCACCTTCGCCTTGAACTGCGCTGAATAACGCTTCCTCTTCCCGGTCATCGGGCTCGTCCTTCCGTCAGGCCGAACCAAGCTTAACTCCCTGTCCGATTTTCGGGGACCACCTCACTTCACGGTGTTTCCTTCGACGAAGATGCTGTCGGCATCATTGGTGATGAAGCCGGTGGCCGCGTCCCGGCTTCCACTGATCCGGCCATGCGCCGTGTTGAAGGAAATGGCCTCGCAGATCGCGTAGCCGTAGCGAACGAAGTCGGAGCCGTAGAGGCCGTCCGCGCCCTTCGGGTAGCTCGCGAACTTCATCACGTTGTATTCGGGCTTCAGGAGGCTGACGAAAGCCTTCTCGGCGTCGGCGACGATACGCTTCTGGTCGTAGGCACCGCTGAAATCCTCGTTCTCGAAGTCATGCTCCGGTTCAAAGGTCGTCATGATCAGCGGCTGGATGTTAAACAGGAACAGATAGATTTCGTCGGTCACCCGCGCTCCGGGATAGCGCTGGGGCTCGTTGCCGAGAATCTCCATGCGGGCCTTGTGCCCATTGCTGATGAGGCGATCGAAGCTGTCTCCGACCTTGGCGATGCCGACATAAAGGAGATCATAGGTCGCGGCCTCGCGGTAACGATCGAAGCGCTCGATACCGGCACGGCCGCGCGACCGATCCCAGATCAGCTTCTCGGTCGTGAACCACTCCAGAACGTCCGAACCGGGCTCGCCGATCGGCCCGTCCCATACCCGGATATTTTTGTCGCCAGCCTCGATCCAATAGGATTCGGCGTCCGATTCCTCGACGGCTGGCAGATCGCGGATGCGGATCTCGACGGGGTCGCAAAAATCGTCGCCGATAGCGGAGTCGAAGGTGATGACGTAGGTCTCAGGGTCGATGACGAGGTTCAAGTATTTCGCCTCGGCGCGACCTCCAATCATATAGAAGTCACTCTGCCTGAGCAGCGCCTCCACCTCCGGGTCATTCTGAAGCCAGATGGCCTCCTGATTGGAAATCGGCGGATAGACGGTTTCCAGGAAGGTGACCTTGGATTTCGTGCTGGTGGCGTTCCCGATCATGATCAACGGCCATAGTGAAGACGGCGCAAAAAGGTCCTGGCCGTGATGAGGACGACATGCAGGCGAAAGGTGCTGTGATCCTCGTCCGAGAGCCCAGGGTGCGAGCCCTCGGTGTGCAGCATCTTGAAGAGACCGTTGACGTAGTTCTTGCCGTCGGCCGTCCATTCGTTCCGATCGACCGCAAGAAAGCCGACGCTCGGATCGGCCAGCAGCGCGCGCCGATTCTCGGAGCTGGGCCGCTGCGCCGCCTCTTGAGGACGGACGTTCCGGGCGATGTCGTCGAACAGGCTTTCAAGGAAGGTCCGTAGCTGGCTGTTGCAGGCCGCCCAATCGCCGCGCGTGTGTGCCTCGACGGCCTGATCAAGATGACCGAGCGGCGTGGTGAACTGGAACCCTTTGAGGAGCTGGTGAACCTCGTCGTCGGTTTCGGGGAGCTGCACCTCGTCGGGCAACGCCGCTCGTAGCCTTGGGTCGCGGCCGTAATTATCGAATGCGACGACGTAGCCATCGCGCGCCAATCCGCGTCCGAGCGCTATCTCGCGCGGAAAGCGCGGCTCTGCGCTAAGCAATTGAATGGCCTCGCGGACGACGGCTTCGCCAAGCGTCATGGTGCCGTCGAGAGTGTCGAGGACCTGATCGCCACGATGCACGACGATCCGGCCGAGCATGTCGCATTTCTTGGCGACGCTGAGCGCTGTGCCGGAGTCGATCTCGTGCTCGAGGCCAAGCCGCAGGATCATCTGATTGAAGCGCGCCTGGCTATGGCCTTCGAGCAGTTCGACGGCGGCGATCAGGGTCGGACGCGAAAAGGGTCTGGCTCGCATCAATTACCACCACGGATCGGATTGATGATCTCGATGCCGGCGAAATCACGCTCGTTGTCGGTGACGACGATACAGTCATTGGCGGCGGCGATCGCGGCGATGATGGTGTCGAGACCGCTGCGCGGACGGCCTTTGACTTTTCCTTCGGCCATGAGCTCGGCCCAGACGAGCCCAGCCTTGTCGTCGAAGGAAAGGATGCGTCCCGCAAAGAGCGATTGCGGCCCCTGCGGGCCGCTGAACCATTCGTCGAGCTGGTTGCGTCGCTTGCCCGCAGGCTTTTCAAGCACGCCCCGGCGAATTTCGGCAACGGTCAGCGACGCGATGAACAGGTCTTCGTCGGACTGCTCGGCCATCCAGGCGATCAGCGACTCTGACGGCGCGGGCTTGGTGAAGTTGCTGATGATGTTGGTGTCGAGCAGGTAGCGCATCAAATATCGACCTTCCGTCCTTCCTCACGGGGACGGGTCAGGTCGAGTTCGGAGCCGATCAGGGGCGATGCCAGGAGTGCTTTCAGGATGCCGCCCTTCTTCGGCGGCTCTCCGCCGACGTTCTGATTCACGACGGCGCGGAGGCGGTCCGAATCGGGGCCGCCCTCGGCGAGGCGCCGCGCGAGGGTACGCACGAGATCCCGATCGGAATCCCGGCCGGTGACCTCGAACCGGACTAGCCCTTTCTCGGCCAGCCTATTTCGGAAATTGGCGATCGCGCGTTGCTGTGAAGACTTGCTCATTTCGACTCTCCGCGTATATCCAGAATATAGCCAGAATGAGCGGAAGCTGCAAGGCCGTCGAGGTCGGGATAGCGGATTCCGCCTACGCCGGGACACGCTGATGCACTCCGAAACGCCCGCCGAACCTACCCAGGCCTACGTTTTCACCGAAAAGCGCAAGTATTTGCGCTACGCGGCAGTATCCAACTGTGCCCTGGAGCCGCCGGGCATCCGCCACGATCTCCAAGCGGTACGGGATGGAGACGCGGCAATGATACTGGATTTAGTGTCGATTGCGGCGACTATAGTGGCATGTCCGCACAGATTATCCCATTCCCGGAGCCGGGGGGCGGCGAAGACGACTACCTGGATTTCTACCGGGCGCCGCCACCGCGCAAGAGAGCTGCCAGGCCGGCTAAGCCGAAATGGCAGCCCAAGGTCGTCGACGACTGGCCGGACGAGGTTCCCATCTTTGTCGAAGAGCTGGAACTGTTCGAACTGTACCTGGGCGACGACCTGGACAGGATTCTCGGCATTACGAAGTGATTCTAAACGTGGAGGTCTCGCATGAACGCCAACGCGACTCCCGCCTTGGCGACGCCGGGGCGTGCCGCGCTTTATCTCCGTGTCTCGACCGGGCGGCAGGCTGAACAGGACCTATCGATCCCTGATCTGCGGCGCCAGCTTATCGGCTATTGCGAGGCGCGCGGCATCGAGGTCGTCGCGGAGTTTGTCGAGCCCGGCGCAACGGCGACGGACGACAAGCGCCCGTCCTTTCAGCGCATGATGGACGAGGCCTCGCAGAAGCCCGCGCCATTCGACACGATCATCGTCCACTCATTCTCGCGCTTCTTCCGCGACCAGTTCCAGCTTGAGTTTTACGTCCGCCGGCTTGCCAAGAACGGCATCTGACTGACGTCCATCACCCAGGGGCTCGGTGACGATCCGAGGAGCGTGATGATGCGCCAGATCATGGCGCTGTTCGACGAATACCAGTCGAAGGAAAACGCCAAGCACACCCTCCGGGCTATGCGCGAGAACGCTCGCCAGGGCTATTGGAACGGCTCACGGCCGCCCTTCGGCTATAAGATCGTTGCCGCCGAAATGCGGGGAGCACGGACGAAGAAGAAGATCGAGCCCGATCCCCTCCATATCGAGACTGTGCGCTTGATCTTTCGCCTTGCCCGGATTGGCGACGGGGACGGCCCGTTGTCAATTCGCCGACCCTCCTGGGAGGAGTGGCCTATTGCGCCGACTGCGGCGGAGCCATGACCTTACGAACATCCGGTAAGGGCGAGGAATACCGCTACTATATCTGCTGCACCGCGGCACGGCAGGGCAAGACCGGCTGCAAGGGTCGAACTATCCCGATGGCGGAGCTGGATTCGATCGTCGTCGAGCATGTCGAGACCCGGTTGCTCACGCCGGGGCGTCTGGAAAATATGTTGGGGGCACTTGTGGAGCGCCGGTCGGACCACGCCGAGAAGGAAAAGGAGCAGATCACCGCCCTGAAACATCAAGCCGCCGATGCCGAGGAAAAACTGCCCCGACTCTACCGGGCCATCGAGAACGGTCTGGCCGACCTCGACGATTCGAACCTGAAGGGGAGAATCGCGGAACTGAAGCGGATCAGGGATTCGGCTAGGGCCGACGTGGAGCGCGCGGAAAGCCGGGATGCCCGGAGCGCCAACATCACCATGGAATCGATCAACGAGTTCGCTCGAATGGCCCGGCAACGGCTGGGCCGGGAGGATGGAACCTTCCGGAGGAACCACATCCAAAGTTTAGTACAGAGGGCAGAGGTGGGAGCGGACCAGATTGTGATCCGGGGTTCGGCCCTCAAGCTCCTCCAGACCCTCGCCGAGGTGTCTGGAGGAAAGCCTGGAGTGGAAACGGCGACGCTAGGCGTTCGCAGTTTCGTACCGAATTGGCTCCCTGAGCAGGACTCGAACCTGCGACCATTCGATTAACAGTCGAACGCTCTACCAACTGAGCTATCAGGGACCGTGGGTCTCGCGACCGAGGGGCGCCATATAGCAACCGCTTGCCCGCTTGTGAAGTCGAAACACGCAGTTTCTGCGCCGCGAATGCCGCACCCGATCCGCCGATCGGGTGCGAAGCCTTGCAAAATCAGGCGCGCAGGCGCTCGCCGTCGGTCGGTCCGGGATTGTCCACAGGCTCGGCCGGGACGCCGGAGCGGGCACCCTCGGCGCCCTCCTGCTGCTCGTGCGCGAACTGGGCGTAATAGAAGCCGTAATAGCGGCCCCGCCGGGCGATGAGCTCGTCGTGGGTGCCGCTCTCCACCACCCGGCCATGCTCCACCACGCAGATCTTGTCGGCGCGTACCACGGTCTGCAGGCGATGGGCGATGACGATGGTGGTGCGCTGGTGCTGCAGCACGTTGAGCGCCTTCTGCACCTCGGCCTCCGATTCGGAATCGAGGGCGGCGGTGGCCTCGTCCAGAAGCAGGATCGGCGCGTTCTTGAGGAAGGCGCGCGCGATGGCGATGCGCTGGCGCTGGCCGCCGGACAGCTGGGCGCCATGCTCGCCCACCGGGGTGTCGTAGCCGTTCTCGAAGCCCATGATGAAATCGTGCGCATGGGCCGCGCGGGCCGCGGCGACGATCTCCTCGTCCGAGGCGCCGGGGCGGCCGAAGCCGATATTGTCCTTCACCGTGCCGGAGAACAGGTAGACGTCCTGGCTCACCAGGGCCGCGTTCGCCCGCACCGAGGTGCGCGTGACACTGCGCGAATCGATGCCGTCGATGAGCACGGCGCCGCCCTGCGGATCGTAGAAGCGCTCGATGAGGTTGATGATGGTGCTCTTGCCGCCGCCCGACTGGCCCACGAGGGCCGTGGTCTGGCCGGGCTCGGCCACGAAATCGAGGCCGCGCAGCACGCTCTCGCCGGGGCGATAGCCGAACACCACCTCGCGGAATTCCACCCGGCCGCGCGGGCGGGGCAAAGCGGGCACGCCCGGCACGTCGCGATCGGGGGACGGGGCGTCGAGCAGCTCGAACAGCATGCGCGCGCCCATGACGTGGCTGGCCAGCTCCACATGCACGCGGGCGAGCCGCTTGGCCGGCTCGTAGGCGAGCAGCAGGGCGGTGAGTACCGAGAAGAACTGGCCCGGCGAGCGGCCCAGCTCGATCACGTTGTAGCCGGCATAGAGCACCACGCCGCCGATGGCGAGGCCGCCCAGCGTCTCCATCAGCGGGCTGGACTTGGCCTGGGTGCGCACGAGGCGGTTGGAGTTCGCCTCCACGTCGTCGATGAACTTGTGGGTGCGCTCGCGCATCACGGGTTCGAGCGTGTAGGCCTTCACCGTGCGGATGCCCTGGAACGCCTCCATGGCGATGGAGGAGAGCTGGACCCCGGAGCGGAAGCCGGATGTGAAGAGCGTCTTGGTCTTCTTGATCAGCTTGCGGGTGCCGACCACGGCGGTGGGCATCACCACCAGGGCGATGACGGCGAGGAACGGGTCCTGCACGATGGCCACGGTGGCCAGCATGACCAGCGAGAGCAGATCGCGTCCCAGGCTGGTGATGACGAGGTCCAGCGAGCCGCGCGCGCCATTGGCGCCGGCCGAGAAGCGGCTGGTGATCTCGGCGGTGTGGTGGCGGGCGAAGTAGCCGGCATCCTGCATCAGGATCTGGTCGAACGCGCGCTTCTGGTTGTCGGCCACGATGCGGTTGCCCACCCGCGCCATGGTGATGCTCTGGCCGTAGGCGGACGCACCCTTGACGATGGACAGCACCATCACCGCGATGGAAACCGTCCACACCGCCTGAGGCGTCGGGGTGACGAAGATGGCGTTCACCGCATCCCGCATCAGATAGGCGAGCAGGGCGGTGCAGGCCGCCATGAGGCCCATGAAGACGAAGGCGAGCGCATAGCCCTTCCAGTGGGTGCGGCCATCCGAAAGAAGGAGCCGCCGGAGCACCGCCGTGGTCTCGTCCTTCGACGGCCCATGGCTCTGGCTTGGGGGGGCTTTTGCACTCATGCCTGTCTCCGGCGGCCGATGGAGCGGGGCCGCATGGGGTTCATGAACCGCCGACGCCCGCGCAAGTCAACGGTGTGTGGTACCCTGATGAATGATCGCTGGGGCGCGAGCAGCCGGAACGGCCGCTTCGGCGGTGCCTGTGGCATGCAAGCCGCGCTCGGGGCGCCGGATGCGACGCTTTGGCAGGAGGCCCGGCGAGGGCGGGAATCCGCCGGCGCATGCCGTGTTGCAGGGGCAGATCCGGGAAGTGGAGGCCACGCCCGGAATCGAACCGGGGTGCACGGATTTGCAGTCCGCTGCGTAACCACTCCGCCACGTGGCCTCACGAAGGCGCGTTCTTAAGGTGTTCGCGGCACGGGCGCAAGCAGAGCCTTCAGCTTGTCCCCGGACCATTTGTGCATCTCCTCCTGTTCCCGCAGCACGTCGCGTGCCGGGACAGGGAGCGCAAGGGGGCGAGCGAGGTTGCCTTGAGGGTCGGGACCGGCCAGACGCATCCGGCGGCGCGCCTTGGGCCTCGCTCCAGGTGTGGCACAGGCATGATTTCGCCCCCCTGGGCCCTATTTGAACGGCGAAATCCGGGTGATGTCCTCGCCATTGTGGAAGCCGATGGCCATGCGGAAGGACTGGGCCATGCGCTCGGCGTGGGCAATCGCCGCCTGGGCGGCTGCGGGTGGCAGGACCTCCAGCGCGGTGGGGCGGAACACCGCGAGCCAGCGGGCGAACTGGGCTTCCCCGGCGTCGCTCCCGAGCGCGAGGTGGGGCGGCAGGGGGCGTCCCGAATAGCGGCCGCTCTTCAGCAGCACCGAGGACCAGAAATCGCACATCTTGGCCAGGTGAACTGGCCATGCATCGTCAGCGATGCGGCCGGAAAAGATGGGGCCGAGCAGCGCGTCCTTCTGCACCCGCTCATAGAAGGTGTGGACGAGGCGCCGCACGGCCTCCTCGTCGAGGCCGGCAGGCACCGGTTCGGCGGACGGGGGTAGGGAGGCGTTCATCCTGGGATCTCCAGCCCGTCGACTTGGGGCCGTCGCCGGCGAGCGCAATAAGACGGCACCCGAAACGCGGGCGGCGCGCGGGCTTAATTCCGGGGCAGGGGAGAAGCCTCTACCCGCGGCCGTCCCGGAACCATGCGACTTGCGGCCACATCGCCCCGCCCCCGGCCGCGCCAAGCGTATTGAGCGCCTTGCAAAAGGGGCGGCAATATGGCTCTTGAGCCGGGCGGCACAGGCGTTCCGGGCCTTCGGCGCGCCGTCCGCGTGAGCGCCCCGTGCCGGGCGGGTCGCGTGGCGATCCGGTCGGCAGGCGGGTGTCCTATCTGAGGTTTTGGCACGGAGCCGCTGCCCGGGACGATTGCGTCGGGGCCGGTCCGGGTCCGGGGATGGCCGGAGACGCATCATGATCGATTTCGTCGAGCTTCGCCGCGGCATGGTGGACGGGCAGGTCCGCACCAACAATGTCACCGACCCTCGCATCGTCGGCGCCATGCTGGAGATCCCGCGCGAGAAGTTCGTGCCGGCGGCGCTGAAGTCGCTGGCTTATATCGACGACGATCTGGCGCTCACCTCCGGCAACGCGCCGCGCTACCTCATCGAGCCGATGATTCTCGCCCGTCTGGTGCAGCTCGCGGACGTGCAGGAACATGAGCACGTCCTCGATGTGGGCACGGGCACCGGCTACTCGGCTGCCGTGCTGTCGCGGCTCGCCCAGCAGGTGGTGGCCGTGGAGGAGGATGCCGCCCTCGCCGCCACCGCGACCGCGACCCTCGCCGAGCTCGGCGTTGCCAACGTGGCGGTGATGCAGGGCCCGCTGACGGCCGGCTGGGCCGCAGAGGCGCCCTACGACCTGATTCTCCTCAACGGTGCCGTCGATGAGGTGCCCGCCAACCTCTTCGCCCAGGTGAAGGAGGGGGGGCGAGTCGTCGCGGTGGTGGGCCATGGCGGCGCCGGACAGGCCCGGGTGTTCACCAAGGTCGCCGGCACGATGAGCGAACGGGTGGCCTTCAACGCCGCAGTGCCCGCGCTGCCGGGCTTCAAGGCCTTGCCGCGCTTCGTTTTCTGACGAACCTGTGGCGCGTTTGCCGCGGTAACCCGAAAACGACCTGAGGATCGAACCGATCGGTTCCCGATCGCCAGCGGGACAGATATCTTTCGGACAAGTTACCGCGCGGCAGAGTCGGTGCAGCACGTCTGCACGCTGCGTCGGACCGGGAGATTGGGATGTCGGTTGCGAGACTCGTTCGCCGAAGCGGATATGCCTTTTTGGCGGGAGCCGGCATTGTCGCGCTCGGCATGGGAAGTGTGTCCGCCCAGACGCTCGAGGCGGCCCTCGGGATGGCCTACGTCAACAATCCCACGCTGAATTCGCAGCGGGCCGGCACGCGAGCGGTGGATGAGAAGGTGCCTCAGGCCCTTTCGGGCTATCGGCCGACCCTCGGGGCCTCGGCCTCCGCCGGACCGGAATACGGGCGGCAGACCTCGGGCGGGGTAACCACGAGCGGCTGGCTCTGGCCGCGCCAGTTCGCGCTGACTGCCGCCTATACCTTGTTCAACGGCTTCACCACCGCGAACCAGACCCGCACCGCCGAATCGCAGGTGCGCGGCTCGCGCGAGACGCTCCGCAATACCGAGCAGACCGTGCTGCTGAACGCGGCGACGGCCTATATGAACGTCATTCAGGCCATCGCGCTGCTGGATCTCCAGCGAAAGAGCCTCGCTGCGTTCGAGCAGGAATTGCGGGCCACCCGCGACCGCTTCAACGTGGGCGAGGTGACGCGGACCGACGTGGCCCAGGCCGAGGCCCGGGTCGCGGACGCGCAGTATCAGGTGAGCCAGGCCGTCGCCAACCTGTCCTCGGCGCGGGCGGTGTACCGGCAGGTGATCGGCGTGGAGCCGGGCCGGCTGTCCAACCCGCGCTCGATCGAGGGCATGCTGCCCGCGAACGTGGACCGCGTGATCTCCAGCGGCCTCAACCACCATCCCGCGGTGAAGGCGTCGGAATTCGCCGTGGATGCGGCGGTGTTCCAGGTGAAGGTGGCGGAAGGCGGGCTGATGCCCAACCTCTCGCTGCAGGGCCAGGCATCGCAGGCCTACGACCAGAGCTTCGCCGTGGACAAGCTCGGCGGTGCCTCGGTCACGCTGAACCTGTCGGTTCCCATCTACCAGGGCGGCGTGGAGTACGCGAACATCCGCCAGGCGAAGGAACTGCTCTCCCAGGCGCGCATCGACGTGGACGTGAACCGCGACGCCATCCGGGCCCAGGCGGTGCAGTTCTGGGGCGCGCTGGAAGCGTCGAAGGTGCAGATTCAGGCCGCGCAGGCCTCTGTCGCCGCCAACACCCTGGCGCTCGAAGGCGTGCGCGAGGAATGGCGGGTGGGCCAGCGTACCACCACTGATGTGCTGAACGCGCAGCGCGATCTCACCAATTCCCAGTCCGCCCTCGTGGTGGCGCAGCGCGACCGGGTGGTGGCGGCCTATTCGCTGCTGTCGATCATCGGCAGGCTGGATGCGATCTCGCTGGGGCTGAAGGTCAACGTCTACGATCCCAGGGTGCATTACGACCAGGTGCGCGACAGCTGGGCTGGCGTGCGGACTCCCGACGGAAAGTAATCCGGCGAAAATAACCCTGCATACGGGTGTAACGGGCTCTTTTGCAGCCCGTTTTCACGGTGCCATACTCCCTCTCGCGATTGGCGATTCTCGCCCCCCGACGCGGCCACGTACGGCCCGTCGTCGGGTCGTCTTCGGCCGAGGTCGGACATGGCTGCGATCCCAAAGGTGCAAGAGCCGTCAATGGAAGACATCCTCGCCTCCATTCGCCGCATCATGGCGGATGACGACGTTCCGCCGTCCCCGACGCACCATGCCTCCGAACGCTCCGCCCCGAACCCTACGGTGCATGAGCCGGCTTCTTCCGAACGGGCGGCCCGGCCCGCGGCACCGGAACGTCGCCACTCCGAGGGGCCCGAGCCGGCCGAGCGCGCCGCCCGCCGGCCCGATGCTCCGGCGCCCGAGCCGCGTGACGCGGCGCGCCGCGCTGGTCCCCCACGCCCCGCGGCGGGAGACCGGGACATGCGCGCCCGCGCCCGGCAGGACCTCGAGGACCTGAGCGACCATCTGGCCGCCGAGACTCTCGCGGCCCATCCCGCGAGCGCCGGTCCGCTCGGTGACGAGCCTCCGACCGAAGAGCATCTGGCCGGCGATGAGCTGGCGGATCCCCCGGGGCCGCCAGCGCGTGAGCGTGGCCGGTACCTTGCTTCGGAAGCCTCCGCGCCGCGCATGCTCCGCGATTTCGAGCGCCGCGCGACCGACGAGCGCTTCGAGGCGCAGCCGCACCGCGCCGCCCGCCTCGCCGAGCTCCCTGCGGAGCGCTCGGCAGCCGCAGCCGACTCAGGCGAGCCTCGACGCCCCCCGCGTCCCCCCGCACCGGACTTTCGGACCATGCCGCGTCCCGCCAAGCCGGTCCCCGGCGAGCCTGCCGCCATGGATCATCCGGCCGAGGCCGATGAGCGCGCCCGTCGCCGGGATCTGCTTTCGCCCAACGTGGACGATGTGGTGGCGGCGGCCTTCCAGTCGCTCGGCGACCTGCTGCTGCCGCAGAAGCAGCGCACCATCGAAGATCTGGTCAAGGAGATCCTGCGGCCCATGCTGAAGGATTGGCTGGACCAGAACCTTCCCGACATCGTGGAGCGGCTTGTGCGTGCGGAGATCGAGCGCGTCGCGCGCCGTCCGCGCTGAGTCCCGTTTCGCCGCCCTGGCTTCAGGCCGCCGGTCGCTGCCGCCGGCCAGCGGCCTTTTCGTTTGGAGCGGGCCGGGCCAAGGCCTGAACCGTGCACGACGGAATGGGCGTCGCGCCGCGTGGTTGACGCCGGCCCGCCGGAACGGCTTTAACGCCCGCTGACCCTGTCCCGTCCGGAGCGGACGCGGGAGCCGGGCCCGGCGCGCCGCGCCGGCCTGCGGCCCAGCGCATCCGCGGAGCCTCGTTTCATGCTGGAAAAAGTCTTCGATCCCGCCGCCGTGGAAGAGCGCATCGCCGCCCAGTGGGAAGAGGCCGGCGCGTTCCGGTGCGGCCGCCCCGAGCGCAAGGACGCCGAAGGCTTCTCCATCGTCATCCCGCCGCCAAACGTCACCGGCTCCCTGCACATGGGCCACGCGCTCAACAACACGCTGCAGGATGTGCTGGCCCGCTTCGAGCGCATGCGCGGCAAGGACGTGCTGTGGCAGCCGGGCACCGACCATGCGGGCATCGCCACCCAGATGGTGGTGGAGCGCCAGCTGGCCGCGCAGAAGTTGCCGGGCCGGCGCGACATGGGCCGCGTCGCCTTCGTGGAGAAGGTGTGGGCCTGGAAGGCCGAATCGGGCGGCACCATCGTCAACCAGCTGAAGAAGCTCGGCGCCTCGTGCGACTGGTCGCGCGAGCGCTTCACCATGGACGAGGGCCTCAGCCGCGCCGTGCTGAAGGTGTTCGTGCAGCTCTATCGCGAGGGGCTGATCTACAAGGACAAGCGCCTCGTGAACTGGGACCCCAAGTTCCAGTCCGCCATCTCGGACCTGGAGGTGATGCAGGTGGAGATGAAGGGTCACCTCTGGCACCTGCGCTATCCCATCGAGGGCGAGAAGGACCGCTTCATCACGGTGGCCACCACCCGCCCCGAGACCATGCTGGGCGACACGGCGGTGGCGGTGCACCCCGAGGACGAGCGCTACCGCGACCTCATTGGCAGATATGTGATCCTGCCGCTGGTGGGCCGGCGCATCCCCATCGTCGCCGACGAGTATTCCGATCCGGAGAAGGGCTCCGGCGCGGTGAAGATCACCCCGGCGCACGACTTCAACGATTTCGAGGTGGGCAAGCGCCACGGCCTGCCGATGATAAATGTGCTGGATGCGGAAGGGCGCATCGACCCGCAGGGCATCCTCGACGACCATGCCGAGCGCCCCGAGGCTTACGTGGACGCGCCCGATGCCGCCGGCCAGCTTTCCCACCTGAAGGGCCAGGACCGCTTCGCCGCGCGCAAGCAGATCGTGGAGCTTCTGACCGGCCTGGAGCTGCTGGAGAAGATCGAGCCGCACACCAACATGGTGCCCCACGGCGACCGCTCCAATGTGGTCATCGAGCCCTGGCTCACCGACCAGTGGTATGTGGACGCCAAGACCCTGGCCCAGCCGGCCCTCGCTGCCGTGCGCGAGGGGCGCACCGCCTTCGTGCCGAAGAACTGGGAGAAGACCTATTTCGAGTGGCTGGAGAACATCCAGCCCTGGTGCATCTCCCGCCAATTGTGGTGGGGCCACCAGATCCCGGCCTGGTATGACCCCTTTGGCAATGTCTTCGTCGCCATGGACGAGGACGAGGCCTTCGAGCAGGCTCTGGCCCACAATGTGGGCAACGAAACGCTCTCGCCCGAGGACGCGCAGGCGCTGATCGACGACGCCGCCAAGCGCGCCGGCTTCCTCACCCGCGACGAGGACGTGCTCGACACCTGGTTCTCCTCCGCCCTGTGGCCCTTCTCCACCATGGGCTGGCCCGACGAGACCGGCGAGCTGAAGAAGTTCTACCCCACATCGGTGCTGGTGACGGGCTTCGACATCATCTTCTTCTGGGTGGCCCGGATGATGATGATGGGCCTGCACTTCATGGACGGCGAAGTGCCGTTCAAGGACGTCTACATCCACGCCCTCGTCCGCGACGAGAAGGGGGCGAAGATGTCGAAGTCCAAGGGCAACGTCATCGACCCGCTGGACCTCGTGGAGAAATATGGCGCCGACGCCCTGCGCTTCACCCTGGCGGCCATGGCGGCGCAGGGGCGCGACATCAAGCTCGCCACCTCCCGCGTGGAGGGGTATCGCAACTTCGCCACCAAGCTCTGGAACGCGGTGCGGTTCGCGCAGATGAACGGCTGCGCGCGGGTGGAGGGCTTCGACCCGGCCAAGGTGGAAGGCACGCTGAACCGCTGGATCATCGGCGAGGCTGCCCGCGCCACCGCCGAGGTGTCCGAGGCCATCCTGGCCTACCGCTTCAACGAGGCGGCGGCGGCCATCTACCGCTTCCTCTGGAACGTGTTCTGCGACTGGCACCTGGAGCTGGCCAAGCCCCTCCTGTCCGGCCCGGATGGCGCCGCGAAGGACGAGGCCCGGGCGGCGACCGCCTATGTGCTGGACGTGGCCATGGGGCTGCTGCACCCCTTCATGCCCTTCCTGACCGAGGAATTGTGGGCCGAAACCGGCAAGGACGGCCCCGCCCGCACCAGCCTGCTGGCCCTCGCCCCCTGGCCGGACCTGTCGGGCCTTGAGGCGCCTGACGCCGAGGCGGAAGTGGGCTGGGTGGTGGACCTCATCACCGAGATCCGCTCCGTGCGTGCGGAGATGAACGTTCCTGCGGGCGCGCAGGTGCCCCTGGTGCTGGTGGAGCCGGGCGCGGAGACCACGGAGCGTGCCGCCGCGTGGGACGACGCCATCCGCCGCCTCGCCCGCCTCTCGGGCGTGACGGTGGCCGATACGGTTCCCGGCGAGTCGGTGCAGATGGTGGTGCGCGGCGAGGTGGCCGCCCTGCCACTGGCCGGCGTGGTGGATCTTGCCGCCGAGCTCGGCCGCCTCAGGAAGGAAGAGGGCAAGCTCGACCAGGAGGTGGCCCGCATCGACGCCAAGCTCGGAAACGAGAGCTTCGTCGCCCGCGCGCCGGAAGAGGTGGTGGAGGCCGAGCGCGAGAAGCGCGAGGAATATCTCCACCGCAAGGACAAGGTCCGAGCCGCGATCGCCCAGCTTTCAGGTGGCGCGGCCTGAAGCCGGCTGCGGCGGGGGCCGGGTCCTCCGTCGTGCCGCAGGCATGTGGCCGAGAGGAGTGTGGCCGTGGCGCCACGCTCCAGGCCCCTCCGGTCGCTCGGATCGCAGGTTCGCAAAGGAAGCCAGTGGTTTCAGGTGCCATTATTGTGACGGCGAAGACACACTCCCGCGCCTTTGAAGTTGTCGCCCCGGCGGGGGCCCCAAGGCGCCGCGAAGCCGCCACAAAACCCCATTGAAACGAGAAGCAACGCGCGACGGTGAGCGTAGCTCGGAAAGTGTTTCCGGACGCCGCGCCTGAGGTGGGTCCTTATGGACGGACGTTGCATTCTCGAAAGGGTGGCGCCGGGTGGCGTCGTGGAGCTTCGCTCCGCGAGACGCCCCAGAGGTTGCCGCTCCAACGCCGCGGCTCGGCCTTTCCGCGGCCCCGATATTGCCGCCGCCGCCCGGCATCTTCCCTCCACCATGATTTGCGGCGAGACCACGACCATCAGGCAGGCAGGCAGGACGACCGGGCGCTTCGGGCGGACGGCGGGCTCCCGGCGCGCCTGCGCCGTCGCGCTGGCGGGGGTGGTGGCGGCCTGCCTCTCGGTGCCGGTGGCCTACGCCTTCGACGGCTCGACCCAGCAGCTCCAGCCCTATGAGACGCAGCCCATGACGCCGCCGGCCAATGTGCCGCTGGCGCCGACCGTGCGTCCCGTGGACGAAGCCTTCCGCACCGGGGCACAGGCCCTGCGCGCCGGCCAGACCGCGAAGGGCATTGATGCCCTCGGCTATGCGGCGTCGCAGGGCCACGCCATGGCCCAGTGGAAGCTCGGCCGCATCTATGCCGACGGCGACGGCGTGAAGCGCGACGACGCCAAGGCGTTCGACTATTTCTCCAAGATCGCCAACACCCATGCCGAGGACTATCCCGGCACGGCGCAGTCGCGTTTCGTGGCCAACGCCTTCGTGGCGCTGGGCTCTTATTACCTCGTCGGCATCCCGTCCGCCGGGGTGAAGCGCGATGCGTCGCGGGCGCGGGACATGTTCTCCTACGCCGCCTCCTATTTCGGCGATGCCGATGCCCAGTACCAGCTGGGCAAGCTCTATCTGGAAGGCGTCGGCGGCCCGCGCGATGCACGCAATGCCGGCCGCTGGCTGACGCTGGCCTCGCAGAAGGGCCAGTTCGAGGCGCAGGCGAGGCTCGGCCAGCTCCTGTTCCGGGGCGATGAGGGGGTGCCGCGCCAGGCGGCGCGCGGGCTCATGTGGCTCACTTTGGCGCGGGACGCGGCGGTGCGGCCCGAGGACAAGTGGGTGGTGGCCTTGCACGAGGAGGCCTTCGCCGACGCGACCCCGGACGAGCGCGAGAAAGCGCTGCTCTATCTCGAAACCTGGCTGAAGACCGCCAAGCGCTGACCGGGCGGCTCGCGCCTTCGTCTATGCCTCCCGCTCCGCCGCGTGCCGCGGCAGGCCCGCACCGAGCCCGGCCATCATCTCCAGAGCCGATTGCGTCCAGATGTGATGGGTGGGCGCCACCGCGTCCGGATCGTCCAGCGTGCCGAGGGTGACATCCACCGCTGCTTCCTTCGCCATGTCGAACAGGATCGGGCTGCCGCAGCTGCCGCAGAACAGCCGTGTCACGCCCGGCGAGGACGAGAAGCGTGCAGGCGTGCCCGCCGTCACCTCGAAATCCGCCCGCGCCACGGTCAGCCAGGGCAAGGCGCCGGAGCCGGAGGCGCGACGGCACATGGTGCAATGACACCAATAGGCGCTCTGGACCCGGCGCACCCGGTAGCGCAGCCGCCCGCACAGGCAGCCGCCGCTGAAAGACATCTCCCCCACGGCCGCCTCACGCGGCGATGGCGAGGTCGGCCCAGACCGGCACATGGTCGGACGGCTTCTCCCAGGCCCGCACATGCTTGTCGATGCCGGTGGCGATGAGCTTGTCCGCCGCCTGGGGCGAGAGCAGCAGGTGGTCGATGCGGATGCCCATGTCCCGCTGCCAGGCGCCCGCCTGATAGTCCCAGAAGGTATAGAGCCGTCCGGCGTCGGAGGTGGCGCGCAGGGCGTCGGTGAGCCCGAGATGGGTCAGGGAGCGGAACGCCGCGCGGGTACGCGGCAGGAACAGGGCGTCGTTGACCCAGGCGGAGGGGTCGGCCGCATCGCGCGGCTCGGGGATCACGTTGAAGTCGCCGGCGAGGATCAGCGGCTCCTCCAGCTTCAGCCGGTCGGCGGCAAAGGCCTGGAGGCGGTCCATGAAGCCGAGCTTGTAGGGGTATTTCTCGGTATCGGGCGGATTGCCGTTGGGAAGGTAGAGGCAGGCGACGCGCACCACGCCGCCTTTCACCGATACCACCGCCTCGATGAAGCGGGCCTGCACGTCGCCATCGTCGCCGGCAAGGCCGTGGGTCACATCCTCCAGCGGCAGGCGGGAGAGCAAAGCAACGCCGTTGAAGCCCTTCTGCCCGTGCACGGTGACGTTATAGCCCAGCTGCTCGAACGCCTCCTTCGGGAAGGCCTCGGTCTGGCACTTGATCTCCTGCAGGCAGACCACGTCGGGCCGCGTCTCGCCCAGCCAGCGTACCGCATGGTCCAGCCGCTGGCGGATGGAATTGACGTTCCAGGTGGCGATGCGCATGGGCGGGGCTCCTTCGGCCGCGGAGGATACCCCGGTGCCGCCGGGAGGCAATGGCCGTTCGAATGGCGCGTCTCAAATCAGGCCCAGGGTTGCGATGGCGCGCAAAGAATGGCAGGAACGCCCCCTTGTCCTTCAGTGGCGGCGGAGTGGCATGACGTTCGCGTCCATCGAGTTTCTGTTCTACTTCTTCCCCCTGTTCCTCGTTTTTTATTTCTCTGCGAAGTCCATGACGACGCGGAACTATATTTTCCTTGCCTTCTCTCTTGTATTCTATGCTGCCGGATATACGCCCCACATCCTCATTCTCTTCGCGTCGGTGGCGGTCAATTTCCTGCTTGCCCGCGCCATCGACGATCGCGAGGGTGCCCCACGCAAGCGCCTGCTCGGCTACGGCATCGCCTTCAACCTGATCCTGCTGGGTATCTACAAATATACCGGCTTCCTGGTGGAGAACGTGAACGCGCTGATCGAGCCCCTCGGCGCCGTTCTGCCCATGCCGCGCATCTCGCTGCCGCTGGGCATCTCCTTCTATTCCTTCCACGCCATTTCGTACCTCGCCGACATCTACAAGCGGAAGGTGCGGGCCAATCGCGATCCGGTGCAGTTCGCGCTCTACATGTGCATGTTCCCCCAGCTCGTGGCGGGCCCCATCGTGCGCTATGCCACGGTGGCGCGGCAGCTCTCGGAGCGGCGGACCACCATGGGGCGTTTCTCGGCCGGGGCGCGGCTGTTCGTCATCGGCCTCGCCTGGAAGGTGCTGATCGCCGACGAGGTGGCGCGGCTCGCCGACGGGGTGTTCGACACCACCACGCACCCCACCTTCGTGGAAGCCTGGCTCGGGCTCTACGCCTATACGGTGCAGATCTATTTCGACTTCGCGGGCTATTCCACCATGGCGGTGGGCCTCGGCGTGATGGTGGGCTTCGTCCTGCCGCGCAACTTCCGGCTGCCCTATACGGCGCGCTCCATGACCGACTTCTGGCGGCGCTGGCACATGAGCCTTTCCGCCTTCCTGCGCGACTATCTCTACATCCCCCTCGGCGGTAACCGGCGCGGGGAGATGCGCACCTACCTGAACCTCTCCGCCGTCTTCCTGCTGTGCGGCCTGTGGCACGGGGCAAGCTGGAATTTCGTCATCTGGGGCGCGCATCACGGCGCCTTCCTCATCATCGAGCGGGCCTTCCTCGGCCGCTGGCTCAAGCGAGCGCCGGGCGTCGTGGCCCATCTCTATACGGTCCTCGCGGTGATGCTGGGCTGGGTGTGGTTCCGTGCCGACAGCCTCGGCGGCGCCACCGACATGTTCGCCGGGCTCGTTGGCCTCCACGGCTTCAGCCGGGCCTCGCTGGCGCTCGGCTTCGGGCTGACGCCGCTTGCCATCGCGGCGCTGGTGGTGGGCGGGCTCATCGGCTTCTTCCGCTGGCCGCGCCTGAAGGCGGTGGCGGGGCAGGGGGCGGTCGCGGCCGTGGCGGAATACGCCTTCATCGCAGCGCTGATGCTGGCGAGCGTCGCCTGGGTGGGCGGCACCACAGCCACGCCCTTCCTCTATTACCGGTTCTGAGGAGGCGCCCCGTGACCCTGCTCTCGCGCCATCGCCGCCACCTCGGCGTCCTCGTTGCCGGGCTGTTCGGCTTCCTGCTGCTGTCGAACCTCATCCCGGACCCGTTCGCCAGCGGGCAGTGGCGGATGCAGATCCCGGACCATTTCACCTGGAGCCAGAAGCTGAACTACAAGTTCCGCAACATCGGCACCTACATCCAGGACAATTTTGGCTTCCGTGCCACGTTTCCCGTGCTGCGCCGGGACTTGCGCGAAGCCTTGCACTCGCCCGATAGCCGGCCCTTCTACGCGGGCCGGGACGGCCAGCTGTTCTGGGGCCGCGAGCAGGCGCCGGCGCAATCGGCCGGCGCGCTGGTGCGCGCGGCCAATGTGGAGCGCTTCGTGGCCATGGTGGGCGAAATGCAGCGCGTGCTGGCGCCCAGGGGCACCCGCATCGTGGTCGCCATCCCGCCCAATGCCCAGTCGGTGGAACTGGAGGCGCTGCCGGCCTGGTACGAGGCTCTCGCCTATCCCACGACCGAATATGACCTGGCATTGGCGGGCCTGAAGGCGGAAGGCGTCACGGCGGTGGACCTGCGTCCCGTGCTCAAGGCGAGCCCGCGGCCGCGCTACCTGATGACGGATACCCACTGGAACAGCCGCTCCAGCGTGCTTGCCTTCAATGCGGTGATGGCGGCGGCGGGGCATGAGGACTGGCAGGTGGACCCGGCGGAGGTGCTGGGGCCCCCAGCACCGGCGGCACGCGGCGACCTCCTGCGCACGACCCGGCTGCCGCCGCGGGTGAAGGAGGAGGACATGCCCTTCACCATCAAGGATCGCGCCGGCCCGCCCCGTTTCGATGCGGCGCTCCGGCATCACAACGAGCACGTGGCGTTCAAGTCGCTCGCCTACGACTATGCACCCACCGGACTGCGGGTGCTCATCATGGGCGATTCGTTCACCGGTGCGGTGTGGCCGCGCCTGTTCCTCAAGGGGGACGTGAGCGTAGCGGCGTGGATGCACGGCTCGCGGCGCGTCACCGGATCCTGCGACTTCGACTTCGACGACGTAAAGCGTTTCGCTCCGGACCTCATCATCATGGCCCGGACCGAGCGTTTCTTCCCCTGCTACGGCGACGACTGGCCCACCGGCCTGCCGCGCCCCTGGACCCATGCCGTGCCGAACAACGTGGCGCCGTGACGGGCGCCGCGCCATCGCAGCGCAGAGTCAGGCTGACCACCCGGACCGGCCGGGTGGTGACATACGCTCGAAAGCGAAGCGCGCGCTCAGACCGCGAAGCTGGACCCGCAGCCGCACTTGGCGGTGGCCTGGGGGTTCGAGATCTTGAAGGCGGAGCCCATCAGATCGGCCTTGTAGTCGAGCTGGGAGCCCTTGATGTAGTCGATCGAGATGCGATCAACCACGATCTTGGCGCCTTCCTTCTCGATGACGAGGTCGTCCTCTCCCTGCTCGCGTGTCACATCATACTTGTACGAGAAGCCGGAGCAGCCGCCGCCTTCCACGCTGATGCGCAGGAAGGTGCCCGGAGGCTCCGGGGAGAGGATCTGGCAGATGCGGCGCGCGGCGGCATCGGTCACGGTGAACTCGGTATCAACCGCGGGAAGGTCCGCAGCCGAGGTCGGGGCGAGTGTGGTTTCCATGGTATCGACTTTACGAATTGAAGCTGGCAATGGCCCATAAGGTAAGTCCATCGGCCCCCGAGTTAAAGGGCGGCGGCGGAAAAACGTCGGCATGGCTGTCCCGATCGGGGCGCGGTGCCGGCTGCGCAGGGCGCGAAAAGAGGGGGCGATCATGGCGGTAAGCGGCGCGCGGCCCCGCGTTTCCTGGGCCTGCGACGCGGACCATGTGCGCGGCCGCCTCTTCCCCGAGCCGGAAATGCCGCCGCGCAGCCCGTTCCGCCGCGACTGCGACCGCATCATCCATTCCACCGCCTTCCGCCGGCTGAAGCACAAGACGCAGGTGTTCGTCTTCAACGAGGGCGACCATTACCGCACCCGCCTGACCCACACGCTGGAGGTGGTGCAGGTGGCCCGCTCCATCGCCCGCGCGCTGGGGCTCGACGAGGATCTCGCGGAGGCCCTCGCCCTCGCCCACGATCTTGGCCACCCGCCCTTCGCCCATGCCGGGGAGCGGGCGCTGGACGCCTGCATGGCCGGGCAGGGCGGGTTCGACCACAATGCCCAGTCGCTCCGGGTCGTCACGCGCATCGAGCGGCGCTATGCCCAGTTCGACGGCCTGAACCTCACCTGGGAGACGCTGGAGGGCATCGCCAAGCACAACGGCCCGCTCGCCGACCGGGACGGGCGCGGCATCGGCCGCTATCTCGGCGGTCTGCCCCATGCCATCCAGGTGCATTCGGCCCAGCAGGACCTCGAATTGTGGAGCCATGCCTCCGCCGAGGCGCAGGCGGCGGCCATCTCCGACGACATCGCCTATGACGTGCACGACCTCGACGACGGGCTGAGGGCCCGCATGTTCACCCTCGACGATATCGCCGGCCTGCCTTTGGTGGGCGAGGCCCTCGGCGAGGTGCGCGCACTCTACCCGGTGCTCGGCGTGGCGCGGACGGTGAACGAGGTGCTCCGCCGCGTCATCACCCGCCTCATCGAGGACGTGGTGGCCGAAAGCGCACGGCGTGCCGCGGTCGCGGGCGTGGCCTCCGCCGCGGACGTGCGCGCCCTCGACCATCCCGTCATCGCCTTTTCCGACGCCATGCGGCAGAAGGAAAAGGCGCTCAAGGCGTTCCTGTTCTCGCGCATGTACCGGCACGAGCGGGTCAACCGGGTGATGGCGGACGCCCAGCAGGTGCTGCGCCAGCTCTTCGGTCATTTCATCGCCCATCCCAAGGACATGCCGCCCTCCTGGCACGACGATCTCGACCAGCTCGACGCCCAGCGGCTCGCCCGCCGCGTGACCGACTACATCGCCGGCATGACCGACCGCTACGCCCTCGACCAGCACGCCCGCTTCTTTGACTTGACGCCGGACTTGCGCTAGGCGCCCCGACGACCAACCCGATCGGACCCACCCCATGAACGTCTACGCGATCTTCGCCGATCACGTGCGCGAAGCCGTCGCCGCCCTCGTTGCCGAGGGCACCATTTCCAGGGATCTCGACCTTGCCCAGGTGCTGGCCCGCGTGGTGGTGGAGCCGCCGCGGGATGCGACCCACGGCGATCTCGCCACCAATGCCGCCATGGTGCTGGCCAAGGATGCCGGCATGAAGCCGCGCGACCTCGCCGAGCGCATCGCCGGCAAGCTCGGCGCGGTGATGGGCGTGAAGAAGGTGGACGTGGCCGGTCCCGGCTTCATCAACATCGCGCTCGATGCCGCCTTCTGGCCGGCGGTGCTTGCCGCCGTGCTGAGGCAGGGGCTCGATTTCGGCCGCTCGGCGCTGGGCGCGGGCGAGAAGGTGAACGTGGAATACGTCTCCGCCAACCCCACCGGCCCCATGCATGTGGGCCATTGCCGGGGCGCGGTGTTCGGCGACGCGCTGGCGCGCCTCATGGATTTCGGCGGCTTCGCCGTGATCAAGGAATATTACATCAACGATGCCGGCGCGCAGGTGGACGTGCTGGCCCGCTCCGCCTTCCTGAGGTACCGGGAGGCGCTGGGCGAGGATATCGGCGAGATCCCGGAAGGGCTCTATCCGGGCGACTACCTGGTGCCGGTGGGACAGAAGCTGGCGGCCGCGCACGGCACCGCGCTCAAGGCGAAGCCCGAGGCGGAATGGCTGCCACTGGTGCGCGGCGTGGCCATCGACGCCATGATGGTGGCCATCCGCGAGGATCTCGCCGCGCTCGGCATCTCCTTCGACGTGTTCTTCTCCGAGCGTTCCCTTTCCACCGGCGCGGTGGACCTTGTGGGCGCCGCCATCGAGGCGCTGCGCGCGTCGGGCGAGGTCTATGAGGGCCGCCTGCCGCCGCCCAAGGGCGCGCCCATCGAGGATTGGGAAGACCGGGAGCAGACCCTGTTCCGCTCCACCGACTTCGGCGACGACGTGGACCGGCCGCTGAAGAAGTCCGACGGAAGCTACACGTATTTCGCTGGCGACATCGCCTATCACAAGGACAAGGTGGACCGCGGCTTCCTCAGGATGATCGACGTGTGGGGCGCCGACCACGGCGGCTACGTCAAGCGCATGCAGGCGGCGGTGAAGGCGGTATCCGGCGGCAAGGCCAGCCTCGACGTTGAGCTGATCCAGCTGGTGCGCCTGTTCCGCGCCGGGGAGCCGGTGCGCATGTCCAAGCGCTCGGGATCCTTCGTGACGCTGCGCGAGGTGGTGGACGAGGTGGGGCGCGACGCGGTCCGCTTCATGATGCTGTTCCGCAAGAACGACGCGCCGCTGGACTTCGATCTCGCCAAGGTGATCGAGCAGTCGCGCGAAAATCCGGTTTTCTACGTGCAGTATGCCCACGCCCGGGCCAAGTCGATCCTGCGCAACGCGGCCGAGGAGTTCGCCGACATGCCGCAGGAGGCGGCCTCGTTTGCCGACGCGCCGCTGGCCCGGCTGGATGACGAGGGCGAGCTTGCGCTGCTGCGCCGGCTGGCGGGCTGGCCGCGGCTGGTGGAGCAGGCGGCCGGGGCGCGCGAGCCGCACCGCATCGCCTTCTTCCTGCACGATCTGGCTGGCGAGTTCCACGGCCAGTGGAACCGTGGAAAGGACCTGCCACATTTACGCTTCATTATCGAGAATGATCGAGAGTTGACCTCGGCTCGCTTGGCCCTGGTCCATGGCGTGGCCACGGTGCTCGCCTCCGGTCTCAAGGTTCTGGGGGTGACGGCCGTAGACGAGATGAAATGATCGCTCGTCCCGTGGCTGCGGAAGGAGCGGTCTGGTCCGGCCGGGCCGGTCCGCTTGAAGCGGTCTCCAAGGCGCGGTTTCCATTGCGCGGTTTCCACGGGGCGGACGACAACACATCGAGGCGATATGGTCGACGAAAGCAGGTTCCGCTACCGGCGTGATGAAGGTGCCGCGGAGGGTGGGCCGCGCCCCCGCTCCGCTCCGTCGTCCGCCGCGACGGGGAGTGATCCTCTGGCCGAACTGGCCCGGCTGATCGGCGACGACGATCCGTTCGACGACTTTCCGGGCGCCGATCCGGCCCGGCAGGCCACCGGCCCGAGCCGTTCTGCGCCCGCGCAGCGCTATGCGCCGCCGGCCGCGCCCGCTTATCCCGACCCGCGCATGGCGGCCCGCGCGCCGGCGCGGCCTCTGTCCCCGCCCGCCCCCGCTTTTTCCGACGAGGACGATGAGGAGGACTGGGAGGCCACGCCGCCTTCCGCTCCCGCTCCGCGTCCGCTCTCGCAGGGCGCCTCCGCGATGCCCGTACGGGCCGATGCCGCGCGCTATGGCGCCGCCCCCGCCCGTCCCGTGCCCGCCGCCGCGCCGGCACCGCGGCCGGCCAGTCCCTCGCTCTACGCTCCGCCGCCGGCCGCGCCCGGCGTGCGTGGGGCCGCCCCCCGCCCCGCGCAGCCGCAGACGGCGCCTTCGTTCGCTCCGGCTCCAGCTGCTGCGCGCGGCGTTCCCGACGCGGCGGTGCGCACCGGCTACGGCTCCCTCTCCCGCTCCGCGCCGCCGTCGAGCGTGCAGGGCCACGACGAGGACGACTACGACGACGATTATGACGACCTGCCGCCGGCCCGTCCGGCGGGCGCCTCGTCCCACGCTCCGCAAGGCGGCTATGCCCCCGCGCGCCATGATCGTCGGGACGATGCGCGGGGCGATTCCCGCTCCTATGCCGGCGGCTCCGCGCGCGACGACGACGAGGATGAGGCCGCCTATGCCTATTCGGCCGCCCGCCGCGACGATGACGGCTATGACGATTACGACGACACCTACGACCCCGAATACGGGGAAGACGGCTACATGCCGCCCCACGGTGAGGAGCTGTACGACGCCGAGCCGCGCCGCCGCAAAGGACGGCTTGCGTTGATTCTCGGCGTCTCGGTTCTGGGCTTGGTGGTGGCCGGCGTGGCCGGGGTGTTCGCCTACAACATGGCGGTGGGCAAGTCCGGCGTCACCGCAGCGGGCACGCCGCCGGTGATCAAGGCCGATTCGGCACCCGCCAAGACCGCCACGCCCACGCCGCAGACCGCCGATGGCGGCCAGAAGATGATCTACGATCGCATGGGCGCCAACGCCGGCAACGAGCGCATGGTCTCCCGCGAGGAGCAGCCTGTGGATGTCACGGCCGCCGCCCGTGCCCTTCCGCAGGAGCCGAGCGCGCCGCCGCCCACGCCCATGCAGGCCACCCAGAACCTCACCGAGCCCAAGAAGGTGCGTACCGTGGCGGTGCGCGCCGACGGCAGCTTCGCCCAGAACGTGCCCACCAGCTCGGTCTCGGCCTATGCGGCGACGCAGAACCCCATTCCCGCCGGCCTGCCGGACCCCAACCCGGTGACCACCGTGCCCGCGTCCGCCCCCGCCCAGACGGCGGCGACCACGCCTTCGCCGTCCAGCGCCGGGGCCTATGTGGTGCAGGTCGCCTCCCAGCGGTCGGAGGCCGATGCCATGGGCTCATGGCGCGCCTTGCAGACCAAGTATCCGAACCTGCTGGGCAACTACAGGGCCACGGTGAAGAAGGCGGATCTGGGCGACAAGGGCATCTATTACCGCGCCCAGGTCGGCCCCTTCGCCACCCGCGACCAGGCCAACGAACTGTGTCAGTCCCTGCGCGCGCAGGGCGGCGACTGCGTCGTCAACAAGAACTGACGACGACTCGGCGCCAGATCCGAGTGAGAAAGGCCGCCTTCGGGGCGGCCTTTTTGGTGAGGGCGCGCCGGTCAGTCCGCCTTGAGCGGCACCCCGAGCCGGCCCGCCAGATCCTGCACGAACTGGAACGCGGTGCGGCCCGAGCGGGCGCCGCGGGTGGTCGCCCATTCCAGCGCCTGCGGGCGCCATTCCTCTTGCCCCACGCCAAGGCCGTGATGGGCCACATAGCCTTCCACCATGGCAAGGTATTCGTCCTGGCTGCATTTGTGGAAGCCGAGCCAGAGGCCGAACCGGTCGGAGAGGGAGACTTTCTCCTCCACCGCCTCGCCGGGATTGATGGCGGTGGAGCGCTCGTTCTCCATCATGTCGCGGGGCAGCAGGTGGCGGCGGTTGGAGGTGGCGTAGAAGATCACATTGTCCGGCCGCCCCTCGATGCCGCCTTCCAGCACCGCCTTGAGCGACTTGTAGGAGGTGTCGTCGGCATCGAAGGAGAGGTCGTCGCAGAACACGATGAAGCGGTGCGCGGAAGCCCGCACGAGGCCCATGAGGGCGGGCAGCGCCTCGATGTCCTCGCGGTGGATCTCCACCAGCTTGAGGCGCGCCGGGGCCTGCGCGGCGAGGTCGCGGTTGATCCGCGCATGGGCCGCCTTGACGAGGGAGCTCTTGCCCATGCCGCGCGCGCCCCACAACAGGGCGTTGTTGGCCGGCAGGCCGCGGGCGAACCGCGCCGTGTTCTCCACCAATTGGTCGCGCACCCGGTCGATGCCCTGGAGCAGGTCCATCTCCACCCGGTTCACGCGCGGCACCGGCTCGAACCGCGGCGGCTCGTTGTGCCAGACGAAGGCGTCGGCGGCCTCGAAATCCGGCGTCGGCACGGCGGGCGGGGCGAGGCGCTCCAGCGCATCGGCGATGCGGGCGAGCAGCTCCAGCGTTGCAGCGGTGGCGATCGCAGGGTCCGGCTGTTGTGTCATCTTGATCCTCCCGCCGGGGGATTAGGACGGGCGGCAGACCGCCGCAAGGCGCTGCCGCGCCGGTGTTGCGCAAAAGCCATGCGGCACGCGCATGCTCGAAAAATGCCGCGCCGCAGCAATCTCGCCCTAACTTTTCCGCACCCATGATGGAAGTCGCCATCTGGCGCTGCCGATCCGCGCCATCGTTCCAGCCGGGCCATGGAGTCTTTTGCCGATGATGCCACGCGCCACCGCAGCGCTGCTTGTGCCGGTCGTTCTGGTCGCCGCTGTGCCCGCTCGCGCGGATTCCAGCAGCGAGACCAAGAAGACGCTGAATGCCGACGGCAGCGTCTCCATGACCTATTGGAGCGCGGTGGAGGACATTGGCACCGTGTTCGGCATGGACCTGTCCAAGGCGGCGGCCAGCGCTGCGCCGGCGGTTGCGTCCGGCGCCAGCGATCTCGGTGGCACCGCCTATGCCAAGGTCACGCTGTCCCAGCTGCCCGACTGGCTGCTGTGGCAGAAGGGGACTGTGAACGTCTCCCTCGATCCCAATGGCGCCACCGGCAAGGTGGCCACCACCCTGTCGCGGACCGTCACGCTGTCGAGCGGGCTCGATGCGACACTGGCCGATACCTATCGCGTGGCGTCCGGTTCGGAGACGTGGGAGACCGACAAGTCCGTCAGCCTCAAGCTGGTGGAGACGGGCACCACCTTTTCCCTCGCCACCAAGGCCACGCAGGAGACGCCCACCCTGCTGCCCAGCCTCAGCGCGCAGCAGAAGGTGCTCGGCGACGTCACCGTCACGACCTCCATCGCCGATACCGGTTCGACGCTCAACAAGAGCATCACCGCCGGCTTCTCCCACCGCTGGTGAAGCCCGCCGCCGCTCAGCCCCAGACGATGGCGGCGAGGAAGCGCGAGGCTACCAGCAGCAGGAACAGGCCGAAGCCGATTTCCAGCTGCCGGCGCCCCAGCCGGTGCGCGAGCCGGGCGCCGAACGGCGCCACCAGAGCCGCCACCGGAGCGATGCAGACAAATCCGATCACCGAGACATAGCCCACCGAGAATGGCGGCAGCTGGGACAGGTGCGGCCAGCCGGCCACGGCGTAGCCGATGACGCCCGGGATGGGGATGATGATGCCGATGCCGGCGGAGGTGGCCACCGCCGCATGGATGGGCACCCCGTAGAGCAGCAGGATATTGGTGGCGATGCCGCCCCCGGAAATCCCCACCAGCGACGAAGCCAGGCCGATGACGAAGCCATAGGCGCGCATGGCGCCGGGCCCGGGCAGGTGCTCGGCGATGCGGATGTCGTTGCGGCCGAGCAGGCTTTTCAGGCCCAGCAGCGAGATGACCACAACGAACACCGCCTGCAGCACCCAGCCCGCCACCACCGCCGCGATGGCGCTGCCGGTGAGGATGCCGGCGATGGCCGGCACCCGCCAGCTGCGCACCACGCCGGGCAGCACCGCGCCCTTCTTCATGTGGGCGTTGTGGGAGGAGATGGCGGTGGGGATGATGATGGCGAGCGAGGTGCCGACGCACAGCTGCATGCGCAGGCCGTCATCCACTCCCAGCACGCCGAAGACCTCATAGAGCACCGGAACGATGACGCCGCCGCCGCCGATGCCCAGCATGCCGGCGATGAGCCCCGTGAGCACGCCACCCGCCAGCATCGCTCCTGCGAGCATGACGATGTCGTGGGTGGAGATGGAGGCGAGCATGGGGGCAGGTCCGTCAGATGGGACGCGACAGGCGGGATGCCGCAGCAGTGACGCCGATCGGCGCGCCTGTCCACCGCCGCGCCCGCATGCGCCGGCGCGGGAGCCGCGCATGGCGTGCAGATCACGCCGGCAATCCGGGAGGCAGGGAGGGGATCAGGCCGCGACCGGCTGGCGCCGGCGCACTTGGTCCACCGCCGCGCGCAGCACGTCGAGCCCGGCGCCGGGCCGGATGGCTTCGGTGGAGAGGTGGCGCCGGAAGATGCGGGCGCCCTTGCGGCCCGTAAACAGGCCCAGCATGTGGCGGGTGATGTCGGAGAGCCGGCCGCCCGCTTCCAGGTGGTACGCGACATAGGGCTCGAACGCCTCCACGGCGGCGAAGCTGTCGACATGGGGCGCGGGCGCGCCGAACAGCAGCGGGTCCACGCCGAGGAGCAGCTCCGGGTCCTGATAGGCGGCGCGGCCCAGCATCATGCCGTCGAGGCCGCGTGCCTCCTCCATCCCCTGGGCGAGGCTGGCGATGCCGCCGTTCAGCGCGATCGGCACATGGGGCAAGCGGGCCTTCAGCCGCCGCACGCGGTCATAGTCGAGGGGCGGGATGTCCCGGTTCTCGCGGGGCGAGAGGCCCTTCAGCCAAGCCTTGCGGGCATGGACGATAAGCGCGTCCGTGCCCGCCGCCACCACGGCGTCGGCGAGCCGGTCGAGGGCTTCCTCGGGGTCCTGGTCGTCCACGCCGATGCGGCACTTGACGGTGACGGGGATGGCGACGACGGCCTTCATGGCGGCGACGCAATCGGCCACCAGTTCCGGCTCGCGCATGAGGCAGGCGCCGAAATTGCCACCCTGCACCCGGTCGGACGGGCAACCCACATTGAGGTTGATCTCGTCATAGCCGAAATCCGCGCAGATCCGCGCCGCCTGCGCCAGCTCGGCCGGATCGCTTCCGCCCAGCTGCACGGCCACCTTGTGCTCGTCGGGCGAGAAGCCGAGCAGGCGCGCGCGATCGCCGTGGAGGATGGCGGGGGCGGTGACCATCTCCGTATAGAGCCGCGCATGGCGCGAAAGGGTGCGGTGGAAGGCCCGGCAATGGCGGTCCGTCCAATCCATCATAGGGGCCACGGCAAATCTAAAGGCCTGAAATTCCGTCATTTCTTTGTGGATCGTGAAGCTTGGTCGTGTCGCGATGTACTCGATTTTAGGCCGCGATACGCCTCATTTTCGTTTGCTGACGCGTCCGTGCATACGGAGCGCACATGGGTTAGCCATCATCACTAAACCAAAATCCGGCTCCTGGAGAGCCCAGATCCGTCGGGCTGGGATTGCGTCAACGAAAGCTCGGTGACGAAGTCGCTCGTGGCCCGGAAGTCCGGCGGCACGCCCTTCGCGCCTGCGTCCGTTTCATTCCATGCGGGTTCGGCGCACCCGCTCGATCCGGGTCGTGCCTCCAAATTCACCATTTGGCCGTCGAAATGTAATCATAAGCGTAATTATTACTCAAATCACAAACTGAAAAGAGCGAAAGACGAAGGATAATGGCGGCAAGCCAGGCTTGACTGCAATGTTGATTTGACGGCTCTCAAGTCCGATTGAATATGGCTATTGCGCCATCTGATTTTATTTTGGCGTCTTACATGGGAGATAGCCATGGGCATGCAGTCGATGGTCGATTTCAAGTGGCCGGGGCTCACGCGTCCGGATGGTGAACGCATCACGATGAATCGCGGCGCCTTCGTTGCCGTCGATCGCCACAGGGACATCGGCTACGATCCCATCTACCGTCCGCAGGCCCTCTATCATCGCGCGCTGGAAGGTCTTCGCGCCAACAATGACGCTTTCCTGCTGCAGGAGGTCGCGACGAACCTCCCGATCTACCGGCAGGACACCGGGCCGACGGATTTTCATCTCCACCTTCCGCCGGGCGGCTTCCAGCTCGTCCTCGTCACCTCCGGCATGTTCACCTTCGACTATGATGGAATGCTCCATTATGTCGGCCCCGGCGCAGTGATGCTGCAGAGCGCCATCGTGCACCGCCAGCTGTTCTACACCTGGTCGGGCCTGTCGATGGAGGAGAACCTGAAGACGCCGCAGACGGTGGTGCCCGATCCCCTGTGCATGGGCTATTCCGGCAAGTTCATCGAGGCGTTCATCACCGATCCCTCCACCTTCCCCAACCCGACCGTCGTCGGCCCCGAGGATATCCGCGAGGACGAGACGCCCCGCACCGCCTGGAAGCACCCGTTGCACAACCGCCCCACCGGCGCCGGCTTCTGGTTCCAGGATCCGCTGACGCTCAACGCCCTGTTCCGCGCCTATCCCGCGGACGCCCTGGGCCCGGTGGCCTCGCCCCTGCCGGTCCATGTGCGCGATCTCGGCATCGAGGCGCCGAGCGGCAACCTGGTGACCGGGCACATCATCGCTACTGATCCGCGCGGCAAGGCTCTTTTGCCCAAATCGACCGCAGCGGCCGATGTCCAGGGCCTCGCCAAAGGCGAGGTGGTGGTCTATCGCATCATCCGCGGCACCGCCGGCTTCTCGGACGGCTCGGGCAAGCTCCTGGAGCTCGCCACGGGCGATACCGTCACCGCCGGCGGGGGCGCACTTGCGCTGGCGGAGATCGGCGAGGACACGCAGATCCTGCGGCTCGGCCTCCTCAAGGGGATCGAGGACCTCAAGATGTGGACGCCCACCCAGCGCGACGAGATCGACGGGCTGGCGGGCCAGATCATCACCCGGTCGAGCCTGCGCAATGACAGGCTGTCCGGTAGCCCAGTCGGCTATCTATACGAGTAGGACGATCCGGCCGATGCGGCCCCTCCGAGGTCGCGCCGGGATGTGGGAGCAGGACGGTACAATAGAAACGATTTGGTGAAGGCGAGGCCGCCGACGTCGCAGCCGCGACCGGCATCTCCTCAGGATGCGGTCTCGCCTTGGGAAAAAGGTGACAGACGGTGAACATGGCAAGTGGGACCGAAGCCCGGGTGGAACGCGCCGGGCTGTACATCGCGCGTGCTCTGCACGATTTCATCGAGACGGAGGTTCTGCCCGGCAGCGGCATCGAGGGGGAGGCGTTCTGGGTCGGCCTGTCCGCCATCGCCCACGATCTGGCGCCGCGCAATCGCGCGCTCCTCGAGCAGCGCGAGGATCTGCAGAAGACGCTCGATCAGTGGTATCGGGACAACGGCGCCCCGATCGACATTGATGCCTACAAGGCTTTCCTTGCCAAAATCGGCTATTTGGTGCCCGAAGGCCCCGCCTTTGCCGTGACCACGGCCAACGTGGACCCCGAGATCGCCGAGGTCGCCGGGCCGCAGCTGGTGGTGCCGGTGATGAATGCGCGCTACGCCCTCAATGCCGCGAACGCGCGCTGGGGCTCGCTCTATGACGCGCTCTACGGCACCGATGCCATTCCGGAAAGCAACGGCGCCGAGAAGGGCAAGGGCTACAATCCCGGCCGCGGTGCCAAGGTGATCGCCTGGGGCCGCGCCTTCCTCGACGAGAGCGCCCCGCTGAAGGACGGCTCGTGGTCGGGTGCCGGGGCGCTCTCGGTGAAGGATGGCGCGCTCGTCGTCGGCGCGACCGGCCTTGCGGATCCGGCCCAGTTCGCCGGCTATCGCGGCGAGCCGTCGGCGCCCTCCGCCGTGTTGCTGAAGAGGAACGGCCTCCACATCGAGATCGTGGTGGATCGCGCCAGCGTCATCGGCAGGGACGACAAGGCCGGCATCTCCGACCTCGTGCTGGAAGCCGCGCTCACCACCATCCAGGATTGCGAGGATTCCGTCGCCGCCGTGGATGCGGAGGACAAGGTCGTCGTCTACCGCAACTGGCTCGGCCTGATGACGGGGGACCTCAAGGAGGAGATCGCCAAGGGCGGCCGCACCTTCACCCGCGCCCTCAACCCCGACCGCGAATACACCGCCCCGGACGGCAGCACGCTGGTGCTGCCCGGCCGCTCGCTGATGCTGGTGCGCAACGTCGGGCACCTCATGACCAATCCGGCCATCCTGCTGAAGGACGGCTCGCAGATCCCCGAGGGCATCATGGATGCGGCCGTCACCGCGCTCATCGCCCTGCGCGACATCGGCCCGAACGGTCGCCGTGCCAACAGC
Source organism: Xanthobacter autotrophicus (assembly GCF_030015065.1). Classification (GTDB taxonomy): domain Bacteria; phylum Pseudomonadota; class Alphaproteobacteria; order Rhizobiales; family Xanthobacteraceae; genus Xanthobacter; species Xanthobacter autotrophicus_D. The sequence goes on along the minus strand of NZ_JAIVFN010000001.1, from coordinate 120,876 downwards.
CGCACCGGCTCCATGTATGTGGTGAAGCCCAAGATGCACGGGCCGGAGGAAGTGGCCTTCGCGGTGGAGATCTTCGACCGCGTGGAGGACCTGCTCGGCCTCGCCCGCAACACCATCAAGATGGGCATCATGGACGAGGAGCGCCGCACCACGGTGAACCTCAAGGAGTGCATCCGCGCCGCTTCGAGCCGCGTCGCCTTCATCAATACCGGCTTCCTCGACCGCACCGGCGACGAGATCCACACCTCCATGGAAGCCGGCCCCATGGTCCGCAAGGGCGACATGAAGCAGGCCGCCTGGATCGGCGCCTACGAGAACTGGAACGTGGATACGGGCCTCGAATGCGGGCTCGCCGGCCACGCCCAGATCGGCAAGGGCATGTGGGCCATGCCGGACATGATGGCCGCCATGCTGGAGCAGAAAATCGCCCATCCCAAGGCGGGCGCCAACACGGCCTGGGTGCCGTCTCCCACCGCCGCCACCCTGCACGCCACCCACTATCACAAGGTTGACGTGCATCAGGTGCAGGCGGCGCTGCGCAGCCGCCCCAAGGCGAAGCTGGACGACCTCCTCACCATCCCGGTGGCGGTGCGGCCGAACTGGACGCCCGAGGCGATCCAGGAGGAGCTGGACAACAACGCCCAGGGCATCCTCGGTTATGTGGTGCGCTGGATCGACCAGGGGGTGGGCTGCTCCAAGGTGCCGGACATCCACGATGTCGGCCTGATGGAGGACCGCGCGACCCTGCGCATTTCCTCCCAGCACATGGCCAACTGGCTGCGCCACGGCGTGTGCACCGAGGCGCAGGTGATGGAGACCATGAAGCGCATGGCGGCGGTGGTGGACCGGCAGAATGCGGGCGATCCGCTCTACCGCCCCATGGCGCCGGACTTCGATGCCTCCATCGCCTTCAAGGCCGCCTGCGACCTCGTCTTCAAGGGCCGCGTGCAGCCGAGCGGCTACACCGAGCCGCTGCTCCACCAGCGCCGGCTGGAGCTGAAGGCTGAGCTCGCAAGCCAGAGCTGACGGCCCATTTCCGGCCTGAACCGAAGTGCGACAGTCACGTCGCGCTTCGGTCGTCCGGGAGAACCCGCCCTTGCGGTGGCTTTGAGCCCAAGGGAGGGCTGGGACATCCGGTCCGCGACCGACCGGTTCCGGGGAGGGGACGCAGGAAATCCATGCCAACTGCCGTTCCGCCCAGCGGGCTTATCATGCCACGCGAATCCTGCTCTCGGTCATGGCCGCAGGCTCTCGCAATGCTCCAACGGAGGCTGCGCCGCGTTCTCTTTCTCAAGCCTAGACGGCGATGCACCGAGCCAATTGGGTCAATTTGCTCGGATCGCGCTCCAGTAAAATTGCTTCAGATGTTCAGGACCGGCACGGGTGCCGTCAGCTTCCACAAGCTGGACAGCCGAGGGGGATACATTTTGCCCCGTGTCTGAGGGCTGAACAATCTCCCTCCTCCTGCAAAAGGCTTGTCGGCATTGGGGTCGCACGCTTCGCCGCAGGCAAGAGAGCGGGCGATGTTGCGCCAATGGTTGTGCCAATCTACAAACGCTCCTAATAGTTGTGTGATCCTCCCATCGTTCCGCACCGGTTGTGTGGAACGGGCGTCATCAGGACGCTTCAAAAGGAGGTAAGATGTTGAATATCCTTCAGGCGCCGGGCACCGCTTCGGGCCAGACGGCGGTTGCCGGCAGCTTCACCGCCACCGGCAACAGCGCCACCTTCACCCCCATCCCCGGCCGCGGCTTCAACGTTTCGCTGTGGGGCACCTTCGTCGGGACCGTGGTGGTCGAGCGGAGCTTCGACGCTGGCACCACCTGGCTGCCCATCACCGGCGCGGGCGTGGCCCTCTCCACCTTCGGCGGCCCGGTCTCGGAAATCTTCGAGGAGCCCGAATACGCCGTCGAGTACCGGCTGCGCTGCGCGTCCTTCGGCTCCGGCACCATCAGCTACCGGATCAGCCAATGAGCATCGACGGCATCGCGCGCGGGCTGGCAGCAGCCCCGTGGACGCGCCTGCGTTCACCCAATCTGGTGGCGACGCTGGGCGACAGCCTTGCGGCGTCGCTCCATCTCGACAGCAACAGGCGCAATCTCTGCACGCGCTCGCAGCTGGCCTGGGCCAGCGTGCTCAGCGGCAGCCGGCTGCGCTTCGTCACCTCCAGCGGCGGCAATTTCGGCTGGTCCGGCGAGCGCACGGACCAGATCATGGCGCGCCTGCAGGCCACCATCAATTCGGGGGCGGGCACGGTCATCCTGATCGCCGGAACCAACGATGTGGGCCAGCTCTACCCGACCTCGGGCACCTGCGCGGCAACGGCTGCGGCCAACATCGCGATCATGGCGCGCGCCATCGTGAATGCGGGTGCGCAGGTGGTCATCGAGCTGCCGCCGGGCTCGGCGAACTACACGGTTACGCAGATCGGCATCCTCAACGAGCTGAACCAGCGGCTGACCGAGTTCGCTCTCACCATGCCGCGCGTCTATCTTCACGACGCCTCGAAGATGATCCTCAACCCGACCAATTCGACCTCGGCCCTCGCGCCGAAGCCGAACTATTTCTACGACCTGACCCATCCGCAGGGGCTGGGCGCCTATTACTGGGGGAAATCGCTGGCCAATCTGCTGTCGCAGATCATTCCGCCTTATCCGCGCTTCGGCCATCTCGACCTCACGGATGTCCAGCCGACCGCGTTTCTCTCCAACGCCCTGTTCGTCACCCAGTCCGGGGGCACGAACAGCATCGGTGCGGCGCTCACGTCCGGCGCGGTGCCGGCCAGCTGGGAGCTGAACCGTTCCGGCTCGCCGACGGTGGCCATCACCTACGGCACCGATGACGGCGCACCCCTCGATCCCTCCATCGGCAGCAAGGCGATCCTGACGATCACCTTCACGGCGGCCGGCGAGCGCCTGTACCTGCGCCAGTCGGTCTCCACCGGGCTGTGGAATCCGGGAGACGTGTTCGATTTCGGCTGCCGGATGCGGCTGGTGTCGGGGATGTCCGCCGTGGCCGCGACGCGCATGTTCGTGCCGGTGGCCCTCGACGGGGTGGAACTGGCCAATTACTCGATGATCGAGGCCGCTCCGTCCGAATACGGCCCCGACGAGAGCTACACCCTCGATCACGTGATCGGGCCGGTCACGGTTCAGGCCGGCACGGCGAAGAACTGGCTCGTCCCGCGTGCCGAGATCGTCGCGCGAACGGCGGGGACGGCGGTGGTCGAGGTCTCGCGCTTCGCCATGCGCCGGCGCATCTCGGCCTGATGGCGGCGCGGCCGGGCGTCAGTTGCGCCCGGCCGCGAACACCTGGATCGGCAGCTGGAGGGGAGCGGCAATCACCGTTCCCACCGCGCCGCCCATGGCCTGGACCGTGTCCGCCCCGGGCGCGCCGTCGTCCGAGATGCTCTGGCCGGCCATCAGCCGGTCGCCGAGCAGGCGGACCATGTCGGGCTGGGTCGCGAACTTGCTGTGGTTGAGCGCGTCGCCCCCCTGCAAGGCGGTGAGGTCCAGAACGACGATGCCCGTCGCCTGTTCGAGGCGCGCGCTGTAGTCGGGATTGGTGAGGTCCACCGCGCCCACGCGCGTCACCTGTCCGGCGAGCAGGCGGGAAATGCCCAAGGCCTGGTCGTTGCGGGAGACGAAGATCGTCAGGTGCGGCCGCTTGGGTCCCAGTTCCTGCATCTGCCGCTCGAACACGTCGATGTCGAGGTCGGGGGAGGCAAGCACCACATTGGTGATCTTGGCCGGCACCCGCCCGTCGGTCAAAGCCAGCTGGCGCAGGGATTCCATGGCGAGCCAGGCGCCCATGGAATGGGCGAGCACCACCACCTCGTCCACCTGCGGGCTCCTGACCGCCGCCGAAAGCACGTAAGTCAAGTCCGAACGCGAGAAATTGGCGCTTTCCCGGTCGTAGATATAGTCGGTGACCCGCCCGCGGGACGGCCAGGTGAACAGCACCGGCATGTAGTCGGCGCTGGTATCGTGGATGAACTGGGCGAAGCGGAATACGGACGCGTCAAAGCGGGTGTTGAAGCCATGGACGAAGACCAGCACCCGGCGTTTGGCGCGTGGCTGCTGCTGGAACCAGGACCTGACCTGCTTGGCGGGGATGGGGTCCACCCGCGTCACGGCGAATTCCCGCGACGGGTCCGCGGGCACCCGGCTCGGCCACTGGATCGAGCCGACCTCCCGATTGGGCGGGATGGAGACGACGATATTGGTGAAGGCGAGGCCGTTGCCTCGCTCGCCGGTGAAGAGCACGCCCTCGGCATCGCTGGGCGCACGGGTGGTGGCCACCAGCATGTCGACGGGCTTGCCGGCCTGGGCACCGGACGAAGCATTGATCTCGACGGGAACCAGCACGCCTTCCGGCCGCGCGCAGGCTGCAAGCGCGAGCATCAGCAAAGGCGCAATCCGCCGCGTCCACGCGCGAAATGTCCCTCGTCCCTGACCGCTCACGCTCGCCACTTCGGCCCCCAAAATGCGGTGAACCCCTGAAGCCCCACCGCAATCCGGCGTCTTTTGTAGGGAATGCGGCCGACAAAGCAAGCGGACACACCCCATGGCGGCGAGCCAACCCCGCGCCCTTCCGCCGGCCGGCTTCAAGCCGTAGTGTTCAACTCGGTACCGAGTCCGGAATACGACATGCCAAAAACCGTGACGCTCCCCAATGGCGAAACCGTGCCCGCCCTCGGGCAGGGCACCTGGTACATGGGTGAGGGCGCATCCGCCCGCAAAGGCGAGGTGGCGGCCCTGCGCGCGGGGCTCGATCTCGGCCTCACTCTTCTGGATACCGCTGAAATGTATGCGGATGGCGGCGCCGAGGAGGTGGTGGGCGAAGCCATGGCCGGCCGGCGCGGCGAGGTGTTCCTCGTCAGCAAGGTCTATCCCCACAATGCCAGCCGGGCGGGCGTCGAGGCCGCCTGCGAACGCAGCCTTAGGCGGCTGAAGACCGATGTGATCGACCTCTATCTCCTGCACTGGCGCGGCAGCCATCCCTTTGCCGAAACCATCGCCGGGTTCGAGGCGCTGAAGGCGGCGGGCAAGATCCGCATGTGGGGCGTCAGCAATCTCGACACCGACGACATGGAGGACTTGCTGGCGGCGCCGGGCGGGCGCGCCTGCGCCACCAACCAGGTGCTTTACAATCCGAGCCGGCGCGGCCCGGAATTCGATCTGCTGCCCTTCCTCGCCGAAGCCGGCATTCCGGCCATGGCCTACAGCCCCATCGAGCAGGCTCGCCTGCCGCGCGGCGGCGCCCTGGGCGCTGTGGCGAGGAAGCACGGCGTGGACCCGTTCCAGGTGGCCCTCGCCTGGGTCATGCGGCGCGGAGACGTGATCGCGATCCCCAAGGCCAGCCGCATCGCCCATGTGGAGATGAACGCCGCCGCCCGCGACCTCGCGCTCGATGCGGACGACCTCGCCGCCATCGACCGAGCCTTCCCCGCGCCACGCCGCAAGGTGGGGCTGGAGATGCTTTAGGCGCGGGGGACTTCGAGCCGTCGTGGAACTCAGGCGGGGCTGCGGCGTTGATGCCGGGTCGGAGTACGGCTGGAGGGCCGCATCCCTGAAAGGGGAGTTTCCGCCATGTTCCACACCATCCACCGCTACGCCATCGGCGCCGCGAGCCTCGGCATCGCGCTGGCCATCGCTGGCCCGGCGCAGGCCCAGTCGCCCACACCGGGCGGGATGCGGTCTGCGAGCGCCGAGGAGACGTATCGCGACATCGAGCAGACGCTCGGCCTGGTGCCGAGCTTCTTCAAGGCCTTCCCCGACGCCGGCATCGCCGGGGCCTGGGCTGAGTTCAAGTCGGTGCAGCTCAACCCGCAGACCAAGCTGTCCGGCAAGGAGAAGGAACTGATCGGGCTTGCGGTCGCGGCGCAGGTACCGTGCCATTATTGCGTCTATTTCCACACCGCTGCGGCCCGCCTTTACGGGGCGAGCGAGGAGGAAATCCGCGAGGCCGTCGCCATGGCCGCCATTACCCGCCACTGGAGCACCGTGCTGAACGGCATGCAGGTGGACGAGGCGCAGTTCATGAAGGAGACCGACGCCGCCATCGCCAAGGCGGCCGACAAGATGAAAGCCAGCGCGGCATCCGCGCCGGGCACGGGCCGCTAGAGCGCGATCCGATCAGATTGAATCAATCTGATCGGTGAATCGCCCTCTAAACGCAAGAAAGAGAACGCGTTGTCCGATCAGCTTGCGATGCAAGCAGATCGGCGCGTGCTCTAAAGCGCTTTCGAGCGAGGCGGCGCCCGTTCGGGTGAGGAAAGTGCGTCCACGCAGAGAGGTAGGCGTTTCCCCGAAACGGGGGAACGCTCTGAAGCCTGCGCCCGTCCGACATTCAGCGCTCCGCGGCGCCGCGCATCACAAGGCGGTCGCCGCGGAATTCAAAGCCCTGGAGCCGTGACAGGAAGCTCATGCCGAGCAGGCTGGTGCGCAGCATGCCGGGCGGAGAGACGAGGGCCGGCACCCGGCGCTCCACGATGCCGCCGATATGGATGTTGTCCAGCACCACGGCCGCGGCGCGGGTGCGTCCGCCGGCGGTGTCCACGGGCACGTCGTATTTCAGGAAATCCACCGGCAGGCCGGCGGCCTGCGCCGCCTCGTGGGTCAGCACCACGGAGGAGGCGCCCGTATCCACCAGCATGTTCAGGCTGGTGCCGTTGACGGCCGCGCGCACGGCGAAGTCCCCGCCAGCCGCGCGCGTCACCTCCACCACGGAGCTGCCGGACTGGGCGACGTTCACCGCATAGCCCGGCGCCAACTCCGCCAGCACGCGCCGGCCCACCTGGGCCAACGGCTCGCGATAGGTGTAGCCGAGGGCGAGGAGGGCGGCGAGCACCAGCCAGAAGGCGGCGGCCACGAGCGATTCGCCGATGCGGCCGCGCACCACCGACCACAGCCCCGCGCCGATGAAGACTGCGATGGCCAATTGGCTCACCAGCGCACCGAACTGGTTCAGGTCGATGCCCGCCACCTCGCCCTGCTCGTGATGCACCGCAAGCACCACAACGCCGCCGAGCAGGCCGATCAGCAGCATCCACAGGAGCCGGTCGCTACGCATGGTGTCAGTCCGGAGCGCAATCGCGCACCTGCGCCTTGAGCCGGGCGAGGCGCTGGGGGAGGGTGGCCATGATGGCGGCGCGCATATCGTGCGAAAAAGAGGTCCAGGCGCCGATCTCGCGCAGCGAACGGCCACAGCTGAGGCACAGCCCGCTCAGCGGTTCCACCGCGCACACCTTGATGCAGGGCGTGGCGATGGCGTTCGTCTCGGACGCGGTCTTCTGTACGGTCAATGGGACATCGCTCGCTGGATCTGGTCACCAAGCCGGGACGACTCGGGTCCCGCATTACCTGCCTGGAAAGATAAGCACGCCGAGGAGGAAGACAATCACTGCCACCTGCTGGGTGGCGCCGGCCACGTCCCCGGTCTGCCCGCCGATGAGCCGGCCTGATATCCAGGTCATCGCGAACAGGGCCAGCAGCGGGGCAACGAGCCCGGCGAACGCGGTGGAAATGCCGAAGCCCGGCACCAGGATCACCGCCACCAGCAGCGCCGCCACCAGCCCGCATGCAAGGCCGGCGGCCTCGGACGGACGGCCGAAGGAGGCCCCCGCGCCATCGGTGCGGGCGGAGGGCAAAGCCAGCAGGAGGAGCACGCCCGCCGCGCGCGAGGCCGCTTCCGCCGCCACCAGCGCCAGTGCCGCCCGGAACGGGCCGGCCGAGGTGACGAGCGCCTCCAGCGCCGCCACCCGCAGCAGCAGCGCCAGGACGAGGGCCGAGCCGCCATAGGTGCCGATGCGGCTGTCGCGCATGATGGCGAGGCGCTGGGCCCGGTCCCGTCCGCCGCCGAGGCCGTCCGCCGTGTCGGCGAGGCCGTCCTCGTGGAACGCGCCGGTGGCGAGCACGAGGGCGGTGACCGCCAGCCCGGCTGCGAGGAAGGCCGGCAGCTTCAGCGCCACGGCACCGACCAGGACCAGCGCGCCGACAAGGCCGATCCCCGCGCCTGCCAGAGGGATGGCATAGGCGATGCGGTCGAGCTCCGGCATGGCGAAGGCGTCCGCCTCGCCCCGCCGCGCCGGGATGGGCAGCCGGGAATAGAAGCGCAGGGCGGCGACGATATCTTGTCCGATCCGTTCGGGCTGCATGGTGTTCCGGCTGGCCGTGGCGGGGGCGCGCCGGGTCGAGCCCGCCGCCCGCCCTTGGGAGCCTGTCTTGCCGTCCGGGTCAAGGGGTGGGGCGGATGGGGCAGCGCGCCTCACTGGCCAAAAGGCGCGTCTTGCCCCTATATGCCCGGCACGGACGGGCTTTTCGGCCCGGCCGACGCCGTGCTTTGGAGGCATCGAGATCATGTCCGGCCTAACGAGGTCCAGCGACGGGCTGGACGAGCGCCGTCGCCGCATTCTGTTCCGCTCCTGGCATCGCGGCATGCGGGAGATGGACCTCATTCTCGGCGGCTTCGCCAATTCCGAGATCGAGGCCCTGTCCGACGCCGACCTCGACGCCTTCGAGGCGCTGCTGGAGCCCGAGGACCAGAAGGTCTTCTCCTGGATCAGCGGCAGCGAGCCGACGCCCATCGAATTCGACACGCCGCTGTTCCGCAGGATCTGCGACTTCCACATGTCCGGGCGCGGCCTGCCGGCCTGACCGCGCCCTGTGCCAAGGGCCAATGAGCGTCGCTCGCAGGCCCTGCCTGCATTTTACCGGAGTGCCCTCGTGAAGCGTCCCCAGCCCCTTGCCGACGCGCTGGCCGAAGGCCGGCCGCTCATCCTCTCCCGCGTCGCGGACGGCATGGAGGGCATGGTGGTGGCGGACCTCGCCCGGTCCCTCGCCGGGCGCAAAAATGCACCCTGGCCAAGCCTCACCGTCGTCTGCCGCGACGGCCAGCGCATGGCGGCGCTGGAGCGGGGTCTCGCCTTCTTCGCGCCCGAGCTGGAGGTGCTGAGCTTTCCGTCGTGGGATTGCCTGCCCTACGACCGCGCCTCGCCCAACGCCGCCATTGTGGCCCGGCGCATGGCGACATTGGCGAAGCTCGCCCGCATCAAGGGCGGGAATGCGTGCGTCCTGCTCACCACCGTGAACGCCACGGTGCAGCGGGTGCCGGCCAAGGGGCTGGTGGCGGCGCAATCGCTGGTCGCCGCGGCGGGCAACGCCATCGACCTCGACGGTGTGACCCAATGGGCCGAGCAGAACGGCTTCCTGCGCACCCCCACCGTGCGCGATACCGGCGAATATGCGGTCCGCGGCGGCCTCATCGACCTCTATCCGCCGGGCCTCGACGCCCCCATCCGCCTCGATTTCTTCGGCGACACGCTGGAGAGCATCCGGGCCTTCGATCCCGAGACCCAGCGCACCACCGGGCAGCTGCGCTCCCTGGAGCTCGTGCCCATGGCCGAGTTCCAGCTCATGACCGAGACCATGCGCCGCTTCCGCATGGCCTACGTGGCGGAGTTCGGCGCCGCCCGGAAGGGCGATACCCTCTACGAGGCGGTGAGCGAAGGCCGGCGCCATGCGGGCATGGAGCATTGGCTGCCTTTGTTCCACGAGCGCATGGACACCCTGTTCGATTATCTGGACGGTGGCACCCTCCTGCTGGATCCGCTGGCGGAGGAGGCGGCGGGCGAGCGCATCGCCCAGATCGCCGACTATTACGACGCCCGAAAGGGCGGGCAGGAGCTGGCGGGTGGCAGCATCTACAATCCGCTGCCTCCCGACCGGCTCTATCTGACCGGCCCGGAATGGAACAAGCGGATCGCCGAGCTCTCCCTTGCGCGCCTCAGCCCGTTCGCCGCGCCGCAGGGGACACAGGCGCGCATCATCGACCTCGGCGGCGTGCAGGGCCGCTCCTTCGCCGCCGAGCGGGCGGACCCCGAGGCCAATGTCTTCGACGCGGCCATCACCCATGTGCGCGAGCTGCAGAAGTCCAAGAAGGTGATCCTCGCCGGATGGTCCGAGGGTTCGCGCGAGCGGCTGGGCACGGTGCTGGCCGACCACGGGCTCAAGGGCCTCGCCGCCATCTCCCGCTTCGACAGCCTCGCGGCCCTGCCAAAGACCCAGGCGGCGCTCGCCGTGTTCGGGCTGGAGGCGGGCTTCGAGACGCCGGACTTCGCTGTCATCGGCGAGCAGGACATCCTCGGCGACCGCCTCGTGCGCCCCAAGCGCAAGGCCCGCCGGCCGCAGGACGTGCTCACCGAGCTGACCGCGCTCACCGCCGGCGACCTCGTTGTGCATGTGGATCACGGCATCGGCCGCTTCGTCGGCCTGAAGACCGTGGAGGCCATGGGCGCGCCCCATGATTGCCTGGAGCTCCATTATGCCGGCGGGGACAAGCTGTTCCTGCCGGTGGAAAACCTGGAGCTCCTGAGCCGCTACGGCTCGGAGGAGACCGAGGCCCAGCTCGACAAGCTGGGCGGCGGTGCCTGGCAGGCGCGCAAGGCGCGGATGAAGAAGCGCATCCGCGAGATGGCGTCCGAACTCATCAAGATCGCGGCCCAGCGCCAGCTTGGCGAGGCGCCGAAACTGGTGCCCGCCATGGGCCTCTACGACGAGTTCCGCGCCCGCTTCCCCTACGAGGAAACCGACGACCAGGAAGCCGCCATCGACTCGGTGCTGGACGACCTCGCCTCCGGCCATCCCATGGACCGGCTGGTGTGCGGCGACGTGGGCTTCGGCAAGACGGAAGTCGCCCTGCGCGCGGCCTTCGCCGTGGCCCTCTCCGGCAAGCAGGTGGCGGTGGTGGTGCCGACCACCCTGCTCGCCCGCCAGCATTTCAAGACCTTCTCCGAGCGCTTCAAGGGCCTGCCGGTGAACATCGCCCAGGCCTCGCGCATGGTGACGGGCAAGGACCTCACAGCGGTGAAGAAGGGCCTCGCCGACGGCACGGTGGATATCGTGGTGGGCACCCATGCGCTGCTCGGCAAGGCCATCAGCTTCAAGGACCTCGGCCTCGTCATCGTCGACGAGGAGCAGCATTTCGGCGTCTCCCACAAGGAGCGCCTGAAGCAACTGCGCGCCGAGGTGCATGTGCTGACCCTCACCGCAACCCCCATCCCGCGCACGCTGCAACTGGCCATGACCGGGGTGCGCGAGCTTTCCATCATCGCCACGCCGCCGGTGGACCGCCTCGCGGTGCGCACCTTCGTGACGCCGTTCGACCCGCTGGTGGTGCGCGAGGCGCTGCTGCGTGAGCGCTATCGCGGCGGCCAGAGCTTCTATGTGGTGCCGCGCATCGAGGATCTGGCGGAGGTGCGCGAATTCCTGGCCGCATCCGTGCCCGAGGTGAAGGTGGCGGTGGCCCACGGCCAGCTTGCCGCCGGGGCGCTGGAAGACATCATGACCGCCTTCTACGACGGCCAGTACGATGTGCTGCTCTCCACCACCATCGTGGAATCGGGCCTCGACGTGCCCAATGCCAATACCTTGATCGTGCACCGCGCCGACATGTTCGGCCTCGCCCAGCTCTACCAGCTGCGTGGCCGCGTGGGCCGGGCCAAGGCCCGCGCCTATGCCATCTTCACCGTGCCGGCGGCGAGGCCCGTCACCACCCAGGCGGAACGCCGGCTCAAGGTGCTGCAATCGCTGGAGACGCTCGGCGCCGGCTTCCAGCTGGCGAGCCACGACCTCGACATCCGCGGCGCCGGCAACCTGCTCGGCGACGAGCAGTCGGGCCACATCAAGGAAGTGGGCTACGAGCTGTACCAGGAGATGCTCCAGGAGGCGATCGCCCACATCAAGGCCGGCATCACCGACTATGTGGACGACAAGTGGTCCCCCAACATCACCATCGGCATGCCGGTGCTGATCCCGGAGGACTATGTGGCGGACCTCCACGTACGTCTCGCCTTGTACCGCCGCCTCGCGGACATCCAGGAGGATGCGGAGATCGACGCCTTCGGCGCGGAGCTGGTGGACCGCTTCGGCCCCACGCCGGAGGAGGTGGGCCAGCTCCTGAAGCTCACCCAGATCAAGGCGCTCGCCCGCAAGGCCAATGTGGAGAAGGTGGACGCGGGCCCCAAGGGCGTGGTGCTCGGCTTCCGCGACAACGAGTTCGCCGATCCCTCGGGCCTCGTGAAGCTCATCGGGCAGGAGGGAAACCAGGCCAAGGTGCGGCCCGATTTCAAGGTGGTGTTCCTGCGCGACTGGCCCACCGCCGATGCGCGCCTTAAGGGCACGCTGGTGGTGTTGAAGAAGCTCGCCGCGCTGGCCGGCAAGAAGGGACTCTGAGCTTCGCTCCGGCGTGACGCGGCTCGGCACATGAAAAGGCCCGCCGGGGCAGTGCCGCGGCGGGCCTTGGTGTTCTCTGGCTCCGGCGATGACTGGAGCCTTGGGGCCCGAAGCCTTGTTGGAGCCTTGGCCGGCCTACTTGACGCCGAGCACGCCGCCGACAGCGCCGCCCACCGCGCCCACGGTGCCACCGACCACGGCGCCCACGGGACCCGCCGCCTTCTCGCCGGCGCGCGCGCCTTCCTTGGCGCCTTCGCCGGTGCCCTTCACGCCGCCGGACACGCCACCCGTGACGGCACCGCCGACGCCACCCACCGTGCCACCCACGGCGGTACCGACCGGCCCGGCGGCCTTGTCGCCCACTTCGGCACCCTTGCTGGCGCCCTGCTCGGCGCCCTTCACCACGCCCTGCGCCGACACGGCGGTGGGAGCCAGCGCCAGAACGAGGGCTGCCGCGACAATGGTCGTCTTCATGACTGATCCTTTCGTGCTCACACTTCCCGATGGCCGGACGGACGGGCCATCCCGGCCGGGCGCGCGACCTCATGGGGCATTTTGGTCTGCTCTCCCTCTTCAACCATAACGTGCCCGAGGAGCGCCCGCCATGGTGTCAGGGGAGGGATCAGCGGGAGTTGAAGGGACGGGATCCGGCGCAGGCGGGGGCAGCCTGATGCCCAAAAGAAACGGCCGGGCACAGGGCCCGGCCGTTCTCACTCAAGTTGCTCCGCCGCCCGAGCAAACCGGCTGTTGCCGGTTTGCGTTACTCAAAGACTCGCCGGGCGGCGCTGGAGGCTTGCTTTACCTCAGAAGTCCATGCCGCCGCCCGAGCAAACCGGCTTGCCGGTTTGCTCCCTCGCGAAAAAGCCGGGCGGCGTCAGAGGTCTGTTCTACCTCAGAAGTCCATGCCGCCGCCCGGCATGGCCGGGGCCGCGGGGGCGTTCTTCTTCGGCAGCTCGGCGATGAGCGCCTCGGTGGTGATGAGCAGGCCGGACACGGAAGCCGCATCCTGGAGCGCGGTGCGCACCACCTTGGTGGGGTCGATGATGCCGGCCTTCACCATGTCCACATATTCGCCGGTCTGGGCGTTGTAGCCGAAGGTGTAGTCGGCGTTCTCGAGGATCTTGCCCACCACCACGGAGCCGTCGTCGCCCGCATTCTGGACGATCTGGCGGGCGGGAGCCTGGATGGCGCGGCGCACGATCTCAATGCCGGTCTTCTGGTCGGCATTGTCGACCTTGAGGCCTTCGAGGACCTTGATGGAGCGCAGCAGGGCCACGCCGCCGCCGGGCACGATGCCTTCTTCCACCGCGGCGCGGGTGGCGTGCAGGGCATCGTCCACGCGGTCCTTCTTCTCCTTCACCTCGACCTCGGTCGAGCCGCCCACGCGCACCACGGCCACGCCGCCGGCGAGCTTGGCGAGGCGCTCCTGCGCCTTCTCGCGGTCGTAGTCGGAGGTGGTGGTCTCGATCTGGGCGCGGATCTGGGCGATGCGGGCCTCAATGTCGGCCTTCTCGCCGGAACCGTCGACGATGGTGGTGTTCTCCTTCTCGATCACCACCTTCTTGGCGCGGCCGAGCATGGAGAGGTTCACGCTGTCGAGCTTGATGCCGACTTCCTCGGAGATCACGGTGCCGCCGGTCAGGATGGCGATGTCCTGCAGCATGGCCTTGCGACGGTCGCCGAAGCCGGGAGCCTTCACCGCCGCGACCTTGAGGCCGCCGCGCAGCTTGTTCACCACGAGGGTGGCGAGGGCCTCGCCTTCCACGTCCTCGGCGATGATCAGCAGCGGACGGGCCGACTGCACCACCGCCTCGAGCACGGGCAGCAGCTCCTGCAGGCCGGTCAGCTTCTTCTCGTTGATGAGGATGTAGGGCTCCTCGAACTCCACGCGCATCTTCTCGGCATTGGTGATGAAGTAGGGCGAGAGGTAGCCGCGGTCGAACTGCATGCCCTCGACCACGTCGAGCTCGGTCTCGAAGGACTTGGCTTCCTCGACGGTGATGACGCCCTCGTTGCCGACCTTCTTCATGGCCTCGGCGAGGAACTTGCCGACTTCGGCGTCGCCGTTGGCGGAGATGGTGCCGACCTGGGCGATCTCGTCGTTCGAGGTCACCTTCTTGGAGTTGGCGGCCAGATCCTTGACGATGGCGTCCACGGCGAGGTCGATGCCGCGCTTCAGGTCCATGGGGTTCATGCCGGCGGCAACCGCCTTGGCGCCCTCGCGGACGATGGCCTGGGCCAGCACGGTGGCGGTGGTGGTGCCGTCGCCGGCGAGGTCATTGGTCTTGGAGGCGACCTCGCGCACCAGCTGGGCGCCGAGATTCTCGAACTTGTCCTCGAGCTCGATCTCCTTGGCCACCGACACACCGTCCTTGGTGATGCGGGGGGCGCCGAAGCTCTTCTCGATCACCACGTTGCGACCCTTGGGGCCGAGGGTGACCTTCACCGCGTTGGCGAGGATGTCGACGCCGCGCAGGACCTTGTCGCGCGCATCAATGGAGAATTTTACGTCCTTGGCAGCCATGTGGCCTGCTCCTTCAGATTGGGACGAGGGGAGGGGTGAAAGCGGGGACGGTGCGGCGGCTCAGCGCGCGGTCTGCCGGCCCCGGCCGGGCTGCCTGCTCAGGCCGCCTTCTGGGCGTTCGCGGACGCCTCGAGCACGCCGAGGATGTCGCTCTCCTTCATGATCAGGAGATCCTGGCCGTCGATCTTCACCTCGGTGCCGGACCACTTGCCGAACAGCACGCGATCACCCGGCTTCACGTCGAGGGCGACCAACTCGCCCTTCTCGTTACGGGCGCCCGGGCCCACGGCGACGACTTCGCCCTGCTGCGGCTTCTCCTTGGCGGTATCGGGAATGATGATGCCGCCGGCCGACTTCTGCTCAGCTTCGATGCGCTTCACGACCACGCGGTCGTGCAGAGGACGGAAACCCATCGGGGAAACCTCCGGTTGGTTGCTTCAATTCAAGGCGCCGGGCCTTCAGGCACCCGGCCCGATCGCGATCTAAGGGCGGCGTTTTCGTCCCGCAAGGGGGCTCGGCAAAAAATTTGGCACTCGCCGATATAGAGTGCCAATGCACCGGAAGGGCGTTGAAAATCAAATGGCTACCCAGATTCTGCTCGTTTTTCGCGCGCCCAATCGTTCGCCAGCGCGCCTGTCAGCAGTCCTGCCTGAAGGCTGCTAGAGCATTGTTTTTGCAAACGGAAACCAAACTTTAGCCTTGGCCGGCGGAAACTTTGGAGCCGACAATGGAATTGTCTGGTCCCGACCTGCTTTCGCGGCGGCCGCGAGGCGTCGGGGACAGGGATATGGAGGTGTGCCCCATGGTGTCCCATCCATCCAGGGTGTCGCGGGATTTCGTCCTTCAGATGGAGGGCTACGGCCTTGCCACGGCCGAGATCCTCTACCGGATGCCCGACCATCCCGCCCTTCTTCAAACCTATCTCTGGCAGGAATACGACCTCTGCCCGCGTTTTCCCGAACTCAACAGGTTTCTCGAGTTCTGGCAGCGGGAGATCGAGGGCCGGCTCCACTCGGTGCGGGTGGCCCATAGCGGGCTCATCAAGCCGGCGGAGCTGCGGACCGTGGACGGGATGTTCCTGCTGAACTGACGCCGGCGACGCGGCGCCCCGAGCTGTCGCAACCGGATAACACCCGGCGGACGGCGTGCGCCCCTAACCTTGCCGCTTCGACGCAGGCGCGTTCGCGCTCCTGCGCAACCGGGGAGACGGCAATGGCGGGCAAGCGCATTTTGATGATCGTCGGCGATTTCGGCGAAGACTACGAGATCATGGTGCCCTACCAGGCGCTGCTGGCGGTGGGGCACACGGTGCACGGCGTGTGTCCCGGCAAGACGGCCGGCGACAAGATCGCGACCGCCATCCACGATTTCGAGGGTCACCAGACCTATACCGAGAAGCCGGGCCACCTCTTCGCCCTCAACGCCACCTTCGCCGAGGTGGACGTGGCAAGCTACGACGCTCTGCTGGTTCCCGGCGGCCGCGCGCCGGAATATCTGCGGCTCTATCCGGAGGTGACTGCGGCCGTCCGGCATTTCTTCGAGGCGGGCAAGCCGGTGGCGGCCATCTGCCACGGCGCGCAGATGCTGGCGGCCGCCGGCGTCCTCAAGGGCCGCACCTGCTCGGCCTATCCCGCCTGCCGCCCGGAAGTGGAGCTGGCCGGTGGCACCTATGCGGACATTCCCGTGGATCAGGCCGTCACCGAAGGCAATCTCGTGAGCGCGCCGGCCTGGCCTGCCCATCCGGCGTTCGTTGCCCAGTTCCTTGCCCTATTGGGGACTTCCATCTCGCTTTGAGCTGCCCATCGGGTTATCTGTGAGCGGGGCGGCGAACGGCATGCGTGTAGCGCGGGGGTTGCGCGCATGCCGGGCGCCCCTCGCCTGCCTTTGGCCCGGCACGGGCGCGGACGAGCGGGAGGATGATCCCATGTGCCGTTTGTTCAGCGGGGCCGACCCCGCGCTCTGGATCCAGGAAACCCGGGCGCTTCGCCTCAACGGCTTCAGCACCAGTGTCAGGCTCGAAGCCTTCTTCTGGTCCGTGCTCGAGGACATCGCCGCGCGCGACGGCCTCTCCGTCAATCGCCTGCTGTCGCGGCTGCATGACGAGAAGGCCGAGGCCGGCCGCGACATCGAGAACTTCACCTCTTTCCTCAGGGTCTGCTGCGGGCGCTATCTGGCGCTGCGGGCGCAGGGGCTGGTACCGGAGGAGGGCGCGCTCGCAGCGCTCGACGCCACGGCTGTCCTTCACGCGGAGCGCGATGCGCCCCTTCTGGGCCGCCGCGCGTCGTCCGCAGCCTGAGGGGAATGCGGGGCGGAGGTATCGAATTATGCAATGGGCCCCTGCGACTCCCATGCCCTGACACCGCCGCTTTCCCGATGCTAAGAGTGAAGGTGAGCCATGGAAACGAGGTCCACTTGGATCACCGCACACCCCGAACGTCTGAATTGCTCGCCGCCGTCCTTGCCGCCCAGGAACAGGACAAGGTGGCCATCGGCGACCTCGTGAACGCCTTGCGGAATCGTGCCTTCGGCATTCTGTTCCTCATCTTCGGCATTCCCAACTGCATCCCCATGCCGCCCGGCATCCCGGTGATCTGCGGCATCATCCTGGGCCTCATCGGCCTGCAGATGGTGCTCGGCCGCCAGGAATTGTGGCTGCCCGAGTCCATCGCGAAGCGCACCTTCTCGCGCGCCATGCTGGAGGCCATCGTCACCCGCTCGCGGCCCTGGATCGAGCGTTTCGAGAAGCTGTCGCGCCCGCGCCTGGAGCAGTTCGCCGGCCCCACGGCCCGCCGCGTGGTGGGGGCGACGGTGGTGCTGCTCGGCTTCATCCTGCTGCTGCCCATTCCCTTCCTCGGCAACCTGCCGCCGGGCTTTGCCGTGTGCATCTTCGGCCTCGGCCTCGTGGAGCGGGATGGCCTCGTGATCCTGGCAGGCTTCGGGGCGACGGTGCTGGGCCTGCTCGTCACCGCCTTGATGACCTGGGCCATCTGGCAGGGCGCGATCGCCATCTTCTGATCCTGCCGACGAGCGCGCGATCCGGGCAAGTTGAAGCCACTTGCCCGTGAATCGCCTTCTCATTTCAACACAGAGCACGCAGCCTTTTCCCATGCGCGTCGACGCCTTCGATTTCGATCTCCCGGAGGAGTGCATCGCCCTGCGCCCCGCCGAGCCGCGCGACACCGCGCGCATGCTCGTGGTGCAACCGGGGCGCACGCCAGAGCTTCTTGACCTGCAGGTCCGCGACCTGCCGGATTTCCTCACGGCCGACGACGCCGTCGTGGTGAACGACACCCGTGTCATCCCCGCCGCCCTCGAAGGGGTGCGCGGGCGCGACGGCGGCTCGCACGTGCGGGTCGAGGCCAACCTGGTGAAGCGGCTCGATGCGTCGCGCTGGCAGGCCTTCGCCAAGCCGGGCAAGCGGCTGCGCGTGGGGGACCGGATCCGCTTCGGCGGGGAGGGGCGCTCGTGCCTCCTCGGCACCTTCGATGCCGAGGTGGCGGCGAAGGCGGAGGACGGCTCTCTCGTCCTCGCCTTTGATCTGGCCGGGGCGGCGCTGGACGAGGCGGTGACCGCCGTGGGTCACATGCCCATCCCGCCTTACATCGCCGCCCGCCGCGCCGAGGACGACCGCGACCGTACCGATTACCAGACCCTGTTCGCCCGCGTGTCCGGCTC
The DNA here is from genome assembly GCF_030015065.1 of Xanthobacter autotrophicus. GTDB lineage: Bacteria > Pseudomonadota > Alphaproteobacteria > Rhizobiales > Xanthobacteraceae > Xanthobacter > Xanthobacter autotrophicus_D. The sequence goes on along the minus strand of NZ_JAIVFN010000001.1, from coordinate 102,444 downwards.
GGTGGCCGCGCCCACGGCGAGCCTGCATTTCACGCCGGAGCTTCTGGCCCGCATCGCTGCCACGGGGGCAGGGATGCACACCGTGACGCTGCACGTGGGGGCGGGCACCTTCCTGCCGGTGAAGGCGGAGGACACCTCCGGCCATCGCATGCATGCCGAATGGGGCGAGGTGAGTGCGGACACCGCCGCCGCCCTCAATGCCGTGAAGGCCAAAGGCGGGCGCATCTTCACCGTGGGCTCCACCTCCACCCGCCTCATCGAGAGCGCCACGGGGGAAGACGGCCTCATCCGCCCCTTCGTGGGGGAGACGGACATCTTCATCACCCCCGGCTATCGCTTCCGCGCGGTGGACGGCATGCTCACCAACTTCCACCTGCCGCGCTCGACGCTGGTGATGCTGGTGGCGGCCTTCGTGGGGCATGAGGCGCAGAAGCGCGCCTATGCCCATGCCATACAGGCCGGCTATCGCTTCTATTCCTATGGCGATGCGTGCCTGCTTCTGCCAGAAGGCGGGCCATGACGCTCCTCAAGCCTCTGGCCGATACCTTCTCCTTCACCCTGTCCGCCACCGATGGCGCCGCCCGCACCGGCTACGTCTCGACCCCGCGCGGCGTCATCCGCACGCCGGCCTTCATGCCGGTGGGGACGGTGGCGACCGTGAAGGGCCTCTATTTCGACCAGGTGAGGCAGGCGGGTGCGGACATCGTGCTCGCCAACACCTACCACCTCATGCTGCGCCCCGGCGCCGAGCGGGTGGCGAAGCTCGGCGGCTTGCACACATTCATGCGCTGGGACGGGCCGATCCTCACCGATTCCGGCGGCTTCCAGGTGATGAGCCTGTCGAGCCTGCGCAAGATGAGCGAACAGGGTGTCACCTTCCGCTCCCATGTGGACGGCGCCATCCACGAGATGAGCCCCGAGCGCTCGGTGGAGATCCAGGGCCTGCTCGGCGCCGACATCCAGATGCAGCTCGACGAATGCGTGCGCCTGCCCTGCACCGACGAGGACGCCGCGCGCGCCATGCGCCTGTCCCTGCGCTGGGCCGAGCGCTCGAAGCGCGCGTTCGAGGCGCAGCCGAAAGGGCGGGCGCTGTTCGGCATCGTGCAGGGTGGGGCAGTGCCGGCGCTGCGGGTGGAATCGGCCCGGGCGCTGGCGGACATGGACTTCCCCGGCTATTCCATCGGCGGCCTCGCGGTGGGCGAGCCGCAGGAGATCATGCTCGCCATGATCGAGACGGTGGAGCCGCATTTGCCGGCCGGCAAGCCGCGCTACCTCATGGGCGTGGGCACGCCCGACGACCTCTTGGAATCGGTGGCGCGCGGCATCGACATGTTCGACTGCGTGATGCCCACCCGCTCGGGACGCCACGCGCTGGCCTTCACCCGCTTTGGCCGCATCAACCTGAAGAACGCCCGCCACGCCGAGGACCCCCGTCCGCTGGACGAGGAGAGCGACTGCCCGGCTTTGCGCGACTATTCCCGCGCCTATCTCCACCACCTCGTGCGCTGCGAGGAGATGCTGGGAGCCATGCTGATCTCGTGGGCCAATATCCATTACTACCAGCAGCTCATGGCCGGCGCGCGCAAGGCGATCGCCGAGGGGCGGTACGGGGATTATGTGGCGGGCGTCAAGGCGGGCTGGGCGCGCGGGGATATTCCGATGTGGGCGGGGTAGGATGACTTCGTGCCCGGACAAGCGACGGCGAAGCCGGAGCGCTGATCCGGGGAACGAAAGACTGCGCTGCCCCGGCCCAACCCCATTGAATAAACGGACAACCGTTTTATTCTAGCGCCGCTTCCCGCGCGCCGGCTCCGTCCGCGATGCAGAACACAGGGAGCAAGGGAGGGAATTAGAATGCTGCCGAACAGCTCCGCGGATTTCGATTTCGACCTCGGCGAAACCGCCGACATGCTGCGCGACACCGTGCGCGCGTTCTCGGATGCCGAGATCGCCCCGCGCGCCGCCGAGATCGACCGCACCAACACCTTCCCCCGCGACCTCTGGCCCAAGCTCGGCGCGCTGGGCCTGCTCGGCGTCACGGCGGAGGAGGAATATGGCGGCTCGGGCCTCGGCTATCTCGAGCACGTCATCGCCATGGAGGAGATTTCCCGCGCCTCGGCCTCGGTGGGCCTGTCCTATGGCGCGCACTCCAATTTGTGCGTCAACCAGATCAGCCGCAACGGCAATGCAGAGCAGAAGGCGAAATACCTGCCCAAGCTCATTTCCGGCGAGCATGTGGGCGCGCTCGCCATGTCCGAGCCGGGCGCGGGCTCCGACGTGGTTTCCATGCGCACCCGCGCGGAGAAGAAGGGCGACCGCTACATCCTCAACGGCTCCAAGATGTGGATCACCAACGGCCCCATTGCCGAGACGCTGGTGGTCTACGCCAAGACCGACCCCGCCGCCGGCCCGAAGGGCATGACCGCCTTCCTGGTGGAGCAGGGCTTCAAGGGCTTCTCCACGGCGCAGAAGCTGGACAAGCTGGGCATGCGCGGCTCCGACACCGGCGAGCTGGTGTTCGAGGATTGCGAGGTGCCGGAGGAGAACGTGCTCGGCGCCGTGGGCAAGGGCGTCAACGTGCTCATGTCCGGCCTCGACTACGAGCGCGCGGTGCTCGCCGGCGGGCCCACGGGCATCATGCAGGCGTGCATGGATGTGGTGCTGCCCTATGTCCACGAGCGCAAGCAGTTCGGCCAGCCCATCGGCACCTTCCAGCTGATGCAGGGCAAGATCGCCGACATGTATGTGACCATGAACGCCACCAAGGCCTATGTCTACGCCGTGGCCAAGGCCTGCGACCGCGGCGCCACCACCCGCGAGGATGCCGCCGGCGCCATCCTCTACGCCGCCGAGAAGGCCACCTGGATGGCGCTCGAAGCCATCCAGACCCTGGGCGGCAACGGCTACATCAACGATTACCCGACGGGCCGCCTGCTGCGCGACGCCAAGCTCTACGAGATCGGCGCCGGCACCAGCGAGATCCGCCGCATGCTCATCGGCCGCCAGCTGTTCGACAAGACGGCCTGAGGCGCGCCGGCGCGGCGACGGACGCCGTGCGCCATCCTTCGGTTCAGAGCGCGATCCGGGCAAAGGGTTCAATTTGCCCGGATCGCGCTTGAAGCCTCACCACGTATAGCGGATGCCCGCATAGACCGAGCGCCCGTTGCCCGGCTCGAACAGGGCCGAGGTCTGCGTTGCCCTGCCGGTCACGCTGACGGTGGCGATATAGGCCGTGTTGAAGAGATTGCGGGCATCGATATAGGCGGTGAACGGGCCGCCTTTGTCGTAGCCGATGCGGAAATTGAGCAGGGCGTAGGCGGCCGTGTTCAACGTGTTGGCGTCGTCCACATAATAAGGGGTCGGCACCCATTCCACATTGGGTCCGGCATAGAAGCCGCTCGGATGCTTGTAGAGCAGTTCTGCGCGGATGTAGTGCGGCGGAATGCCGGGCAGCTGGTTGTCGCCCCAGACGGGGTCATTGTCGAAGAAGAAGTCGGAATAGGTATAGGCGAGATTGAACCAGACCTTGTCCGGTGCCGCGCCGTGCTCCCAGATCCCCTTCAGCAGCGTGCCGCCGAAGCCGGCTTCCACCCCCTGGTGCACCGTGTAGCCGAGATTGACCACCGTGCACATGCCGGGAATGCTGCTGGCGTCGCACTGCAGCTCGTTCATGACGTTGGAGCGGTAGAGCGAGACATCCCAGGTAAAGTCCTCGCTGCGGCCCCGGCTGCCGATCTCGTAGGTGGTCGCGGTCTGGGCCTTGAGGTTGGAGAGGATGGGGCTCGCGAAATTGGTCAGCTCGGAGAAGGTGGGCACCTCTCCGGAATTGGAGATGTTGCCGAACACCTGCGCTCCCGGCCCCACATCCCACACGACGCCGCCCTTGGGCAGGAACAAGGTGTAGTCCTGCTCGCCGGTTGCGGCGTTGTAGATGCCGGTCCGCTCACGGGTTGCGGTGAGGTACTGGAACGCGCCGACCAGAGCGAACGACCGCGTGAGGTAGAAATTGTCCTCGGCATAGACGGTGGTGGTGGTGGCGTCCTCGCTGGCGGCGAAGGTGAGGGCGCCGGGGTTGCCGTACTGGTTCACGTAGCGCTTGGCGTCGATGTTGCCGATGGCGGTGGTGATGCCGGCGGTGAGGCGGTTGGCGAAGCCCGCGACCTGCCGCTCGTCCACGAGGCGGGCGAAGCCGCCATAGTCCACATACTGGTTGTCCAGCACCTGGAAGATGGGGTGATCGAGGGACTTGTCGGAGACGAAGCCGCCGAACTCCAGCCTGGTGGTGTCGCTGACGACCCAGGCCGACTTGTTGGCGAGCCGGGCCGACTGGATGTTGCGCTGGTAGTCAAGCTTGACGTTGGTGGGGTTGGCGGCCTGCGGATCGGTCAGCGCCGCGGTCTTGGAGACGGCGCCGGGGATCTGCTGCTCGATGTCGTTGGCGTTGAAGAAGAAGCGCGTCTCGAAGGTCTCGGAGGGGCGCCATCCGAAATTGCCGGAGGCGCGCACGGAATCGCCGGCCGAATGCTGGCGGTATCCCCCTGAGGTCAAGGCGGAGGCGGTGATGAAGCCGTCCGCAGTCCCCATGGCGCCGCCGGCGCTCGCCTGGAAGCGGTAGAAATCGAAGCTGCCGGCGTCGATCCGCGCCTCGAAGCCCTTCGAATCGCGGCCCGTGGGCGTCACGAAGTTGATGGCGCCGCCCAGTGCGTTGGCGCCGAACTGGTAGCCGTTCGCGCCCTTGAACACCTCCACATAGCGGAACGCCGTGGGGTCGATCTCCTGGAAATCGCCGCCGCCATCGGCGGAGTTCAGGGGGATGATGCCGTCCTGGAACAGCTGGATGCCGCGCAGGTGGAAATTGCGCGACACGCCCGAGCCGCGGATGGAGAGGCGGGTGTCCTCGCCCCATTTGGTCTGCGCGAACACGCCGGGCACGAAGTCCAGCATGTCCTTGATGGTGAGCGCCCGGCCGTCGCGCCAGGCGGTGTCGGGCACCACCTCGGCGCCGCCCGGGGTACGCTCGATGGCGGCCCGGGCCTGGGCTTCCGTCGCCACGGTGAGGGAGGTGGTGCTGTCGTCGCCGTCCACCTGGACATCCGGGAGGGCCGTCGCCTCCTGTGCCAAGGCTGTTGACTGGCTGGCGCCGATGGGAAGGGCGACGGAAGCGAGCAGGAGGAGAGTGGCGGCGCGCGTGCGTGCGCCATGCGCGGCGAGAGGCGCGCAAGGAAGGTGAGGGGACATGACAGCTCCGTGTGCCGTCGGCGCAGGCCTGCGCGCGGCGCAACTGTGAAGGGCCGGAAGGTTCGGGCGAGAGGCGACAGATCACGCGACCACCAGCCCGCGCCGCAGGCTGATCGGGACGCGTGGCGTGTTCTGTCGGTTCAGGGGCGCGCGGGCGGACCGGTCATATCGACCGGACAGGCCCCCGATCCCTGGAGCAGCTCAGGCCGCAGCCGGGGGCGCGCGGGGACGAGCCTGCTCGCGCGCCGGGAGGAGCGGGGCCGCGAGGTGGCCGCGCAGGGCCGACGCCGCGACCTGGAGCGGCGCGGCCGGCAGCGGCAGACGGGGCGGCACCGCCAGCAGCGGCACGCTGCCGGCCGCCGGACAGAGAAAGCAGTGCAGGCTCCGCACCACTCCTTGGGCGGGGCCGTCGTCCGTATCGGCCGTGTCGTGGGCGGCGCCGATGCAGAGGACCGCCCCGGCTTCGGTCGGAGCCGCCATGGCGCCAGCGGCAAACGCGCCGACCATCCCCTGGGCAAGCACCAGGTAGGCAAGCGTCCAGGCCAGGACCAGTCGGGCAAGTGAAAGACGGGCAAGTGAAAGGCGGGCAAGTGAAAGGCGGGCAAAAGAATAGCGGGCAGGAGGCCGTGGGCCGGGCATCGGGCGCGTGAATATCGCGCGCGACCAACCGCCGGCATGGACAAGCCACGCCGCGATCCGCGGATGATCGTGTGCCGGAAGCCCCACCTTTTCCCCCGGATACCAGGCGCCGCGACGGGCTTGCGCTCCAACTTGATGAGAGAGAACGCGTTGAGGTTCGTCCGCGCCGGACAGGCCCCATCTGTCGCGGCCGAACCACTAGCCTTTCGTCGCGGAAGGCTAAGCGGTGCGCCTTGGCATTGAGAAGGGCATTGCCCTGCGGCATGCCGCCGCTAGACGCAAAAAGGTCATCAGGGTTAGCTTCGCCGCCGAATGGGCTTATAACAATCGAAGCCAGCCAGCCCCGTTGCCCGGGATCGCCAGCAAATCTTGCAAATCTGATTGGTGACGCGCGATGCCCGTTCGCATGATGTCGTGCACGCTGTTTTGGCGTGGCTTGTTCAAGGTACCCGCGGGTGCCGCTTTGCTTTTCCTTGCCCTTGCCTTTTTGCCGGGCGTCTGCCTTGCCCAGCCGGCGACGCCTGCTCCCGCAGAGCAGCCAGCGGTATCCGCCGCCGAAGCGGCGGTTCCGCTTGCACCGCACGCAGAGGCCGCGCCGCACGGCGCAGGCGATCGGGCGGCGGAGCATGTGCCCGCGCCCCAGAGTGCCGCCGTCGATGCGCGCCTGCCCCATGATCTGTCCCCCTGGGGTATGTTCATGGCGGCTGACCTGGTGGTCAAAGCCGTGATGGTGGGGCTCGCCTTCGCCTCCCTCGTCACCTGGACGGTGTGGTTCGCCAAGTCGCTGGAGCTGTTCTTCGCCCGTCGCGCGGTGGCGCGCACCCTCAAGGCGCTGCGCATGGCGCCGACGCTTGCCGCTGCCGCCGCCGCGCTGCCGACGGGCAAGGGGGCGGCGCCCGCCACCGTCAAGGCCGCCCTCGCCGAATGGAACGTCTCCGAGGGGTTGCCGGTGGAGGGCATCAAGGAGCGCGTCGCGGTCTCCCTCGGCCGGATCGAGGCGGGCGCCGGGCGGCGCATGTCGGGCGGCACGGGCGTGCTCGCCACCATCGGCGCCACCGCCCCGTTCGTGGGCCTGTTCGGCACCGTCTGGGGCATCATGAACGCCTTCATCGGCATCTCGAAGGCCCAGACCACCAACCTCGCCGTGGTGGCGCCTGGCATTGCCGAGGCGCTGCTCGCCACCGCCATCGGCCTCGTGGCGGCCATCCCCGCCGTGGTGATCTACAACCTGTTCGCCCGGGCCATCGCCGCCTACAAGGCGCGCCTCTCCGACACCTCGGCCGAGGTGATGCGCCATCTGTCCCGCGATCTCGACCGGGCGGCCAGCGGCATCGAGCCCCGTCGCCTGCGCGCCGCGGCGGAGTGATCCGCCATGGCCGCCAAGCTCGACCAAGGCGGCGGGGACGACCTCGCCGAGAACCACGAAATCAACGTCACGCCCTTCATCGACGTGATGCTGGTGCTGCTCATCATCTTCATGGTGGCGGCCCCGCTCGCCACGGTGGATGTGAAGGTGGACCTTCCCGCGGCCAACGCCCAGCCCCAGCCGCGCCCCGACAAGCCCCTGTTCCTCACCGTGAAGAAGGATCTCTCGCTGGCGCTGGGGGATGAGCCGCTCGCCCGGCCCGCCCTCGCCCAGGCCCTCGACGGCAAGACCTCCGGCGACCGCCAGCAGCGGGTGTTCGTGCGCGCCGACAAGGCCGTGCCCTATGGCGACGTGATGGAGGTGATGAACCTGCTGCGCACCGCCGGCTATCTCAAGGTGGCGCTGGTGGGCCTCGAAGGCGAGCCGGCCGCGCCCGAATCGCCGGCGCCCGCCGCGCCCGCCCCGGTGCCGGGAGGCCGATAGTGAGCGCGGTCCACCACCATCATTGGCACGATTTCGACCGCACCCATCTGCGTGACACCGTGCTGCGGCTTGCCGCGGGGGCTCTGTTCATCGTCGTCGTGCATGCCGCCGCGGTCTATGTGGCGCTGTTCTGGCGCAAGGTGGAGGCCGGGGAGGCGGCGCCACCGGCCGCCATCATGATCGAGCTGGCCCCGCTTGCGGCCAGCGAGGACCAGGTGGAGGACGCCGCCCCCGGGCCGCAGATGGTCCAGGCGCCCGAATCCGTCCCCGACGCGCCCGACGTCCCGGCCGAGGCCGCGCCGCCGCCCGAGCCGGTGGTGAACCAGGTGGCGGAGAAGCTGCCTGAGATCGAGCCGTCGAAGGAACAGGCCGAAGTGGTGCTGCCCAAGCCCGAGCCCAAGAAGGAAGAGGTCAGGCAGCCGCCGAAGCAGAAGGTGGAGCGGCCGAAGAAGGACGCCAAGCCGACGCGCCGCCCGTCTGCTCCCGTCACCACCGCCGCCCCCCGATCGGATGCGCCGGTAGCGCAGTCCACGGCCGCGCCATCGCCGGGCTCGGCGGCGGTCCGCTCGGCGGCGATCGCCGACTGGCGCTCGCGAGCCTTTTCGCACCTGAACCGCTACAAGCGCCCGCAGGGCGGCAATGTGGGGCGGCCGGGGGTTTCCATCTCGCTCAGCCCGTCCGGCTCGGTCACCGGCGTGCGGCTGGTCAGCGCCTCGGGCAACGAGGTGCTGGACCGCGAGGCCGTGGCCATGGCGCACCGCGCCTCGCCCTTTCCCGCACCGCCGGAGGGCAAGCCACTCACGTTCTCGGTAAGCATCAACTTCACGTCGCGGTGAGCACCCGCCCCCTGCGCCGGCTGTCATCTGTAGCCGGCGCAGGGCTGGGCCGTTCCTGCCGCATGCCCCGGCTTTGGACTTCACCGCGACCCTGTGATAAGCGCAGGGTCCGCTCCTGAGGGCCGCTGGAACCGGCGTCCTGCCGGGGTGCCCCGACATTACCGGAGACCTGCCATGGCCTCGCAGGACGCGAACCGCGCCTCCATTTCGGAGGAAATGAACCGCTTCTTCACTGCCCCTCTCGCCGAGAGCGATCCCGAGATCGCCGGCGCGGTGAAGGCGGAGCTGGGTCGCCAGCGCGACGAGATCGAGCTGATCGCCTCCGAGAACATCGTCTCGCGCGCCGTGCTCGAGGCCCAGGGCTCCGTGCTCACCAACAAGTATGCCGAGGGCTATCCCGGCAAGCGCTATTACGGTGGCTGCCAGTTCGTGGACGTGGCGGAGACTCTCGCCATCGAGCGCGCCAAGAAGCTGTTCGGCTGCGCCTTCGCCAACGTGCAGCCCAATTCCGGCAGCCAGGCGAACCAGGGCGTGTTCTTCGCCGTGATGCAGCCGGGCGACACCTATCTTGGGCTCAACCTCGCCGCCGGCGGGCATCTCACCCACGGCTCGCCGGTCAACATGTCCGGCAAGTGGTTCAAGCCGGTGCCCTATACCGTGCGCGAGGACGACCAGCGCATCGACTATGACGAGGTGGCGCGGCTCGCCGACGAGCACAAGCCGCGCCTCATCATCGCCGGCGGCTCGGCCTATCCGCGGGTGATCGACTTTCCGCGCATGCGGGCCATCGCCGACAGTGTGGGCGCCGTGCTCATGGTGGACATGGCCCATTTCGCCGGCCTCGTCGCGGGCGGCGCGCATCCGAGCCCGTTTCCCCACGCCCACGTGGTGACCACCACCACCCACAAGACCCTGCGCGGCCCGCGCGGCGGCATGATCCTCACCAATGACGAGGACCTCGCCAAGAAGATCAACTCCGCCATCTTCCCCGGCATCCAGGGCGGGCCGCTGATGCATGTCATCGCCGCTAAGGCCGTGGCCTTCGGCGAGGCGCTGCGCCCCGAGTTCAAGCTCTATGCGAAGAACGTGGTGGAGAATGCCAAGGCGCTGGCCGAGACCCTGAAGGGCCACGGCTTCAACATCGTCTCCGGCGGCACCGACACCCACCTGATGCTGGTGGACCTGCGCCCCAAGCGCCTCACCGGCAAGACCTCGGAAGGCGCGCTGGGCCGCGCCCACATCACCACCAACAAGAACGGCATCCCGTTCGACCCCGAGAAGCCGTTCGTGACCTCCGGCATCCGCCTCGGCACGCCGGCCTGCACCACGCGCGGCTTCGGGGTGGCCGAGTTCCAGCAGGTGGGCGACATGATCGCCGAGGTGCTGGACGTGCTCTCCCAGAAGGGCACGGACGAGGATTCGCTGGTGGAAGCCGCGGTGCGCGCGAAGGTCTCGGGCCTGCTCGCCCGCTTCCCCATCTATCCCTGAGGGACAAGTGCCAGGAGGGACAGGTGCCAGCGCGTTTTCGCCTCGCGGGTGCCTGTCCACGGGCGACAATGCCTGAGCGCCGGAGAGGGTGAAGCATGCGCTGTCCCTATTGCGGCGGTCTCGACACGCAGGTGCGCGATTCCCGGCCGACGGAAGACAACACCGCCATCCGCCGCCGCCGCATCTGTCCGGATTGCGGCGGCCGCTTCACCACCTTCGAGCGCGTGCAATTGCGCGAGCTGATGGTGCTGAAGCGCTCCGGCCGGCGGGTGCCGTTCGACCGCGACAAGCTCGCCCGCTCCGTGGACGTGGCGCTGCGCAAGCGTCCGGTGGACGGCGAGCGGGTGGAGCGCATGCTGTCCGGCATCGTGCGCCAGCTGGAAAGCATGGGCGACAGCGACATCACCTCCGAGACCATTGGCGAGATGGTGATGGAAGGCCTCAAGCAGCTCGACGACGTGGCCTATGTGCGCTTCGCCTCGGTCTACCGCAATTTCCGCGAGGCCAAGGATTTCGAGCACGCCTTGGCCGAGCTGTCCCAGGAGGGCGAGGTGAAGGGCGAGGTGAAGGGCGAGGGCGCCAGGGACAAGCCGAAGGCCGCCCCCAAGACCCCGCCGCGGGGCGCCGAATGAGCGCCTCTCCCCTGTCCGCCCATCCCGTCACCTCTCCGGAGGAGGACGAGCTGTTCATGGCCGAGGCCCTCAAGGTGGGCCAGACCGGCCTCGGGCGCACCTGGCCGAACCCTTCCGTAGGTGCGGTGGTGGTGCAGCATGTGGACGGCCGCCCGCACATCGTCGGCGCCGCCGCCACCGCCGCCACCGGCCGCCCCCATGCGGAGCCCATCGCCCTCGCCCAGGCGGGGGAGGCGGCCCGAGGTGCCACGCTCTATGTGACGCTGGAGCCCTGCTCCCATCATGGCCGTACCCCGCCCTGCGCCGGTGCGGTGATCGCCGCCGGGGTGCGCCGGGTGGTGGCCGCCATCGAGGATCCCGATCATCGGGTGAAGGGGCGCGGCGTCGCCCGCCTGCGCGCCGCCGGCATCTGGGTGACTGTGGGCGTGGGCGCCGAGCAGGCGCTGGCCGACCATGCCGGCCATATCCGCCGCGTCACCGGGGGCCGGCCCCATGTGCTGCTGAAAATGGCGGTCTCCGCCGACGGCAAGGCGGCCCTTGCCGGGCCGCGTCCGGCGGTGGTTACCGGACCCGAGGCGCGGGCGCGGGCGCATCTCATGCGCGCCCATTCGGACGCCATCCTGGTGGGCCTCGGCACGGTGACGGCGGACGACCCCATGCTCACCTGCCGGCTGGAAGGCCATGAGGACCGCTCCCCGGTGCGCCTCGTGCTCGACAGCGGGCTCGACATACCCCTTGAAAGCGCGCTCGTGCGCACCGCCTGCGATGTCCCGGTCTGGGTGATCGCGGCGGAGGATGCCCCGGCCGAGCGCGCTGCCGCCCTCATGGAGAAGGGCGTCGAGGTGCTGCGCGCCCCGCGCGGCGGCGTGGAGGGGCGGCTGCATCTGCCGGCGGTGCTCAAGCTTCTGGGCCTGCTCGGCATCACCCGGCTGATGGTGGAGGGCGGCCCCACCACCGCCGCGGCCTTCCTGGAGGCTGGCCTGGTGGACGAGGTGGCTGTCTTCCACAGCCCGGTGCTGCTGGGACCGGATGCCTATGATGCCCTGGCCGGCCGTCCGCTCGGCCGCCTTTTCGCCCCCGTGGGCTTCGCCGAGGTGGAGCGCGCCGAGCTTGGCGCCGACCGGCTCGTGCGCTTGTGGAGACGCTGACAGGCCACCACGGACATGCAGTGGGTCTTCGATTGGATTCTGAAAACGGTTGGCGGCGCCGTCACGCGCCATACCGATCCCACCTGCGCGAAGCATCCGGTGCGTGCGCTGATCGGTGCTCTTGCACTAGCCGCGAGCGTGTTCTTCACAATGGCCGGCATGCATCGGGCCGGATGGCTGCCGCCGATGGCGCAAATCCTGTCGGACCTGGGTTGGGCACGGCAGCCTCCACCTGAAGGAGAAAAGTGATGTTCACCGGCATCGTCACCGACATGGGCGATCTTGTCGCCGTGGAGACGAAGGGGGAGGTCAAGACCCTCACCATTGCCACCGCGTTCGAGGCGACGGGCATCGACGTGGGCGCCTCCATCGCCCATGCGGGCGTATGCCTCACCGTCACTTCGGTGACGGCCGGCGGCCCGCGCGGCACGCTCTTCACCGTGGATGCGGCGCCGGAGACGCTGGCGGTCACCACCGTGGGCGGCTGGACCCAGGGCCGGCGCATCAATCTGGAGCGCTCGCTGAAGCTGGGCGACGAGCTGGGCGGCCACATGGTCTCCGGCCACGTGGACTGCACGGCGAAGGTGGTGTCGCGGGAGGATCTGGGCTCCACTACGCGCTTCGTGTTCGAGGTGCCGGAACAGCTTGCCCGCTTCGTGGCGGCGAAGGGCTCCGTGGCCCTCGACGGCACCTCCCTCACGGTGAACACGGTGGAGGGCAACACCTTCTCCTGCCTGCTCATTCCCCACACGCTGGCGGTCACCACCTGGGGGGGCGTGAAGGCGGGGGACACGGTCAATTTCGAGGCGGACCTCATGGCCCGCTATGCCGCCCGGCTTGCGGAGTTCCCCCGGGCCTAGTACGCCTCGCGGCCAATTCCGGCGCCGCGCGGCGCCGCACAGTTCTGGAGACAAGTCCCATGGTCACGACGCGCAGGGAAAGCGCGGGCGACGCCTCGCTCAACGGCGGTTCGCTGGAAGGCGCCCGGGTGCTCATCGTGGAGGGCCGCTATTACGAGGCCCTCGCCGACGAGCTTCTGGCCGGCGCCCGCGCGGTGCTGGAGGCGGCCGGCGTGGAGGTGGAGGTGATCACCGTGCCCGGCGCGCTGGAGGTTCCCATCGCCGCCGAGATCGCGCTGGAGGCCTCCGAGGTCTCCGGCGATGCGGTGGATGCTGTGGTCGGCCTCGGCGTGGTCATCCGCGGCGAGACCTATCATTTCGAGATCGTGGCCGGGGAATCCGCCCGCGGGCTCATGGACCTCGGCATGGCGCATGCGCTGCCGGTGGGCAACGGCATCCTCACCGTGGACACCGAGGCCCAGGCCTGGGAGCGCGCCCGCGTCTCCGAGGGCAACAAGGGTGGCGGCGCAGCGGAAGCGGCGCTCACCCTGCTGCGCCTCAAGCGGCGGCTGGAAGCATGAAGGACGTGAACGCCCCGGCAAAGCCCATGAAGAAGAGCGCGGCCCGCCTCGGCGCGGTGCAGGCGCTCTACCAGATGGACCTCGCCCAGACCCCGCTCAACGACATCCTCGCCGAGTTCGAGAGCCACTGGCTCGGCCAGGAGGTGGAGGGCGTCGAGTTCCCCGAGGCCGACGTGCGCCTGTTCCGCGCCGTGGTGGAGGGGGTGCTGAACGACCAGCGCCGCATCGACCCCATGGTGGACAATGCCCTGACCAAGGGCTGGCCGCTGAAGCGGGTGGAAGCGGTGCTGCGGGCGGTGTTGCGTGCCGGCGCCTTCGAGCTGGCATCCAAGCCCGACGTGCCGGCCCGCGTGGTCATCACCGAATATGTGAACGTGGCCGGCGCCTTCCTCGATCGCGACGAGACCGGCATGGTCAATGCCGTGCTCGACACGCTGGCCCACGATTTGCGCCCCGACGAGTTCAAGGGCAGCTGAGATGGAGGGCGGCGGGGCAGGGGGATCGGGCGAGGATCGCTTCATCGCGCGCTTCCTGCGCCCCATCGCCGGCTCGCCCGCCGCGCTCGGCCTGCTCGACGACGCCGCTCTGCTCACCCCGCCCGAGGGCTGCGACCTCGTCCTCACCAAGGATGCGGTGGTGGCGGGAGTCCATTTCTTCGCCGATGATCCGCCCGCATCCATCGCCCGCAAGGCGCTGCGGGTGAACCTTTCGGACCTCGCGGCCAAGGGCGCCGACCCGCTCGGCGCACTGCTGGCGCTGGCCCTGCCCAAGGACACGCCCGAGGCCTGGATGGAAGCCTTCGCCGCTGCGCTGGGCGAGGATGCGGAGCGCTATCTGTGCCCCATCCTCGGCGGCGATACGGTTTCGACCCCCGGCCCGGTCACCATCACGCTCACCGCTTTGGGCTCGGTGCCGAAGGGGGCGTTCGTGCCGCGCACCGGGGCAAGGCCCGGCCAGTCCCTCCTCGTCACCGGGACCATCGGCGACGCGGCACTGGGCCTGCGGCTGCGGCAGGACGGAGCGGGGGCGGCCTTCGCGGGCCTGAGCGACGAGCAGCGCGGCCATCTCCTGGATCGCTATCTTCATCCCCAGCCGCGGCTCGCCATCGCCCCGGTCCTGCGCCGCTATGCGAAAGCCGCCATGGACGTATCCGACGGGCTGGCCGGTGACGTGGCGAAGATGCTCGCCGCCTCGGGCTGCGGCGGCCGCATCGAGGCGCGACGGGTACCCTTGTCGGCTGCCGCTGCGGCGGCCATCGCAGCGGACGGCAGCCTGTTCGCGGCCGCGCTCACCGGCGGGGACGATTACGAGGTGGTGGCCTGCGTGCCCCATGCCCTGGTCCACGCCTTCACTGCCGAGGCCGCGAGGGCCGGCGTGCCGGTGGCGCTGATCGGCGAGACGCGGGAGCAGCCCGGCCTTGATGTGACCGATGCCGGCGGCCATGCCCTCAACCTCGGCGCCGGCAGCTTCAGCCACTTCTGAGCCGGTATTTCGGGGGCGCTATCCCAGCGCCACCAGCGCCGCCCCGGCGGCAATGAGGACGACGCCGAGGCTCGCGAGCGCGCTCAGGCGCTCGCCCAGGAACACGATGCCGAAGATGGCGACCAGCACCACGCTCAGCTTGTCCACCGGCGCCACCCGCGCGGCGTCGCCGAGCTTCAGCGCGCGGAAATAGCACAGCCACGACGCTCCGGTGGCAAGGCCCGACAGGATCAGGAAGATCCACGTGCGCGCCGGGATCTCGCCGGGCGCCTGCCAGGAGCCGCCGAACCCCACCATCGCCGCCACGAGCGCAAGGATGATCACCGTGCGCAGCAGCGTCGCGAGGTCGGAATGGATATTCGCCACCCCCACCTTGGCGAAAATGGCGGTGAGCGCCGCGAACGCGGCGGACAACAGGGCCCAGAACAGCCAGGAGCTGGAAAGACCGGAGGGCAAAGGCGCAACGCTCGCGGCGGCGAGGTCCCTATGGTAGGTAATGCGCATAGTGTGCGAGGTATTACCAAATGGCCAGCACGGTGACACGCAAAGGACAGGTGACGGTTCCCAAGCGGGTGCGCGATCTGCTCGGCATCACGCCGGGCAGCGCGGTGGAGTTCCGGCTGGAGGGTGATCGTGTGATCTTCACCAAGGTTGGGGAGGACGCGCATCACGGCCGGTTCGCAAAATTGCGCGGCCATGCGGGGGCGGGCCTCAGCACCGACGCCATCATGGCGCTCACTCGCGGCGAGCGATGAGCCGGCGGCGATGACCTTCGTGGATACTAACGTGCTGCTCGATCTGGTGACGGACGATCCGGTCTGGGCGACGTGGTCGGAAGAGCATCTCGAAGCGGCAGCGCTGGACGGTCCGCTCCTCGCCGATCCCATGGTGTATGCCGAGCTGTCCGTGCGTTATGCCCGTGTCGAGGCGGTGGACGAATTTTTCACAGTCGCCGGCATCACCCTCGTCGAGACGCCCCGCGCGGCGCTCTTTCTGGCAGGCAAGATCTTCGGCCAATACCGCAAGGCGGGCGGCTCCCGCACGGGCGTGCTGCCGGACTTTCTCATCGGAGCCCATGCCGCCATCGTCGGGCGACCGCTCCTGACTCGGGATCGCGGCCGCTACGCGACCTATTTTCCCACAGTGACCTTGATCGCCCCTTCGCTCTAGAGCACGCGCCGATCAGCTTGATCGGGCACCGCGTTCTCTTTCTTGAATTTAGAGGGCGATTCACCGATCAGATTGATTCAATCTGATCGGATCGCGCTCTAAGATCACCGGCATTCGACTCTCCTCGCACCCGCTCCGGTCCATGCCCGATCCCGGCTTCATCCATCTGCACGTCCATTCCTCCTATTCGCTGCTGGAGGGGGCACTTTCCATCGGCAAGCTGGCCGACCTCGTGAAGGCGGACGCGCAGCCGGCCATTGCCCTCACCGATACGGGCAACCTCTTCGGCGCGCTGGAGTTTTCCGAAAAGATGGCGGGCGCGGGCATCCAGCCCATCGCCGGCGTGTCCCTCGCCCTCGACCTGCCGGAGCCGGCGGGCCCGCGCGGGGCGATCCGGCCGAAGCGGCCGCGCATCGTGCTGCTCGCCCAGTCGGAGCCGGGGTGGCGCAACCTGATGCGCCTCGTTTCCCGCTCGTTTCTGGAAACCGCGAGCGAGGACGAGCCGCGCATCCTGCCCGACTGGCTCGCCGAGGCCCATGACGGCCTCATCGCGTTCACGGGAGGGCCGGCCGGCCCCATCGACAAGGCGCTGGTGTCCGGCCATCCGGAGCTGGCGGCGGAGCGGCTCGACCTGCTCGCCTCCCTGTTCGGCGACCGGCTCTATGTGGAGATCCAGCGCCACGACACCGACGCCGAGCGCCTCGCCGAAGCGGGACTGCTCGACCTCGCTTATGCCAAGGGCATTCCGCTCGTCGCCTCCAACGAGCCCTTCTTCGCCAGCCAGACCGACTATGAGGCCCATGACGGGCTGCTGTGCATCGCCGAGGGCCGCTTGTTGTCGGAGGGCGACCGGCGCCGGCTGACGCCCGAGCACCGCTTCAAGACCCGCGCCGAAATGCTCGCCCTGTTTGCCGACCTGCCCGAGGCCACGGCCAATACGGTCGAGATCGCCCAGCGCTGTGCCCATCGGGTGCGCACCGTCAAGCCCATCCTGCCGCGCTTCACTTCCGGCGGGGGGGAGGGGGATCCCCTCGCCGAGGAGGCCGCCGAGCTGGAACGGCAGGCGAAGGAGGGCCTTGCCCAGCGCCTCGCAAAGCACGGGCCGGCGCCGGGGCTCGACATCGCCACCTACGAGGAGCGGCTCGCCTACGAGCTTTCCGTCATCACCAAGATGAAGTTCCCCGGCTACTTCCTCATCGTGTCGGACTTCATCAAGTGGGCCAAGGCCCACGACATCCCGGTGGGGCCGGGGCGTGGATCGGGCGCCGGCTCGCTGGTGGCCTATTCGCTCCAGATCACCGACCTCGACCCCCTGCGCTTCGGCCTGCTGTTCGAGCGGTTCCTGAACCCGGACCGCGTGTCCATGCCCGACTTCGACGTGGACTTCTGCCAGGAACGCCGCGACGAGGTGATCCACTATGTGCAGGAGCGCTACGGCCGCGCCCAGGTGGCGCAGATCATCACCTTTGGTACCCTCCAGGCGCGCGGCGTGCTGCGCGACGTGGGCCGCGTGCTGGAGATGCCGTACGGGCAGGTGGACAAGCTCTGCAAGCTGGTGCCGCAGAACCCGGCCAATCCGGTCACGCTGAAGCAGGCCATCGAGGACGAGCCGCGCCTCCAGGCCTCGCGCGACCAGGAAGAGGTGGTGAAGCGCGCCTTCGACATCGCGGTGAAGCTGGAGGGGCTCAACCGCCACGCCTCCACCCATGCGGCGGGCATCGTGATCGGCGACAGGAAGCTGCACGAGCTGGTGCCGCTCTATCGCGATCCCAAGTCCGACATGCCGGTCACCCAGTACAATATGAAATGGGTGGAGCAGGCCGGCCTGGTGAAGTTCGACTTCCTGGGCCTGAAGACGCTGACCACCATCGACAAGGCGGTGAAGCTGGTCCACCAGCGCGGCATCGAGCTCGACATTTCCAAGATCCCGCTGGACGACCCCAAGACCTACGCCATGCTCGGCAAGGGCGAGACGGTGGGCGTGTTCCAGGTGGAAAGCGCGGGCATGCGCCGCGCGCTGGTGGACATGAAGGCCGACCGGGTGGAGGACCTCATCGCCCTCGTGGCGCTGTACCGGCCCGGCCCCATGGCCAACATCCCGGTCTATTGCGATTGCAAACACGGCCGCGCCCAGCCGGATTATCTCCATCCCATGCTGGAGCCCTATCTGAAGGAGACGTTCGGCGTCATCATTTACCAGGAACAGGTGATGCAGATCGCCCAGGCCATGGCGGGCTATTCGCTGGGTGAGGCCGATCTGCTGCGCCGGGCCATGGGCAAGAAGATCCGCGCCGAGATGGAGAAGCAGCGCGAGCGCTTCGTGTCGGGCGCCGCCGGGCGCGGCATCGAGAAGGCGCAGGCGGACACCATCTTCGACCTGCTGGCCAAGTTCGCCGACTACGGCTTCAACAAGTCCCACGCCGCAGCCTACGCCCTCGTCGCCTACCAGACGGCATGGCTGAAGGCGAACTACCCCACCGAGTTCCTCGCCGCCTCCATGACCCTCGACATGGGGAACACCGACAAGCTTGCGGAATTCAGGCAGGAGGCCCAGCGCCTCGGCATCGAGGTGGTGCCGCCCAATATCAACCTGTCGGCCCGCGAATTCGCGGTGAAGGATGGCAAGATCATCTACGCCATGGCCGCCATCAAGGGCGTGGGCGGGGCGGCGGTGGA
Organism: Xanthobacter autotrophicus; assembly: GCF_030015065.1. GTDB lineage: Bacteria > Pseudomonadota > Alphaproteobacteria > Rhizobiales > Xanthobacteraceae > Xanthobacter > Xanthobacter autotrophicus_D. The sequence goes on along the minus strand of NZ_JAIVFN010000001.1, from coordinate 83,866 downwards.
TGCGCTGGTTCAGGCGCGCGGCGATAAGCCCTTCAAGAGCTTTGCGGATTTCGCCTCTCGCCTGCCGGTGAAGCTGGTCAACAAGCGCACGCTGGAAAGCCTGATGGCCGCCGGCTGCTTCGACGTTCTGGAGAAGAACCGGGCGCGGGCGTTCGCCGCCATCGAATCCATCGTGGCCGAGGCCCAGCGCGTGGAGGCGAACGCCCAGTCCGGCCAGAACGACATGTTCGGCTCCGGCCCCTCGGCGGCGTCCCTGCCCATTCCGGAGGCGGCGCCCTGGCTGCCGTCCGAACGGCTGCAGAAGGAATATGACGCCATCGGCTTCTTCCTCACCGGCCATCCGCTGGATGACTATGCGGATGCCCTGAAGAAGATGCGGGTGCAGTCCTTCGCCGACTTCTCCCGTGCGGTGCGCTCGGGTGCGGCGGCGGGGCGGCTTGCGGCCACCGTGGTGTCCAAGCAGGAGCGGCGCACCAAGTCGGGCACCCGCATGGGCATCGTCGGCCTGTCCGATCCCTCGGGCCATTACGAGGCGGTGATCTTCTCCGAAGGCCTCGCGCACTATCGCGACCTTTTGGAACCGGGCACGCCGCTGCTGATGATGGTGGCCGCCGAGCTTCAGGGCGAGGACGTGCGCGTGCGCATCAATTCCTGCGAGAAGCTCGATCCCGTCACCGCCCGCCACCAGAAGGGCCTGCGCATCTTTCTGCGCTCCCCCGAGCCCATCGAGGGCATCGCCCGCCGCCTCGCCGACGGCAAGGCCGCAGATGCGGGATCGGGCGAGGTCAGCCTGATCCTGCTGGTGGAGGATGCGCGGGCCGAGGTGGAAGTAAGCCTGCCCGGCAAATATCCCATTTCCCCGCAGATCGCCGGGGCCATCAAGGCCATCCCCGGGGTGGTGTCGGTGGAGGCGGCTTAGGACCGGCGCCGATCAGGTTGCGATGAAAGTTGATCGGCGCGTGTTCTAGAGCGCGATCCGATCAGATTGAATCAATCTGATCGGTGAATCGCCCTCTAAGCTCAAGAAAGAGAACGCGTTGTTCGATCAGCTTGCGATGCAAGCAGATCGGCGCGTGCTCTAGAATCCTCCCCCGCAAGCGGGAGAGGGGGCTGGAGCGCCAAGGCCGGCGCTGTCGTTCACCCGAGCATGTGCGGCGCTGTCTATTCGGGCTATACAGGCCGCACGGCGCTTTCCCGGCAAGAGGACATCATGACTTCCGACTGGCTCGTGGCGCGGCGCGTCGCCGTCGCCTGCATCGTCCTTGCGCTCGCCTATTTCTCCTTCAAGATCATCGACGTGTTCCTCCAGGTGTTCGCGGCCATGCTGGTGTCGCTGGCCCTGCACGCGCTGGCGGAGCCGTTCGCGCGCCTCACCCGTTTTCCCGAGCGCTACGCGGTATTCCCGGTTGCGCTCCTGGTGTTCGGCGGCATCGGGCTCACCCTCCATCTGTTCGGCTCCACCATCCAGGTGCAGATCGCCGAGCTGATCAATGAACTGCCCGCCGCCTGGCGCGCCTTCGAGCAGCGCTTCCACCTGGAAGGCATGGGCGACGACCTGCTGCGCCGGGCCGAGGCGGCTGCGCCCTCCGGCGAGACGGTGATCTCGGCCGTGCAGGGGCTGACCAGCAACCTGTTCCAGGTGGTGCTGGGCAGCTTCCTGGTGGTGGTGGGCGGCATCTATTTCGCCGCGTCGCCGGACCTCTACCGGCGCATGTTCCTGTCGCTCTGGGCCGAGGCCGACAGGCCGGCGGTGGCGCTGCGGCTCGCTGCCGTGTCCGAGGACCTGCGGCATTTCCTGAAGGCGCAGCTCATCGCCATGGTGGTGGTGGGCGTGCTCACCTTCATCGGCCTCACCATCGTGGGGGTGCCTTCGGCGCTGGCGCTCGCCTTGTTCGCAGGGCTCGCCGAGTTCGTCCCCATGATCGGGCCTGTGGTGGCCGCGGCACCCGCCGTGCTCATCGCATTGACGCTGGGCGTCGATTCGGGGCTGTGGACCCTGCTGGTCTTCGTCATCGTGCAGCAATCGGAGAGCAACGTGATCACCCCGTTGCTCCAGCAGCGCATGGTGTCGCTGCCGCCCGCGGTGACGCTGTTCGCGGTGGTGGCGTTCGGCAATGTGTTCGGCGCCCTCGGCGTGGTGCTCGCCACGCCGCTCACCGTGCTCGCCTTCGCCGCCTTCAAGGCCCATGGCGAGCAGGAGGCGAAGCCGGAAAACGGGGTCGGAACCACAACTCTTTGATCCACTAGAAAGCGCCGACCGGCGGCTTTAATTCGGCAGCACGAGGCTGCCGGACGCCCGGTCGAAGCGCCACATGGCGCCGGGCTGGAGATGCGTTCCGCCGATGGAGCGGTCCACGGCATTCTCGCAGGCATGGTCGAAGCCGCCCTTCAGCGCCGCCGCGCCCGCGGGCGTCAGCGCGATCTCGGCCGCGGCATAGGTGCGGTAGCTGCGCTCGGCTGCGCTGTCGCTGCCGGGGGAAAAGCGCATGCCCGCCGCTTCGCTGGAGCGGAACGGCAGGCCGGAAATCAGCGGCTCGTGGGCGAAGGCGAGGCCGTCGAGGCGCAGGAAGAACGGCAGGTCGGCGAGGAACTGCGCCTCGTCCATGGAATGCACGGCGGCATAGAGGTGCGCCACCTTCACGGGTCCGTCCTGAAGCTGCCGCAGGATGCGCTCCTCGGTCAGCGACAGCCCGCTCTTGGGCGCCGGCAGCTCGGCGATGAGCCGATGGAGCGCGGGCGCCAGATGGGGCAGCACCTCATAAACGCGGGACACCTGCGACCTCGAGAGGAAAGTGGCGAGCGGGCGCGGCGTGGGGGCGGTGAAAGCGTCCCAGGCCTCGCGCGCGGTTTCCAGCTGGAGGTGGCTGACCGGCGCGCGGGCGGTCTCCAGCGCGCGCACACTGTCGGGGTCCATCATCCCCAGATAGTGGGAGGCCTGCACCAGGCTGATGCCCATGCGCTCCGGCTGGTGGGCGAAATAGGCGAGGACCTGGATCAGCTGGAGCTGGTCGAACAGGTCATGCTCGAACCACAGCTCCACCTCGCGGTAGGCCACATGCACCTCCACCTGCGCGTCGCGGTGGGCGAAATCCGCCCGGACCTCGTCGAAGGGCAGCCCCAGCGCCTGCGAGAGGAAATCGGCGCGCACGTCCGACACCTCCTCGAGGTCGGTGCCGGGCGGGACCGGTCCGTCGTGGAGCATATCCTGCCACGGCAGGATATGGCCCCTGATCCCCGCCGCGCGCAGGCGATCAGCCGCGGATTCACCGTTGGTGACAATGAGCTTCGGCATAATCCGTGCCCTCCGTCCTCCCCCGGGCCGCCCTGGTGTTGTTCTGGCGTCGGCAGCTCCGGAACGGACAGCTTCACCCGCGACCGCGGTAGGGCGCAACCCCCGTATCCGGCAACCACACGCCCTCGGCCAGCTTTCCGGTCTGCCAGAACACGTCGATGGGGATGCCGCCGCGCGGATACCAGTAGCCGGCAATACGCAGGAAACGGGGCTGGAGCAGGTCCACCAGGCGCTTGCCCACCGCCACGGTGCAATCCTCGTGGAACGCGCCGTGGTTGCGGAAGCTGCCCATGTACAGCTTGAGAGACTTCGACTCCACGAGGAACTGGTCGGGCACATAGTCGATGACGAGGTGCGCGAAATCCGGCTGCCCCGTCACCGGGCACAGGGAGGTGAATTCCGGGCAGGTGAAGCGCGCCACATAGTCCACGTCCGGATGCGGGTTCGGCACGCGGTCGAGCACGGCTTCCTCGGGAGAAGCAGGCAAGGCGGCGCTGACGCCGAGCTGGAGCGGGCGATCGGTCATATCTCGTTTCCTGCGGCGGAAGAGCGGGTGCTCTACCCGCGCCGGCCGTAATGTTCAACCGCCGTCCGGCCGATTTGCGGCGAAGCGCCGTTCAGCCTCTTCGCAGGCGCAAAAGATCGCGCTAGAAGCGGCACGCCTGAGAGGCTGGGGCCTTCGGGTTTCCCGGTGGCGGCCGGGGCAGGGGCGAAAATTTGTCCTTCCCATTCGCCGTGCCGCACGGGACGACGCAGGGAAGGAGTCTTCATGACCGCCATCGTGGACATCATCGGACGCGAAATTCTGGACAGCCGCGGCAATCCCACCGTGGAGGTGGACGTGGTGCTGGAAGACGGCTCGCTCGGTCGCGCCGCAGTGCCCTCGGGCGCATCCACGGGCGCCCACGAGGCGGTGGAGCTGCGCGACGGCGACGCCGGCCGCTATCTCGGCAAGGGCGTCGGCATGGCGGTGGACGCGGTCAACGGCGAGATCTTCGACGCCATCGGCGGCTATGAGGCCGAGGACCAGGCCCACATCGACGCCGCCCTCCTCGCGCTGGACGGCACCCCCAACAAGGGCCGCCTGGGCGCCAACGCCATCCTCGGCGTGTCGCTCGCCGTCGCCAAGGCCGCGGCCGAATCCAAGGGCCTGCCGCTCTATCGCTATGTGGGCGGCGTCAATGCCCGCGTGCTGCCGGTGCCCATGATGAACATCATCAATGGCGGCGCCCACGCGGACAACCCCATCGACTTCCAGGAATTCATGATCCTGCCCGCCGGCGCCCCCTCCTTCGCCGAGGGCCTGCGCTGGGGCGCGGAAATCTTCCATACCCTGAAAAAGGGCCTGAAGGACGCCGGCCACAACACCAATGTGGGCGACGAGGGCGGCTTCGCCCCCAACCTCGCCTCCGCCGAGGCGGCGCTGGAATTCGTGCTCAAAGCCATCGAGAAGGCCGGCTTCAAGCCGGGCGACGACGTCTATCTCGGCCTCGACTGCGCCTCCACCGAGTTCTTCAAGAACGGCGTCTACAATTATGAGGGCGAGGGCACGGTGCGCGACATCGAGTCCCAGGTGGCCTACCTCGCCGAGCTCGTGGCCAAGTATCCCATCGTCACCATCGAGGACGGCATGGCCGAGGACGACTGGGTGGGCTGGAAGCTCCTCACCGACACGGTCGGCTCCAAGTGCCAGCTGGTGGGCGACGATCTGTTCGTCACCAACGTGGAGCGCCTGTCGCGCGGCATCAAGGAGGGCGTGGGCAACGCCATCCTGGTGAAGGTCAACCAGATCGGCTCCCTCACCGAGACGCTGGACGCGGTGGAAATGGCCCACAAGGCCGGCTACCGGGCCGTCATGTCCCACCGCTCGGGCGAGACCGAGGATGCCACCATCGCCGACCTCGCGGTGGCCACCAATTGCGGGCAGATCAAGACCGGCTCGCTGGCCCGTTCCGACCGCACGGCCAAGTACAACCAGCTGTTGCGCATCGAGCAGGAACTGGGCGACAGCGCCCGCTACGCCGGCAAGACCGCGCTGAAGGCGCTGGCCTGAAGCCTCAAACCGCGGAACCCCTCTCCCTGCAAGGGGAGAGGGGGCCGCCCTCAATCCGCCCGGTGCACCGCCACCGGGTCGCTGGCCGGGAAGCTCTCCTCCAGCGCCTCATCGAGCCGGTCGCTGAGGTCCTGCTTTTCCTCGACCGCATCATGGGCGTGCTTCAACGCCACGATCTGCGTCAGCAGGGTATCGCGCCGCTGCGCCAGTTCGGCGATGGAGCGGCCGGCGGCTTCCGCCGTCACGCCTTCAACCAGCCTCGCCTGAAGCTCCGGCGTCATATTCGGCGTGCCGAGATCGTCCCACCACGTCTCCACCGCAGGCAAAAGGTGGTGCATGAAATGGGCAAGGCCACCTTGGCCGCCGCCCAGATGGAAGGTCATGTGCTGGCCCATGAGCGCCCAGCGCAGACCGGGGCCTTCGCAGACGGCCGCATCCACGTCCGCCACTGAAACCACGCCCTGCTCCACCAGATGGATGGCCTCGCGCCACAGGGCCGCCTGCAGGCGGTTGGCCACGTGGCCGGCGACCTCCTTGCGGATCTCGATGGGGTGCTTGCCCATGGCCCGGTAGAAATCCATGGCGGTGGCGATGGCCGCGCGGCTCGCCTTTTCGCCGCCCACCACCTCCACCAGCGGGATCAGGTGCGGCGGATTGAACGGGTGGCCGATGATGCAGCGCTCGGGATGGCGGCAGCCCTCGGCGATGCGGCTCACCAGCAGGCCGGAAGACGAGGAGGCAATCACCACCTGCGGCGGCAGTACCGCGTCGATGGCGGGAAACAGCTTCTGTTTCAGCTCGTAGCGCTCGGGCGCGTTCTCCTGCACGAAGTCCACGCCCGCCACCGCCTTCACCGGATCGGCCTCGAAGCGCCAGCTCGTGGGGTCGATCGCGCCTTCGCCGCCGAGCTCCATCAGGATGGGCCAGGCGGCAGAGATGAGGCGCTGGGTGGCCTCGGCGGCACCCGGCGCCGGATCGCTCACCACCACGTCGAGCCCGCGGGACAGGAACAGCGCGGCCCAGCTCGCGCCGATGGTTCCCGCCCCGATCACGGCGACGCGGCGGACGGGATGGTCGGAAACGGACATGGCGTGCTCCTGCCTGAGGCGCGTGGAATTTCGAGCCTTCTAACAGGAGGCGAAGCGCGGATGCAGTCCCGCGACGGTATGGCTGGGTTGAATGAAGGGACGGTTCAGCGTCGCGGAATTTCGCCGAGCAGGTCGCGCATGCCCAGCCACACGATCTGCACGCCAATGGCGAACAGGATGAAGGCGAACAGGCGCACCAGCACGTTGGTGCCATTCTTGCCGAGGACACGCTCGATGGTGGGAGCCTCGCGGAAGGCGAAATAGACGGTCAGCGCCACCGCCAGAAGCCCGGCCACCGCCCCGACCAGGGACGACAGCGACATGACAAGGTCGGTCTGGAAGGTGGATTTGTGGCTGGCCGCAAGCGCAATGGTGGTGGCGATGGAGCCGGGGCCGACGGTGAGCGGCAGGGTCAGCGGATAGAAGGCCTGATCCTGGGCGTGGGCGTCGTCCAGCGGCGTTCCGTCCGCGCGCTTGGCAGGCTCGTCGCCCTGGTGCAGCAGGTTCCAGCCGACCGAGGTCACCACCACGCCGCCGGCCACCCGCAGCACCGGCAGGGTGATGCCGAAGAACAGCAGCACCTGCGCGCCGATGGCAAGCGATCCGAGCAGCAGCAGGAAACCGTAAATGGCCACGCTGCGGGCCAGTGCGTCCCGCGTCTGCTTGGAGCAGCCGCGCACGAAATTGAGGAAGATGGGTGCGCCGCCGAGCGGATTGACGATCGGGAAGAGGGCCGCGAAGACGGCGATGAAGATATTCAAGGCATTGCTGAAATAGCTCACGCGGCTCCCCCCGGACGCCTCGTTCGACGCCGCTATTTGTCCACCCGCTCCCAGCCGTGGGGCGTCAGGCGCTCCTGCGGAAGATAGCGGCGCTTATAATCCATCTTGCGCGAGCCCTGCACCCAGTAGCCGAGATAGACGTAAGGCAGCCCCATCTGTCGCGCCCGGATGATGTGGTCGAGGATCAGGAAGGTACCGAGAGAACGATTCTGCACCTGAGGGTTGTAGAAGGAATAGACCATGGACAGGCCGTCGACGAGGACGTCCGTCAGCGCCACCGCCATGAGGTCGCCGGTGCCGCGGGGAATGATGCGGCTGTCCGGCCCGCGCTTGCGATATTCCACGAGACGGGTGTGGACGTGGGTGTCCTCCACCATCATCGCGTAGTCGAGCACGCTCATGTCGGCCATCCCGCCGGTGCCGTGGCGGGCGGTGACGTAGCTGCGGAACAGGGCGTACTGCTCGGAGGTGGGGGTCGCCGGCTTGATCTGGCCGATGAGGTCCGCATTCTCCAGCTGGATGCGACGGAAGCTGCGGCTTTCCTTGAAGTCGTCCACGCAGATCCGCACCGAGACGCAGGCCTTGCAGCCTTCGCACGCCGGGCGATAGGCGATGGACTGGCTGCGGCGGAACCCCCCTTGCGTGAGCACGTCGTTGAGGCTGGCCGCCCGGTCGCCCACCAGGTGGGTGAACACCTTCCGCTCCTCCCGCCCCGGCAGGTAGGGGCAGGGGGAGGGGGCCGTCAGATAGAATTGCGGCGTATCGCGCGGATGCTCGCTCACGGCACTCGTGCCTCAGGAAAAGACAGCATCGCCGCTGCGCGGGAAGAGGTCAAAGGCGAAGGTGCTCCTAAGGCGAAAAATCAGCTCCGGCGCCGCAGTGCATCCGCCCGCTGGCTGTTGTTCACCACCACGGTGCCCACGAGGAAATCGTGCAGCAGCCGGCGCCGGTCGTTGAACAGGGCAACCAGCAGCACGAATGGCGTGAACACCGAGACCGACACCCAGAAGCACACCGCATGCACCGCGCCGAGCAGCGCATAGCAGGGAGCGCCGTACCAGGTGCGGACCTCGATATCCATGAGTCGCATGCCGAGCGTCGCCGAGGCGGGCGAGCCGAGGGTGAGGGCGTTGTAGGCGAGCGCCGTGATGACGAAGGTCGGCCAGATGAAGAAGAACGCGATCCAACTCAAGCCCAGCGTCACCACGCCCATCAGCAGGACGAAGATATAGAAAAGCACCACGGCGCCGAAGATCAGGATGGCATCGACGAGGAAGGCCATGAGTCGCCGGGAGAGCACGCCCTCGAAATATTCCGGCTGGGTCACCGGATCGTAGGCATGGGGAGGCGCCGCGTCGGAGAGACCGATGCGCGGCGGCTCGCGGGACGTGTCGCTGGTGTTGCTCATGGGTCAATGGCTCCTTCCGACACCTTCAGGTGGTGTGGCCGGACCTGCGGCGCAAGATCGCGGCAGGCCTCCCCCGTTTGCGCCCGCGGCGCACGTCACCAGTCAGCGCCTTCGGCGCCCATCACCAGTCGGCGCCTCCGGCGCCCATCACCAGTCGGCGCCTCCGGCGCCCATCACCAGTCGGCGCCTCCGGCGCCCAGGCGTTGGACCGGCAGGCCTTCGCTCTCCAGCGCCTTCTGGATCAATTCGACATGGGCCTGGTCGCGTGTCTCCACCGTCAGGTCGAGGCGGGTGCCCTTGGCCGGCACGTCGAGGAAGGTGCGGCGGTGATGCACCTCCAGGATGTTGGCGCCGAGCTTGCCGAGCAGCGTCGCGATGCGCCCCAGCATGCCCGGCCGGTCGAGGATGGTCAGGCGGAAGGAGACGATGCGCTCCTCCCGCTCCAGCTCCCGCAGCAGGATGCCGGCGATCATGCGCGGGTCGATGTTGCCGCCGGAGACGACGAGGCCCACCGTCTTGCCGCGGAAACGTTCCGGCTCGGCGAGCAGGGCGGCGAGGCCGGCGGCGCCGGCGCCCTCGGCCAGCGTCTTCTGGTGCATGAGGAAGGCGTTCACCGCCCGCTCCAGCGCGGTCTCGTCCACCAGCACCACATGGGGCACGAGGCGCCGCACCACCTGGGAGGTGATGACGCCCACATTGCGCACCGCGATGCCTTCGGCCAGCGTCGGCCCGCCGCAGGGCCGCGCCTCCCCCGTCATGGCCGACCACATGGCGGGATAGAGCTGGGTCTCGACGCCGACCACCTCGGTCGCGGGGGAGCGCCCGGCAAAGGCCAGAGCCATGCCGGCGATGAGCCCGCCGCCGCCGATGGGCACCAGCACCGCGTCCAGCGGCGGCGCGTCCTCGATCATCTCAAGACCGAGCGAACCCTGGCCGGCGATCACGTCCGCGTCATCATAGGGGTGGACGAAGACGCGGCCCTGCGCCCTGGCGATGCGCTCGGCCTCCTCGAAGGCGTCGGCTACCGTCTCGCCGAACAGTACCACCTCGGCGCCGAAGGCCTCGGTGGCGGCCACCTTCACCTGCGGTGTGGTCTCCGGCATGACGATGAGGGTGGAAATCTTCAGCCGTGTGCCGTGATAGGCCACCGCCTGGGCATGATTGCCCGCCGACATGGCCACGACGCCCTGGCGCGCCTCCTCGGGCGTGAGGCGTGCCAGCTTCACCAGCGCGCCCCGCTCCTTGAACGAGGCGGTGACCTGGAAGTTCTCGTACTTCACGTACACGTCGGCGCCGGTCAGGGTGGACAGGCGCGGGGCGTGCAGGGTGGGGGTGCGCAGGACGGCGCCGCTCACCAGCGCGCGCGCCGCCTCCACGTCCGCGAAGGTCACGGGCAGGTCGCCGTTCAGGCTGCCTTTGGCGACGGCGGAGGCTGTCATATCGTCTCTCCCGGCGCGGGCCTCACCCCTGCGCGGCCAGCCGCTCGGCAACGCGCGGCGCGAAATAGGTCAGGATCCCGTCGGCGCCGGCGCGCTTGAAGGCGAGCAGGCTCTCGGGAACAATGCGGTCGCCATCCACCCAGCCGTTGCGGATGGCGCCCTCGATCATCGCGTATTCGCCCGACACCTGATAGGCGAAGGTAGGCAGGCCGAAGGTCTCCTTCAGCCGGTAGACGATGTCGAGATAGGGCAGGCCGGGCTTTACCATGAGCATGTCGGCGCCTTCCTCCACGTCGAGGGCGGCCTCGCGGATGGCTTCCAGCCCGTTGCCGGGGTCCATCTGGTAGGTGCGCTTGTCGCCGGAGAGGGTCTTGGCGGTGCCGATGGCGTCGCGGAACGGGCCGTAGAAGGCCGAGGCATACTTGGCGGCGTAGGACATGATCTGCACGTCCTCGAAGCCCGCCGCGTCGAGCCCGGCACGGATGGCGCCGACCCGCCCGTCCATCATGTCGGAAGGCGCGATCACGTCGGCCCCGGCTTCCGCCTGCACCAGCGCCTGCCGCACCAGCAGGTCCACCGTCTCGTCGTTGAGGATGCGCCCGTCCTCCAGCAGGCCGTCATGGCCGTGGCTGGTGAAGGGGTCCAGGGCCACGTCGGTGATGAGGCCGATTTCGGGGATCTCGGCCTTGATGGCGCGCAGGGTCTGGCAGACCAGGTTGTTGGCGTTCAGCGCCTCGCTGCCGGTGGGGTCCCGCAGTGTGGGGTCAACGTAAGGGAAGATGGCAAGCGCCGGGATCCTGAGCTTCGCCGCCATGTCCGCCGCGCGCACCGCCTCGTCCACGGTCAGGCGCTCCACGCCCGGCATGGAGGGGATGGGGGCGCGGGTGGCGGTGCCGTTCATCACGAAGATCGGCCAGATCAGGTCGTCCACCGTGAGCGTGTTCTCGCGCACCAGCCGCCGCGCCCAGTCGGTCTTGCGGTTGCGCCGCGGGCGATGGACGAGGTCGAGCCCCGGCGCGCGCGCCGGCTCGGCTTCGGAAACGGGACGGATGCGGGGCGTGGTGAAGGCCATGGTGCGCTCGTTGTTCCGGGGCGCCCATGTGCGGGCGCGCTTTGCTCCTTATAGCCGCCCGGGCGCCGCCCTGCGAGGGCAGGGGCAGGGACGGGATGTGCAAGCGTGCACGGCGGGAGTGCGCGCCGTCGCGTTGACGGTGTCCGGGGCCGCGTCTAACCCTGCCGGGGGAACCGCTCAGCGGCATCATCGGCGGCGAAGGGGAGAGCGCAGTGACATCGGAACCTGAGGTTCTGCTGGAAGAGAAGGGCGCGGCCGGCATCATCACCCTCAACCGGCCGAAGGCGCTCAACGCGCTTAATCTCGGCATGGTGCGCGAGATCCTGCCCCGACTCAGGGCCTGGGCGAAGGACCCGGCCATCACCCGCATCATCATCAAGGGCGCAGGCGAGAAGGCCTTCTGCGCCGGCGGCGACGTGCGCTCCATCTACGACCTCGGCCGCGGCGGCCGTGCCGGGGAGGCCCTCGCCTTCTTCCGCGAGGAATATGTCCTCAACGACTATATCGGCAGCTTTCCCAAGCCCTATGTGGCGCTCATCGACGGCATCTGCATGGGCGGCGGCTTCGGCCTCTCCGCCCACGGGGCACACCGGGTGGCGGGGGATCGCTATCTCTTCGCCATGCCGGAAGTGAATATCGGCCTTTTCCCGGACGTGGGCGGCACCCATGTGCTGCCGCGCCTGCCCGGCGCCTTCGGCGTGTTCCTGGCGCTGACCGGCACCCGCATCCGTGCCGCCGAGGCGCATGCCTGCGGGCTCGCCACCGACGTGGTCCCCTCCGGCGCCTTCCCCGCGCTGGAGGAAGCCCTTGTCGCCGGCGGCGACGTGGAGCGCATCCTCGCCGACCATCGCGTCGATCCGGGGCCGGGCGCATTCGCCGACCGCGCCGATTTCATCGCCGATGCGTTCGGCCGTGGCACCGTGGAAGCCATCCTCGCCGCGCTCGATCAGGCGGCGGCCGGCGGGACCCATGCGGACTTCGCCGCCGCCACCGCCCGCGAGATGCGCCAGCGCTCCCCCACCAGCCTGTGCATCGCCATGGAGCAGATGCGCCGGGGCGGGGCGCTCGATCTCGGAGAATGCCTGAAGCTGGAATTGCGGGTGGTGACGCGCGTCATGGCCGGCCATGATTTCTATGAGGGTGTGCGCGCGGTCCTCGTCGACCGCGACAACGCCCCGAAATGGCAGCCGTCTCAACTGGAGGATGTGGACAGCGCCGTCATTGCGGCGCATTTCGATCCCATCCCCGACGAACTGGAACTTCTGGCACCCGGTGCATGAGCCATTACGATCCCATTGATGCCAGTGCCCGCGCCCAGTGGGAGAACCTGACGCCCTGGCGGCGGCGGCTGTTCCTGTTCCTGCGCGGCGTCGCGGCCTTCCTGCTCATCGAGGGGATCATCCACTGGGCGGTGATCCTGGGCATCGGCGACGGGCCGGAGAGCCGCTTCGAGGCCATGCCCATGGCGGCCCAGGCCGCCATCATCTGGGCCGCCATCATTGATCCCATCGCCGGCGTCGGGCTGTGGCTGAGGGCGGGGTGGGCCGTGGTGCTGTGGCTCATCGCCACACTGGCGCAGGTGGTGCTCGGCGCCTGGGCGCCGGCGGGCATGACGCGCCTGCTCCTCTTCACCCTGGTGGAACTGGCGCTGGTGGTGGCCTATGCGGTGCTCTCGATCCGCGCCGCGCGCGAAAGCGACCAGGACTGACGCCCGCAGCAACTGACGCCCGCCGGACATGAACACGCGATACGGAGACGTGACCATGAGCGCGACCCTCTGGGCCGGTATGGACGACTATATCGTCGAGCGCCTCCTGCCGGCCGATCCGGTGCTGGAGGAGGTGCTCGCAGCCTCCGCCGAGGCGGGCCTGCCGGCGATCTCCGTCTCGGCGGCGCAGGGACAGATGCTGCACCTCTTCGCCCGTATGATCGGATCGAAGCGCATCCTGGAGATCGGAACGCTGGGCGGCTACAGCGCCATCTTTCTCGCCCGCGCCTTGCCGGCGGACGGCAAGCTGGTGACGCTGGAGTTCGAGCCGCGCCATGCCGATGTGGCGCGCGCGAACCTTGCCCGCGCCGGTCTTGCCGACAAGGTGGACCTGCGCGTGGGCCGGGCCATCGACACCCTGCCCAAGCTGGAGGCGGAAGGGCAGGGGCCGTTCGATTTCATCTTCATCGACGCCGACAAGCCCAGCAATCCGGACTACCTCCACTGGGCGCTCAGGCTGTCGCGTCCGGGCACGGTCATCGTCTGCGACAATGTGGTGCGCAGTGGAAAGGTGCTGGAGGCGGACAGTTCCGACGCCAATGTCATCGGAGTGCGACGCTTCTTCGATCTCGCGGGCGCCGACCCGCGCCTGTCCGCCACGGCCGTCCAGACTGTGGGCGCCAAGGGCTATGACGGTTTCGCGCTGCTGCTGGTGGAGTGAGGCAAGCAAGCGAGGCAAGCAGGTGAGGCAAGACCGGGGGCGCCGGGAGCGGAGGTCCCGGCGCCCCCTCGATCAGGACCAGCTGCCGAGATAGGCGAGCGTCGCGATGACCAGGATGATGGCGACGACGATCCAGTGCCGGGCGGCGAATTGGTGCAGGATCATGGTTTGCGTCAATCGTCGTTGGAGGCGTTGAGATCTTCGGTGCGCAGGCCCTCGTCCTTCGGCACGAGTTGCACGCCCATGGCGCCGCCATTGAGGAAGGCCACGCCTTCCTCCTCGAGCACATGACACAGGCGGGCACGCGTGGAGGCGAGCGATTCCAGCACGCCCGAATCCTTCTCCACCACCTTCACGGTCGGCGCGGTGACACCGGTGCGGTCCGCCAGCTCGTTGCGGGACCAGCCGAGCAGGGCCCGCGCGGCCTTGATCTGGCGTCCGTTCACCATGGAATGCGGCAAGTATCCCCTCCCATCTTGGTGTCCCCTCCCGTTTCAAGCCGGATCGGACGAGCGGTGCCCGTCCGTGTCCGGCCGCGCCCATATGGCGCATGTGCGAAAGAGCCCCGGATGCGTCGGCCTGTCCAGGATCTCCCGCAAGAGGGGCAAGATGGCACGCCCACAGGCGGCCCACAACGCTCGCAGGGGGCGCCGCGACGGTGCTCCGATCAGAACTTCTCGACCCAGGGCCGCAGTTCCATCTCGGCGGTCCAGGCGGAGCGGTGCTGGCGATGCACGGCGAGATAGGTCTCCGCGATGGCGGCGGGATCCAGCCACTTGTCCGGCGGGCCGCTTTCGCCCTCCGTCGCCCAGGACGAGGCGATGCCGCCGTCGATGACGAAGTGGGCCACATGGATGCCGCGCGGCCCAAGCTCGCGGGCCAGCCCCTGCGCGAGGGCGCGCAGCGCGAACTTGGCCATGGCGAACGGCACCGAATGGGGCATGGCCTTCACGCTGGCCGTGGCCCCGGTGAAGAAGAGGGAGCCGGAGCCGCGCTGGAGCATCCGCCGCGCCGCCGCCTGCGCCGTGAGGAAGCCGGCGAAGGCGCCCACCGCGTAGGTGTCCATGACGTCCGCCGGATCAAGCACCTCGATGGGGCCGCGATAGCGCATGGCCGCGTTGAAGACCACGAGGTCGGGGGTGCCGAGGGTGCGGTCCACCTCGGCGAACATGGCCTCGACGGCCTGCGGGCTCTGGGCGTCGGCGGAGATGGCGACGCCACCGGTCTCCGCCGCGAGGGCGGCGAGCTTCTCCACGTCGCGGGCGACGAGGGCCACGCGGAAGCCCTCCTTGGCGAGACGGCGGGCGAGGGCCGCGCTGAGGCCCTTGCCGGCGCCGACGATGACGGCGGTTTCTTGTGTCACGGGCAAACTCCGGCTTGCGGCCGAGCCGCCCGGAGCGGGGCGCTCCGGGCCGAAGGGCGGCCACTCAATCCATCGGGGTACGGGCACAGGCCGGCCCGGCGGTTACATCCGGCCGGGCCGCCGGGGCTCAGGGGGCCGCGAACAGGGGCGTGACGCCCTCGGTGTCGATATAGACGATGCCGTCCTCGATCTTCACCGGATACTGCGCGAGCGGGCTCTCCTTGGGCTCGACGGGGTCACCGCTGTTGAGGTCCCAGGTCCAGAAATGGAGCGGGCAGGTGATGATGGTGCCGTCGAACTCCGCTTCGTTCAGCGGCGTGTTGGAATGCGGGCACACGCCCTGGAACGCCTTGATTTCCCCATTGTCGGGCCAGGCCAGGACGATCAGGTGACTATCGGCGATGACGAGCCGCATGCCGCCTTCGGGCACGGTTTCGGCTTTGCAGACGCGGGTGAACATCTCGAAAAATCTCTCGGGCGAAGAAAAGGGCCAGCAGCGCAGGGGCCTCTCCCATCCGCCTTTGGTGCAAGCCCGCGCGGCGCCTGAGCGAAACCCCTTCGGCACCGGTCGAAGAGACCGGAACCGATGGAATAATGTTCATGATCGCTCCTTGCGCCGCCCGTGGAAAGAGGAAACCGCACCGCACCCGCGCCACGGTGGTGGCGAAACGCGGCGAAATCTGTGAGGCTTGGGGGGCATTTTTCGCGCCGGGGCGGCCTGTCGGCTTCCGGCGCCCCATTTGAGACGGACGTTCGTTCATGATCTTGCCAGACCAAAGCCTGCTCAAGCCGTTCATCGTCCAGCGCCGGGACCAGCTCGCCAAGGCCAAGGCGCGCCGCTCCCTCGGCCAGATCCAGGGCAAGGTCGGCGACATGCCCATGACCCGTGGCTTCCACGGCGCGCTCGCGGCCGCCTTCAAGGCGGGCGGCGCGCCCGCCGTCATCGCCGAGCTGAAGGGCGGCTCGCCGTTTGATCCTTCGTTCCGCACCATGGTGCCCTACAAGCCGCTGGCCGAGGATTTCGAGGCGGTGGGGGCGGCGGCGCTGTCGGTGGCGGTGGAGCGGCAGGCCTTCCGCGGCTCCTATTCGGACCTCGCCACCGTGCGCGGCGCGGTGGGCATTCCGCTCCTGGCGCAGGACATCATCTTCGACCTGTACCAGATCATCGAGGCCCGCCTGTCCGGGGCCGACGCGGTGATGCTGTCCGCCGCCCTGCTGGGCCCGCAGCTGGCCGAGTTCCGCGAGCGTGCGGCCTCCGTGGCCATGGACCCGCTGGTGCAGGTCCACACCCCGGAGGAGGTGGAGGCGGCGCTGGCCGCGGGCGCCGACTTCATCTGCGTGACCAACCGCGACATACATACCTTCGAGCTCAAGCCCGGCACCTGCGAGGCGCTGATCCCGCTGATCCCGCCGGAGAAGGTGTTGGTGGTGGCGGAAGGCGGCCTCGGCACCGCCGCCGACCGCGACCGGCTCGGCGCCGTGGGGGCGAAGGCCCTGCTCATCGGCACCGCCCTGATGAAGGACGAGGACCCGGCCGGCGTCCTGGAACAGGTGCTCGGCATCGAGACCGAAGTCGCGGACTGATCTGGCCCGCTTCCTGCTTGCGAAATGTCAGGGCGCGCCGCTCCGGGCGACGACGGAGCGGCGCGCCACGGCGCATCCGGTGCGCGAACGCTTTGCAGATCAAAGATTTGCGGGCGCCGCGCGGGGCGTCAGTGTGGCTGGAACGGAGGTTCGACGGTGCCGCTCTACAACTTTCATTGTCCCGAGTGCGACAAGGATTGCGAACTGCTGGTCGGCGCGTCGGAAACGCCGGTGTGCCCGTCCTGCGGCGGCCAGAAGATGGAGCAGATGATCGGCCGCATCGCGCCAGAGGCGAAGCTCGCGGCGGCTGCCAAGGTGTGGCGGGCCCAGGCATCGCGCGAAGGCCACACCAGCAATTTCAGCACGCCGGGGCGAAAGCGATAGATCGCGCATCCGGGGCCACCCTCGTTCGCGTTCGGGGAGGCGGCGGGCTCGCCCACCGCTCCCCTCCCGTCGCTCCCCGCGTCAGCGCCCCAATCCATGGCCGGTGCCGCCGCTGACCGCATTGCCCGTCCCGCCGACGGGTCTATAAGGCGCCATGCCTGCCTTGAACGCCGCCCCTGATTCCGACCCCCTTCACGTCCTGCGTCACGTCTTCGGCTACGACGCGTTCCGCGGGCGGCAGAAAGAAATCGTCGAGCATGTGGCGGCAGGGGGCGATGCCCTGGTGCTGATGCCCACCGGCGGCGGCAAGTCCCTGTGCTACCAGGTGCCGGCGCTGGTGCGTCCGGGCACCGCCATCGTCGTCTCCCCCCTCATCGCGCTCATGCACGACCAGGTGCAGGCCCTGCGCCAGCTGGGGGTCAAGGCGGCCATGCTCAATTCGTCGCTGGCCCCCGGCGAGGCGCGGCAGGTGGAGCGGGCGCTCGCCATGGGCGAGCTCGATTTGCTCTACGTGGCGCCCGAACGGCTTCTGACCGACAGCTTCCTTACCCTGCTGGACGGCGCGCACCTCTCCCTCTTCGCCATCGACGAGGCGCATTGCGTCTCCCAGTGGGGGCACGATTTCCGGCCCGAATACCGCCAGCTCACGATCCTGCACGAACGTTTCCCTGGCGTGCCGCGCCTCGCCCTCACCGCCACGGCGGATGGCCCGACCCGCCGCGAGATCATGGAACGGCTGGCCCTGGAGGATGGGCGGGTCTTCCTCTCCTCCTTCGACCGGCCGAACATCCGCTACCGCATCGTACCCAAGTCCAACCCGCGGGCGCAGCTGCGCGCCTTCCTCGACGACCACGCGGACGAGGCGGGCATCGTCTATTGCATGAGCCGCGCGAAGGTGGAAGCGACCGCCGAGATCCTATCCACCGAGGGGCGCACCGCGCTGCCCTACCATGCCGGCCTCGACGCCGACACCCGCGCCCGCCACCAGGATCGCTTCCTGAAGGAGGAGGGGGTGGTGATGGTGGCCACCGTCGCCTTCGGCATGGGCATCGACAAGCCGGACGTGCGCTTCGTGGTCCATCTCGACCTGCCCAAGAGCATCGAGGCCTATTACCAGGAGACCGGCCGCGCCGGGCGCGACGGCCTGCCGTCCGAGGCCCTGCTCCTTTATGGGGTGGAGGACGTGGCGAAGCTGATCCAGTTCGTGGAATCCTCCGACGTGCCGGAGGCGAGGAAGCGCGTGGAGCGCGGCAAGCTCGATGCGCTGCTGGGCCTGTGCGAGACCGCGAGTTGCCGCCGTCAGGTGCTGCTGAAATATTTCGAGGAGGACCTCGATGAGCCCTGCGGCAATTGCGACACCTGCCTCTCGCCCCCGCGCACCTTCGATGGCACCGAGGCGGCCCAGAAGCTGCTCTCCTGCGTCTACCGTACCGGCGAGCGCTTCGGCGCCGGGCATGTCATCGACGTGCTGCGCGGCGACGCCAACGAGAAGGTGCTGAAATTCGGCCACGACAAGCTCTCCACCTTCGGCATCGGCAAGGATTTTTCACGGGACGAGTGGCGCGCCATCGTCCGCCAGCTGGTGGCCATGGGTCATCTGTGGGTGGATGTGGAGGGCCATGGAAGTCTCGGCCTCACCGAGAAATGCCGTGCCGTGCTGCGCGGCGCCGAGAAAGTGGAGCTGAAGGCGGAGGCCCGCGCCCGTCCGGCCCGGACCACCGGCGGAGCGCGGGGGCCGGGGCCGGTCCTGTCCGATCCCGCCGACGAGGCCCTGTTTCGCAAACTCAAGGGGCTGCGCCTGGAGATCGCGCGCGCCCAGGGCGTGCCGCCCTATGTGATCTTCCATGACACGACGCTGCTGGAGATGGTGCGGGTCCGCCCCCGCTCGCTCACGGGGCTCGGGGATGTCTCCGGCGTCGGCGAGGCCAAGCTGGAGCGCTACGGCCCGCATTTCCTTGAGGTGATCAAGGAGGGGTGAGGCTGCTCAGGGGGCGGCGGCGCGGGCGAGCAGGTCCAGCGCCTCCAGCACCGCGAGCCGGCGGATCTCGGTGCGGCCGGGATCGCCGAAGCGCTTCTCCCGGTGCTCCACCGTGCCATCCCTGCGGGCGCAGGCGAAATGGACGAGGCCCACCGGCTTTTCCGCCGAGCCGCCGCCCGGCCCGGCAATGCCGGTGATGGCCACCGCCGCATCGACGCCCGCCGCGTTCAGCGCGCCCACCGCCATGGCGCGGGCCGTCGCCTCGCTCACCGCGCCATGGGCCGCGAGGGTCGCCTCGGGCACGCCGAGCATCGCCATCTTGGCGGCGTTGGAATAGGTCACGAACCCCCGGTCCACCACGTCGGAGGAACCGGGCACCTCGGTCAGGGCGCCCGCCACGAGGCCGCCGGTGCACGATTCCGCCGTGGCGAGGGTCTGGCCGCGGGCGCGGAACGCCTCCAGCACCGCGACGGCGCGCGCATAGGTTTCGTCGTTCACGCATCGACCTCCCTGTTCCCGCCTGCCGGCGCGCGGCCACCGCGCAAACCCGGCCTTTTCAACAGATCCGTGATCGCGGGGCCCCTTCGTTTGCATTCGACGGGCCGGCCGCTATAGTCCCGCCGCCCCGCCGAACCCCGGCGCGGCAGGGATTCCCACCACCGACCGAACGAGGACGCAAATGTTCATTACGCCCGCTTTCGCCCAAGGCGCCACGGGAGCCGGCGGCGGGGCCGACATGCTCATTCAGCTTGCTCCGTTCCTGCTGATCTTCGTGGTGATGTATTTCCTGATCCTGCGGCCGCAGCAGAAGCGTGCCAAGGCCCACCAGGAAATGGTCGGCGCCCTGCGCCGCGGCGACGTCATCGTCACTGCCGGCGGCCTCGTCGGCAAGGTGACCAAGGTGGTGGACGAGAACGAGATCGAGCTGCAGATCGCCGACAATGTCCGCGTCCGGCAGCTGCGCACCCAGATCGCCACCGTCCGCGCCAAGGGCGAGCCGGCCAAGGACGAAGCGCCCGCGGCCTGAGCTGCCGCCCGATTCCTTTTTGAGATAAGCGCGCGACATGCTGCATTTCTCCCGCCTCAAGACCACGGCGATTCTCCTCACCATCGCCGTGGGACTGCTGTTCGCGTTGCCGAACGTCCTGCCCCAGAGCGCGCTGGCATATCTGCCCACCTGGCTGGCCTCCAGCCGCGTGACGCTGGGGCTCGACCTTCAGGGCGGCTCGCACATCCTGCTCGAGGTGGACGGCGCGGCGCTGCGCAAGGAGCGCACGGAACAGGTGCGCGACGAGGTGCGCCGCGTCCTGCGCGACCAGAAAATCGGCTATTCCAACCTCGCCGTGCGCGACACCACGGTGAGCCTGCGCCTGCGCGATGCCGCCGACACCCAGAAGGCGGTCACCGAGCTGCGCAAGCTGGCGGCGCCGGTGACCAACGCGCTGTTCGGCAATTCCTCCGGCGAGATGGACCTTCTGGTCTCCTCCGGCTCCGACGGCGCCGTGACCGTGCAACTCACCGATGCCGGGCTTACCGCCCGCATGCGCTCGGCCGTCGACCAGTCCATCGAGATCATCCGCCGGCGTATCGACCAGCTCGGCACGGTGGAGCCCAACATCCAGCGCCAGGGCATCGACCGCATCCTGGTCCAGGTGCCCGGCCTTCAGGACCCCCAGCGGCTGAAGAACCTGCTCGGCCAGACCGCCAAGCTCTCCTTCCGCATGGTCGATCAGTCCATGTCGCCGCAGCAGGCGCTGGAAGGCCGCCCGCCGCCGGAATCGGAGGTGCTGCAGGGCCAGGACGGCCAGCCCTACCTCGTCGAGAAGCAGGTGCGCGTGTCCGGTGAGGATCTCGTGGATGCCCAGCCGGGCTTCGACCAGAACTCCCGCGAGCCCATCGTCTCCTTCCGCTTCAACAACAATGGCGCCCGTCGCTTCGCCGCCACCACGCAGGATGCGGTGGGCCGGCCCTTCGCCATCGTGCTCGACAACCAGGTGATCTCCGCGCCGGTGATCCGCGAGCCCATCCTCGGCGGCTCCGGGCAGATCTCCGGCTCCTTCACCGTCCAGCAGGCCAACGACCTCGCCATCCTGCTGCGTGCCGGCGCGCTGCCCGCCCCGCTCAAGGTGGTGGAGGAGCGCACGGTGGGCCCGAGCCTCGGCGCCGATTCCATCAATGCCGGCAAGACCGCCGCCTATGTGGCCGGCGGGCTCGTGGCGGTGTTCATGATCGGCGTCTACGGCCTGTTCGGCCTGTTCGCGCTGGTGGCGCTCGTCGTCCACATCATCCTCATGTTCTCGCTGCAATCGGTGCTGGGCGCGACGCTGACCCTGCCGGGCATCGCCGGCGTGGTGCTCACCATCGGCATGGCGGTGGATTCGAACGTGGTCATCTTCGAGCGCATGCGCGACGAGGCACGGGAAGGCCGCTCCGCCATCTCGGCGATCGACAAGGGCTTCGTGAACGCGCTGGGCACCATCCTCGACGCCAACATCACGGCGCTGGCCACGGCCGTGATCCTGTTCCTCATGGGTGGCTCAGGCCCGGTGCGCGGCTTTGCCGTCACCTATATTCTCGGCCTTCTGACCACCATGTTCACCGCCTATACCCTGACGCGACTGATGATCGCCTATTGGGTGAAGTGGCGGCGGCCAGCGAAGCTGCCCATTTGAAAGTGCGCCGCACATGCCCCTGATCGACTACATTCCGGCGCAGACCAACATCCACTTCATGCGCCTGCGCCACTGGACGTTCCCGTTCTCGGCGGTGCTGTCCCTCGTCGCCGTGCTCCTGTTCGCGACCATGGGCTTCAATCTCGGCATCGACTTCCGGGGTGGCACCCTCATCGAGGCGCAGACCAGCCAGCCGGCAGCGGACATCGGCGCCCTGCGCGAGCATCTGACCGACCTCGATGTGGGCGACGTGCAGATCCAGGAGTTCGGCTCGCCCCGCGACGTGCTGATCCGCGTCGGCGCGTTCGGTGCCAGCGACGAGGCCCAGCAGGCGATCATCACCAAGGTGCGCGACGTCCTGGGCGCGGAATACTCCGTCCGCCGGGTGGAAACGGTGGGCCCGAGCGTATCAGGCGAGCTGGTGCGCCAGTCCACGCTCGCCCTGGTGCTCGGCGCGGTGGCGATCCTCGCTTATCTGTGGTTCCGCTTCGAGTGGCAGTTCGCCGTGGGCGCCATCGTGACGACGATGCACGACATCTTCGTCACGCTGATGATCTACTCGGCCTTCGGCATTGATTTCGACCTGACGTCCATCGCGGCCATCCTGACCATCATGGGCTATTCGCTCAACGATACGGTGGTGGTGTACGATCGTATCCGCGAGATGCTGCGCCGCTACAAGAAGCTTCCCCTTCCGGACCTGCTGGACATCGCGGTGAACGCGACCTTCTCGCGGACCATCATCGTTTCCACCACCACCTTCTTCGCCACCCTGGCCCTGTATTTCTTCGGCGGCGAGGTGCTGCGCGGCTTCTCGCTGGCCATGATGGTGGGCGTGGTGATCGGCACCTATTCCACCATCTTCGTGGCCGCGCCCATCCTCATCCATCTTGGCCTGCGCTCGCAGACCGTCGCCGGTCCCGCCAAGGAGGAGCCGGAGGCCGTGCTGGGTGTGGACGAGGCGGCCAAGCTCTCCGAGGCCGAAGCCGCAATCGTGGACGAGCCCATCGCTCCGGCCCCGGCCAAATCCTCCGGCAAGGGCGTGGCGAAGGGGGGCAAGCGCCCGCCGGCCCGTCCCGCCAAGGCGTGATCCGGTGGGAAGCCCGTCCGGCGCGCCTTTCTTCCCCCGGCAGGTCACCATAGACGGCTATGGCGACAGCTTCTTCCACTTCGCCGGCATGTCCCATGCCGGCTCCATCCTCGCCCTTCCCTCGGGCATCCGCCCCTGGGCACCGCTGCGGATGGCGGATGTGGACACCGCTGCCCTCGCGCCCATCCTCGCCGAGGCGGGCGCATTCGAGCTGCTGCTCCTCGGCACCGGACGCGATCCGGCGCATCTCAAGGAGCCGCTGAAGCAGCTGCTGCGGGAACAGGGCCTGCGCTTCGAGCTGATGCCGACGGCGAGCGCCGCCTCCACCTACAACGTGCTGCTCGGCGAGGGTCGCCGCGTGGGCGCGGCCCTCATCGCCGTCTGAGCCCGGGCCGTGCCGGACGAGATCGCGCCCGACATCGCCACCCTCGACGCGGCCTATGCCTATTGCGCCGAGCAGGTCCGCGCCCAGGACCGCGACCGCTTCCTCGCCGCCTTGTTCGCGCCGGAGGACAAGCGCCGGCACCTCCTCGCCCTTTATGCCTTCAACCTGGATGTGGCGCGGGTGCGCGAGGTGGTGCGCGAGGCGTTGCCCGGCGAGGTGCGCCTCGCCTGGTGGCGGGAGGTGATCGAGGGGCAGGGACGGGGTTCGGTGGAAGGCCACCCCATCGCCGCGGCGCTGCTCGATACGGCCGAGCGCTTCGCTCTCCCGCGTGCCAGCCTGATTGCGCTGGTGGATGCGCGCATCTTCGACCTCTATGACGATCCCATGCCCAAGGTCGTGGACCTGGAGGGCTATGCGGGGGAGACCGCCGCCGCGCTGCTCCAGCTGTCTGCCCTCGTGCTGTCCCCCCAGGCCGCATCCGGGACGGGGGATCTCTCGGGCCATGGCGGCGTTGCCATTGCCATGACCGGCCTCATGCGCGCCTTTCCCATCCATGCGGCGCGCGGGCAATGCTACCTGCCCCTCGATCTCCTCGCGCGCCACGGCATCGGCCGGGACGAGGCGGTCTCGGGCAAGGCGTCGCCGGCGCTGCTGGCTGCGCTTTCGGACCTGAGGGCCGAGGCGAAGCGCCATCTTGGGGCCGCACGCGAGGCTGCAGCACGATTGGGCCCGGCGGCGGCGTTCGCCGCGCCCTATCTGCCGCTGGCGCTGGTTCCGGGCGACCTCAAGGCGCTGGCGCGGGTGCGCGACCCCTTCCAGGAGGTGGCTGGCCTGTCCCCGTTCCGCCGCCAGTTCGCGCTCTGGCGCGGCTCGCGCCGGGCCGCGGCCGGAAAGGTCTGGTTCTGAGCCAGGTCTGTCGCCTTGCGCAAATCCGGACGCCAAAGCACCGCACACGTTTGCCGGAATCGCTCTCGTGGCGGGCCGATCCGCGTGGGCCTGTGGCTTCGCGCCTCACGCCGCCGGGCGGGTGATCCGGTCCGTCAGATTGAGCCGTCCGCGCGCAATCTCGGCCACCTGGAGGCGCACCGCTTCCGAGCCCGCCAGCACGTCGAGCATCTCGATCTGGTTGCGGGCGATGAGCAGCAGCAGGTCATCCCTCACCGCGCCGTCGGCGCCGTGGGGCAAGGCTTCCACGAGCTGGAGCTGGTCGAGATGGGGCCGGTCGGGCAGCGCCTGCGCGAGGTGCGCCCGCAGCGCCTCCACCGTCACCGGCTCGCGCGGGGCCACGAAGGCATAGAGTCCCACCTTGCCGCCCAGGGTCTGGAAATCGGCCATGTGCACCTCGGCCACCGCCGGATGGGCGGCCAGCGCCGCGGCGATGCGCGGGGCTACCTGCGTCACCCGTGGACCGCGCCCCTCGGTATCCGAATAGGACAGGAGCCGCCGCGTGACGAAGCGGTAGACCTTCTTGCCCGTGGCCATCCAGATGCGGGTGGGCAGGCTTTTGGTGGCCAGCACCTTCTTTTCGCGCGCCGTGAGCGCGTCCGGGCAATAGGTGCGCTTGTGCTTCAAGAGGTGGCGAATGTCCTCATAGGCCAGCACCCGGCCGAGCTTCCAGCGCCGGCTGATGGGCAGGGCCAGCTGGAAATCCATGAGCCAGGCTTCGCCATCGGCCCCGCGTAGCCAGTTCTGCTGCTTGGCGAGATCGTTGTGGACATAGCCGGCGGCATGCAGCGTATGCAGCGCCGCGCGCGCCGAGCGGAAGAAATGAAGGTCGCCCGTGGGCCGCGCGATCTGCAGCGGCGCGCCCTCCACCCAGCCGCGCACCAGGAAGCGGTCGCCCACGGCCAGCAGCGGCGTGGTCACGCCGGTCCGGGTCACGCGCTCCAGCGCTTTGACCTCGAACGCGGCAAGACGCCGGGCCAGCGGCCCGAGCCAGAGCGAGACCTCGTTCCAGCGCCGACGCACGGCGGGCCACGGCTTGCCGTTGCGGTCGGTCCAGGTGCCTCGCTCGACCGTGGAGAAGACGTCGCGCTTCAGCACCGTGTCCACGGCGAAACGGGCCGGATCGGCGTGATATTCCACGGGAGGCGGCGGGCTCGAAATACGCGGCATCGGCGCCTCTTAAGCCGCCCGGGCCGGCGTGTCGAGCCACGCCGCCATGTGGGCGAGGGCGCGGGCGGCCATCGCCTTCTTCCTGGCGAGGGTCTTCTCCGCGCCCCGCAGGCGCTTGCCGGGCTCGCCGCGGGTGGCTTCCTCCAGCGGCGGGAACAGGCCGAAATTGATGTTCATGGGCTGGAACGAGCGCGGCGCCCCGGCCTCCTCCGCCTCCACGTGCCCGCCGGTGATGTGGGCGAGCAGCGCCCCGTGTGCCGTGGTGAGCGGGGGCGGCACGATGACCTCGCCCCTCCGCTCGGCCGCCGCGAAGCGCCCGGCCATCAGGCCCACGGCCGCGCTTTCCACATAGCCCTCGCAGCCGGTGATCTGTCCGGCAAAGCGCAGGCGCGGGTCGGCCTTCAGCCGCAGCGTGCCGTCGAGCAGGCGCGGGGAGTTGAGATAGGTATTGCGGTGGAGCCCGCCGAGCCGCGCGAATTCCGCATTCTCCAGCCCGGGAATGGTGCGGAAGATGCGCGCCTGCTCACCGTGGCGCAGCTTCGTCTGGAAGCCCACCATGTTGTAGAGCGTGCCCAGCTTGTTGTCCTGCCGCAGCTGGACGATGGCGTAGGCCTTCACGGTGGGCGCGTGCGGGTTGGTGAGGCCCACAGGCTTCATGGGGCCGAAGCGCAGGGTCTCGCGGCCGCGCGCGGCCATCACCTCGATGGGCAGGCAGCCGTCGAAATAGGGCGTCCTGGCCTCGAAGTCGCGCATGGGCGCCTTCTCTCCGGCAATCAGCGCGTCCACGAAGGCGTGGTACTGGGCCTCGTCCAGCGGGCAGTTGATGTAGTCCGCGCCCGTGCCTCCGGGCCCCGGCTTGTCGTAGCGCGACTGGAACCAGGCCTTGCCCATGTCGATGGAGTCGAAATGCACGATGGGCGCGATGGCATCGAAGAAGGCGAGCGCCGTTTCGCCGGTCAGCGAAAGGATGGCCTCGGCGAGCGCCGGCGAGGTGAGGGGGCCGGTGGCAAGGATCACCTTGTCCCAGTCGGCTGGCGGCAGTGCGGTGAGTTCCTCGCGGCGGATCTCGATGAGGGGGTGGCCTTCGAGCGCCTGTGTGACGGCGCGGGAGAAGCCTTCGCGATCCACGGCCAGAGCGCCGCCCGCGGGCACCTGGTTGCGGTCGGCCGCGGCGAGGATGAGGGAACCGGCCTGCCGCATTTCGGCATGCAGCACGCCCACCGCATTGCCCTCCGGATCGTCGGAGCGGAAGGAATTGGAGCAGACCAGCTCGGCGAGGCCGTCGGTCAGGTGGGCGTCGGTGGTGCGCTGGGGCCGCATCTCGTGCAGCACCACGGGAACGCCGCGGCTCGCGATCTGCCAGGCCGCCTCCGATCCGGCGAGGCCGCCGCCGACGACGTGGACGGGCTCGGCTGTCTCGGGCATGGCTCCTCCGCTCCGCCGGGGAAGGGGGCCTTGCGGCCGGGGCGCGGCGGGAGGAGCCATGTGCCACAGGCGCGCCAGAAACTTCAACCCCCGCGCGGGATCTGGCATCCGGAAAACGAAAATGGCCCCGAGCGGGGCCATTGTCGACGTCCGGCCAGGAGGGCCGGGCTATGTCGGCGTCGTCGGATCAGATGCCGGCGGAGGCGTGCCGGGCGAGGGCACGGATCTCGCTGCGCGACACGTTGATGTCGGCGAGGCTGCGATCATCGAGCTTGGACAGCTCAGTGACAGTGCGATTATACGTCTGCCACCGGCGGAACTGGCGAGCCAGGAAACCCCAGAGCAACATTGGTCTTCTCCACTTTGCGGAAGCTTCACTCTGCTTCCGCGACTTTCGCCTCCTAGATACGCCCTCTTGCTGCAATGCCATAGATCTGATCATGCAATGCAGCATTGCGGAGTGTGCATGGAGCGCACGGTTGAGACGAGCGGGCCGCCATCGCGGTGCGACCGGAAACGCCGAGCCTCCGACCACAAGAACGACTTTGCATCTTGCACCGATGATGGCCGCTCTTGCCGGTCGCGCTCCAAACGGCGATCTGGCCCGGACGCCTCCCGGTCAGGGGCGACGCGCAGGCCCCCGCGAGTGTCGTCGCGGGGCTATCAGGCTTCGGACAGGTCCTGCCGGAGGAGCGGTTCCCCGCATCGCCGGGCCGCAACGCCACGGCGCAAGCCCGAAGCCACGAAAGCCGGGAAGTCCAGCCCCTTTCCCGGCCCAGCCTACTCCGCGGCTTGCCGACGCCGCCCCCGGGGGCGGGGTGCTGCCCTGGCCGGCGCGGTGTGCTCCTCGACCGCACTCTCCGAGAGATTAGCCGGCGGCTCATCTTCCCCCGCCTTGATCGCTGCGGCTGTCGCTGCAGCTGTCTTGGTCGCCAACGGCTTGCGGGCATCGGCCTTCCGGCTCGCCGGCTTTTGCGTCGAAGGCGCCTTGGCCATGGGGCGCCGCGCCAGGACTTCCGCGAGGAAGTGCCCGGTGTGGGAGCGCGGGTGCTGCGCCACCTGTTCGGGCGTGCCCGCCACAACGATCTCGCCGCCCCCGTCTCCCCCTTCGGGACCCAGATCGAGAATCCAGTCAGCGGTCTTGATGACTTCCAGATTGTGCTCGATCACCACCACCGTGTTGCCCTGCTCCACCAGTTCGTGCAGCACCTCGAGCAGCTTCTTCACATCGTGGAAGTGCAGGCCCGTGGTGGGCTCGTCGAGGATGTAGAGGGTGCGGCCGGTGGCGCGCTTGGACAACTCCTTGGACAGCTTCACCCGCTGCGCCTCGCCGCCGGACAGCGTGGTCGCCTGCTGGCCGACCTTGATGTAGTCGAGCCCCACGCGATGCAGGGTTTCCAGCTTCTCGCGGACGGAAGGCACCGCCTTGAAGAACTGCGCGCCCTCTTCCACCGTCATGTCCAGCACGTCGGCGATGGACTTGTTCTTGAAGGTGACCTCCAGGGTCTCGCGGTTGTAGCGCTTGCCCTTGCAGACATCGCACGTGACATAGACGTCCGGCAGGAAGTGCATCTCGATCTTGAGGACGCCGTCGCCCTGGCAGGCCTCGCAGCGCCCGCCCTTCACGTTGAAGGAGAAGCGCCCGGCGCCGTAGCCGCGCGCCTTGGCCTCGGGCAGCCCCGAAAACCACTCGCGGATCGGCGTGAAGGCACCCGTATAGGTGGCGGGATTTGAGCGCGGGGTCCGGCCGATGGGCGACTGATCGATGTCGATGACCTTGTCGAGATGCTCGAGCCCCTCCAGCCGGTCGTACGGGGCGGGGGCCTCGCTGGCGCCGTTCAGCCGCCGCGCCACCGCCTTGTACAGCGTGTCGATGAGAAGCGTGGATTTGCCACCCCCCGACACGCCGGTGATGCAGGTGAACAGGCCGAGGGGGATCTCCGCCGTCACGTCCTTCAGATTGTTGCCCCGCGCGCCCGAAAGCTTGAGCACGCGCTTGGAGTTGGGCTTGCGCCGCGCCGGCACGCCCACGGACAGTTGGCCGGTGAGATACTGGCCGGTGAGGGAATTAGGGTCGGCCAGGATCTCGGCCGGCGTTCCCTGGGCCACGATGCGCCCGCCATGGATGCCCGCGCCGGGCCCCACATCCACCACATAGTCGGCGGCGAGGATGGCGTCCTCGTCATGCTCCACCACGATCACCGTATTGCCGAGGTCGCGCAGGTGCTTCAACGTATCCAGGAGACGGGCATTGTCGCGCTGGTGCAGGCCGATGGAAGGCTCGTCCAGCACATAAAGCACGCCGGTCAGGCCCGAGCCGATCTGCGAGGCGAGACGGATGCGCTGGCTCTCGCCGCCGGACAGGGTTCCGGAGGCCCGGGCGAGCGTGAGATATTCGAGCCCCACATCCAGCAGGAAGACCAGCCGCTCGCGGATCTCCTTGAGGATCCGCCCGGCAATCTCGTTCTGCTTGTCGGTGAGCGCGCCCGGCAGGGCCTCGAACCACGCGGATGCCGCCCGGACCGAAAGCTCGCCCACCTCGCCGATATGCCTGCCGGCCACCTTCACGGCGAGGGCCTCCGGCTTCAGGCGGTAGCCCGAGCAGGCTTTGCACGGAACGGTCGAGAAATATTTGGAGATTTCCTCCCGCGCCCAGTCGCTGTCCGTTTCCTTCCAGCGCCGGTCCAGGTTACGCACCACGCCCTCGAAGGTCTTGGAAGTCTCGTAGGCCCGCATGCCGTCATCGTAGGAAAAGGTGATCTTCTCGTCGCCGGAGCCATAGAGCAGCACCGCCTTCGCCTTCTCCGGCAGGTCGGCGAACGGCACGTTGAGCTTGAAATGGAAGTGCTTCGCCAGCGCGTCCAGGGTCTGGCCGTAATAAGGCGACGTGGATTTCGCCCATGGGGCGATGGCGCCCTGCTTCAGCGAGCGCATCCGGTCCGGCACCACGAGGTCCGGGTCGATGGTCTGCTCGACGCCGAGACCGTCGCAGGCCGGGCAGGCGCCGAAAGGATTGTTGAAGGAGAAGAGGCGCGGCTCGATCTCGGAAATGGTGAAGCCGGAAACCGGGCAGGCGAATTTCTCCGAGAACAGGATGCGTCGCGGCTCCCCCGCCTCGTCCTTCTCGTCGGCATACTCCGCCACCGCGATGCCATCCGCCAGCGCGAGCGCCGTCTCGAAGCTGTCGGCGAGGCGCGCCGCCAGATCCGGCCGCACCACGATACGATCCACCACCACGTCGATGTCGTGCTTGAACTTCTTGTCGAGGGCCGGCGCCTCCGCGATCTCGTGGAACGCCCGGTCAATCTTCACCCGCTGGAAGCCCTTCTTCATCCATTCGGCAAGTTCCTTGCGGTACTCACCCTTGCGCCCGCGCACCACCGGCGCGAGCAGGTACAGCCGCGTGCCTTCGGGAAGGGCCAGCGTGCGGTCCACCATCTGCGAGACGGTCTGGCTTTCGATGGGCAGGCCGGTGGCGGGGGAATAAGGCACGCCCGTGCGCGCCCACAGGAGGCGCATGTAATCGTAGATCTCCGTCACGGTGCCGACAGTCGAGCGCGGATTCTTGGAGGTGGTCTTCTGCTCGATGGAAATGGCCGGCGACAGGCCGTCGATCTGGTCCACGTCCGGCTTCTGCATCATCTCCAGGAACTGGCGCGCATAGGCCGAGAGGCTTTCCACATATCGGCGCTGGCCTTCCGCATAGATGGTGTCGAAGGCGAGCGAGCTCTTGCCCGAGCCGGAAAGCCCGGTGAATACCACCAGACTGTCGCGCGGGATTTCGAGATCCACATTCTTCAGATTGTGCTCGCGCGCACCGCGCACCGTGAGGGTGCGGGCATCCCGGCGGCCGGCAATGTCAGGGGCGGTTGCCGCCCGCTTGGGAAAGGCGCGATCAGACATGGATTTCCATTGGCGCCCAAAGGCGCGGAAGGATCAGGGCAGAAGGGCAACGCCCCGGGCCGGGAAGCGGCCCGGGGTCATGGCCTGAATGTAGTCGACCGTGTGCAATGCGGTAGAGAACATATCAGGAACCAGAGCCCGCCGCCAGCCAAAAATCCAGGGCGCCCGGAATCGGCGGTGAAGATGGAGCTTGCATCGGGATGGCGGAACAGCTAGGAACACAACGTGAACAGTAGGTGGGCATCAGTGTGCCGGAGCGCGGGTTCGCGTGGCACATCATGGGGAAAAGTCGGCTTTTGGCTGGCCTGCGGCTCAGGGGGCGGTAGGGTGCGGCGAACAGGCGACCACGAGCGAGGAGCGGCAGGATGGCCGGCAGCGTCAACAAGGTGATCCTGATCGGCAATCTCGGCCGGGATCCGGAGGTTCGCAGCTTCCAGAGCGGTGGACGGGTGTGCAACCTGCGCATTGCCACTTCCGAAAGCTGGCGTGACAAGGCCACCGGCGAGCGGAAAGACCGGACCGAATGGCACGCCGTGTCCATCTACAATGAAAACCTGATCGGTGTGGCCGAGCGTTTTCTCAAGAAGGGCTCGAAGGTCTATCTTGAGGGCCAGCTCGAGACCCGCAAGTACGAGAAGGACGGCCGCGATGTCTACACGACGGAGGTGGTGCTGCGGCCCTACCGGGGTGAGTTGACCCTGCTCGACGGGCGCGGCGAGGGCTCCGGTGCGGGTGCCGGGGGTGACGACTATGCCGGCGGCTCGGATTTCGGATCGGCAAGCCCCATGGGCGGCGGCTATGGCGGTGGCTCGGGGGGCGCGCGCCGGTCGCCTCCGCCGTCGGGGGGCGGCTCCGGCAGCGGGCGCCCTGCAGCGGATCTCGACGACGAGATTCCGTTCTGACGGGCTCCGGCGCGCGCTTCCCGGTAAGGACAAGCGTGCGCGAGATTGGCGGTCGCTGGCGGGTCGGGCCGGGACGCCTTGGGATTGCAGGACGATGGCGTGGCGCGACATCGCTTTCGGGAGCGCTGTTTTTGACCTTTGAGGGCGGTTTCGACGCAAAAGGGTCAAATTGCGGGCATGTGCCGCCGGAAGTGGCTAATAAGTAATTGAAAATAAAGAATTAAAAATCGTTGCGTCGGAGGGGTTTCTCTGGCGTCGCAGAGGTGAATCGGCTAGAAGGAAAGCTCGCGTTCCACGATTGAGAGTGTTGACTTTTGGCCGATTCCGAGACGCCGAAGCCCGGCGGCGAGCCGCCGTCCGATATCCGGCCCGTTTCCATCACGGAGGAGCTGTCGCGCTCCTACCTCGACTATGCGATGAGCGTCATCGTCGCCCGGGCGCTGCCCGACGTGCGCGACGGCCTGAAGCCGGTGCATCGGCGCATCCTGTTCTCCATGCACGAGAACGGGTACGAGTGGAACAAGTCCTATCGCAAGTCGGCCCGCGTGGTGGGCGATGTCATCGGTAAATACCATCCCCACGGTGACCAGTCGGTCTACGACGCCCTCGTGCGCATGGCGCAGACCTTCGCCATGCGGGTGCCGCTGGTGGACGGGCAGGGCAATTTCGGCTCGGTGGACGGCGACGCCCCGGCGGCCATGCGCTACACCGAGGTCCGCCTCGAGAAGGTGACGAACGCGCTCCTCGACGACCTCGACAAGGACACCGTCGACTACCAGGACAATTACGACAATTCCGAGCATGAGCCGAGCGTCCTGCCGGCCAAGTTCCCGAACCTGCTGGTGAATGGCGCCGGCGGCATCGCCGTGGGCATGGCCACCAACATCCCGCCGCACAATCTCGGCGAGATCGTCGACACCACCGTCGCCCTGCTCGACGATCCGACCCTCGAGCCCGAGGCGCTGCTCGACCTGCTGCCAGGGCCGGACTTCCCCACCGGCGCGCTCATTCTCGGCCGCACCGGCATCCGCCAGGCCTATCTCACCGGCCGCGGCTCCATCCTGATGCGGGCCAAGGTGGCCATCGAGACCATACGCAAGGAGCGCGAGGCGCTCATCGTCACCGAGATCCCCTATCAGGTGAACAAGGCGACGATGATCGAGAAGATGGCCGAGCTGGTGCGCGACAAGCGCATCGAGGGCATCTCCGAGATCCGCGACGAGAGCGACCGGGACGGCATGCGCGTGGTCATCGAGATCAAGCGCGACGCCCAGGCCGATGTGGTGCTGAACAACCTCTACCGCCTGACCCTGCTCCAGACCTCGTTCGGCGTGAACATGGTGGCGCTCTCCGGCGGCAAGCCGGGGGTGCTCACCCTCCACGATGTGCTCACCGCCTTCATCGCCTTCCGCGAGGAGGTCATCAGCCGGCGCACCAAGTTCCTGCTGCGCAAGGCCCGTGACCGGGCCCACGTCCTGGTGGGCCTCGCCATCGCCGTTGCCAATATCGACGAGGTGATCCGCCTCATCCGCACCGCGCCGGACCCGGCGAGCGCCCGCGAGGCGCTGATGGCGCGCGACTGGCCGGCCAAGGACATGGCCCCCCTGATCGCCCTCATCGCCGACCCGCGCCACAAGCTGGGCGACGACGGCACCTATCGCCTGTCGGCCGAGCAGGCCCGCGCCATCCTCGACCTGCGCCTGCAGCGCCTGACTGCCCTCGGCCGCGACGAGATCGCCGAGGAACTGGACAAGCTCGCCGCCGAGATCGCCGACTATCTCGACATTCTCGCCAGCCGGCCGCGCATGCGCGCCATCATCCGGGCCGAGCTCATCGCCATCAAGGACGAGTTCGGCACGCCCCGGCGCACCGAGATCGTGGAAGGCTTCGGCGACCTCGAGGACGAGGACCTGATCCAGCGCGAGGAGATGGTCGTCACCGTCTCCCACGCCGGCT
Source organism: Xanthobacter autotrophicus (assembly GCF_030015065.1). GTDB lineage: Bacteria > Pseudomonadota > Alphaproteobacteria > Rhizobiales > Xanthobacteraceae > Xanthobacter > Xanthobacter autotrophicus_D. The sequence goes on along the minus strand of NZ_JAIVFN010000001.1, from coordinate 50,546 downwards.
ACATCAAGCGCGTGCCGCTTTCCACCTACCGGGCGCAACGCCGCGGCGGCAAGGGCCGCTCCGCCATGCAGACGCGGGACGAGGATTTCGTCACCCGCCTGTTCGTGGCCTCCACCCACGCGCCGGTGCTGTTCTTCTCCTCCAAGGGGCAGGTCTACAAGCTGAAGGTGTGGCGCCTGCCGCTGGCGGCACCGCAGGCCCGCGGCAAGGCACTCATCAATATCCTGCCGCTGGAGCAGGATGAGCGCATCACCTCCGTCGTGCTGCTGCCGGAGAAGGACGACGAGAACGAGCGGCTCCAGATCATGTTCGCCACCACCGGCGGCACGGTGCGGCGCAATGCCCTGACCGATTTCGCCCAGGTGAACCGCAACGGCAAGATCGCCATGAAGCTCGCCGAGGGCGAGGCCATCGCCGACGTGGGCCTGTGCACCGAGGACGACGACGTGCTGCTCACCACGGCGGCCGGCGCGTGCATCCGCTTCCCGGTCACGGAGGTGCGCGTGTTCAAGGGCCGCGACAGCGTGGGCGTGCGCGGCATCCGGCTGGAGGACGGCGACAAGATCATCTCCATGGCCATCATCCGCCATGTGGACGCCCCGGCCGAGGAACGCCTCGCCTACATCAAGCGTCGGCGCGCCCTGGCGGGCGAGGTGGTGGAAGCCGGAGAGGTGGACGCAGAGGAAGGGGCTGCCGGCGACGGGCCGCTCGGCCAGGACCGCTATGTGAAGATGAGCGAGGCAGAGCAGTTCATCCTCACCGTCTCCGAGAACGGCTACGGCAAGCGCACCTCGTCCTACGAGTATCGGGTGACCGGACGCGGCGGCAAGGGCATCGTCGCCATGGCGGTGAACGAGCGCAATGGCCGCCTGGTCGCCTCCTTCCCGGTGGAGGACCAGGACCAGATCATGCTCGTGACCGACGGCGGCCAGCTCATACGCTGCCCGGTGGATGGCATCCGCATCGTCGGCCGGGCGAGCCAGGGCGTCATCGTGTTCGACACCGCGGAAGGCGAGCGCGTCGTCTCCGTGGAGCACATCAGCGACGATGCCGGGGCCGAGAATGGCGACGGCGACGACGCGGGTGAGGCGTCCGAGGCCTGAGCAGGCGGCGGTCGGGGTGCCCGCCGGATCGGGGGATGGCAATGATCTCGGCGGAAAGCCTCGCTCTGTTCGTCATCGCGTGCATCGCGCTCGCGGCGACGCCAGGGCCGAACGTGGCGCTCATTGTCGGAACCAGCCTGAAGCACGGGCGCCGGGCAGGCATCCTCACCGCGACAGGCGTGAATGTGGGGCTGATCGCCCAGCTCGCGCTCGTGGCGGGGGGGCTCGCTTATGTGGTCGAGGCCTTCTCCCGCCATTTCGATCTGGTGCGCTATGCTGGCGCGGCCTATCTCCTCTGGCTCGCCGTGCTGCAATGGCGCAGCGCCGGTTCCGCGGTCGCTGCGCCGACACCCTCGGCCCGCGCCTCGTTCGGGCGGGGGCTGGCGGTCGCCTTCGCGAACCCCAAGACCCTGCTGTTCCACGCGGCGTTCCTGCCGCAATTCATCACCGACACGGCCAATCCGGTGCCGCAGATCGCCCTTCTGGCGGCGGTGTTCGCCGCCATTGCCCTGGTGGGCGACGTGCTGTGGGCCGTGGTGGCGGACAAGGCCCGGGCCGCGCTCTCGGGACGCTTCACACTCGTCGCTGACCGCGTCTCGGCCGGCATCCTGGTGGGCGGGGCGGCGCTACTGCTGGCGGCGGGGCGGCGCTGAAATCCAGTCCGGTCAGCGCGTATGCTGCGCCGCAAAGGCGGCGGCCGCGCCGTAGAGGCCGGGCTGGGGATGGGTGATGAGCCGCACCGGGATCTCCGCCATCCGCTGCGCGAACCGTCCCTTGGCCGAAAAGCGGCTGGCAAAGCCGGATTGGGGAAGCAGGTGGGCGATCCGCGGGGCGATGCCGCCGGCGATCACCACCGCCTTGGCGCCCTGCACCAGGGCGATGTCGCCCGCGACCGACCCGAAGCTGAGGCAGAACCGGTCGAGCGCGGCGGCGGCGAGGCTATCCTTGCCCGCCGTGGCCAGCTCCCACAGGGTCCGGTCCTCCATGTGGCTGATGGCGCAGCCCTCGATGGCGGCCAGGGCCTCATAGATGTTGAGAAGGCCGGGTCCCGAGACGATCCGTTCCACCGAGACGCGCGAATAGCGCTGGCGCAGGTGGTGGAGGATGGACTCCTCCAGCGAGTCGAGCGGGGCGAAGTCGATGTGTCCGCCCTCGCACTCGATCACATGATAGCGGCCGCCCTGGCGCAGCACATGGGCGACACCCAGCCCGGTGCCGGGACCGATGATGCTGATCACGCCCTCGTCGGGAAACGGCGCCTCGGAACCGGCGAGATGGGCGAAGCCGTCCTCGCCGATCTGCGCGACCGCGTGGCCGATGGCGCCGAAATCATTGACCAGGGTCCAGGCCTCCACGTTCAGCTTCTCGGAGATCAGATCCTTGCGGATGATCCAGGGATTGTTGGTGAGCTTCAGCACCTCTCCATCGACGGGGCAGGCAATGGCAATGGCGGCGGCGCGGGGCAGGCCCGCCCCGACCGTTTCGGCGAAGGCCTGCCATGCGAGCTGGAAGCTGGCATGGTCGGCCGCGTTCATGACCACGGGAGCGTCCAGCGACACCACCCGTCCGTCCGCCACTTCCGCACGCGCGAAGCGTGCATGGGTGCCCCCGATATCGACAGCGACGATTTCCACGCCCGGCTTCCTTTCGCGATGGCCGGCGCCCGCTTGCGACGTCACGCCGGCCGGTGAGTGGCAGGGCCCCGATGCGTCACGGCCCGGACACCGCCGGTCCATCGCGGGCGGTGGCCGCACCGTTCCCACGTCCTGCTTACCCGGGAGCAGGCGGCCGATGAAAGAGCGCATGCGCCACCCGGCACGTTTTTGGCCCTGAACATGCATGGGCGCACGAACGGTCCAGCGGTCGCGAACCCTTTCGCACACATGACGGGAGAGCGGCGCCGGCTCATGCATGAGAGCGCGCGCATGACGGACAAGGTGGAATGGGTCGTCTGGAATGGCTCGCTGGGCGTTCTCGACATGGTGAGCATCGGCCGTATCGAGGAGGGCGAGGGCGGCAGGAGCGCCTTTCTGGCGCCGCCCTACAGCGTGGTCGGGCCCTTCAGCCTCGACGAGCTTGAATCGCAAGGGCGGATTGCCTTCGGCGAATGCCTCGTCATGTCACGCCAGAGATGGCAGGAGGACCAGGTCGGGCTGCGCCGCGAAGCGCAGGAAAAGCGCAGGGCTTTCCTGTTCCGGCTGGAATTCGACGAAGACGACAAGGAGCACCGCGAGGTCCTGAACCTGCCGATGGAAGGCGCGCTCAAGCCGGCGGATATCAATGCCGCCTTCCGGCGCCTCGCCAAGACGGCGCATCCCGACGCGGGCGGCAGCAGCGAGCATTATCGCCGCATCGCGGAGGCGCGCGACGCGCTGCTGGAGCAGTTCGCCGGCGCCTCGTAGGCTCCGGGCACTGGGTTCCGGGCATTGGCTCCGGCGAACGGCCGCCGCGGGAGGACGCTCACGCGGGGGCGCGCGGCGCCTTCACCGGCCCGACATCGACCTGGATCTCGTCGCCTTCCACCCGCACCGGATAGGGGTGAAGCTCGTTGCGGACCAGGTGCGTCACGCACTTGCCGCTGGTGCCGTCGAACCCCCACTGGTGGATCGGGCAGGTGACCGTCTTGCCGTTGAAGGTCGCGTCGGTCAGCGGCATGTCCGCATGCGGGCAGCGACCGCGAAAGGCCTTGAGCTCCCCGCCCTCCGGCCAGACCAGAAGCACGCTCTTGCGACCGACCTGGAACAGGCCCATGGCCCCTTCGCTCACGGCACTCGTTTGACACACTGGGGTGAACGCCATCGGGGGTCGCCTTCCGAAATTGAACGTCTCGCCCACCACACGCAATTTGCGGACCACCCAAAGCCACCAGCGAGCGGCGCCTGAAGGCCGACGAATGTCGTAAACACGACGCGGATGAGGGGCGCGGGGCCAGCGCCCGGAGGATGGTCACAGTCCTGTCGCGGGCTTGTCACGTAAGGACGCGACATCTCGCGTCGGATCAGATCGGGTGCCCCATGGACTATTTCAGACGCTTCACCTTCCTGTTCGCGACGCCGGTCTTCGACGCCGACGACCTGGAGGGCGCCCGCTATAACCAGATCGTCGCGGAGATTGAACGCTCCGGTTTCGAGGTGGTGAAGGCGCGCAATCTGGAAGATGCCGAGATCGCCGTACAGACCGACGCTGCCATCGGCTGCATGCTGGTGGACTGGGGCAAGAAGGGCCTGGAAGGCAAGACCGCCGCCCTCATCAACCTGATGCGTCGCCGCGGGCTCGACTTCCCCATTCTGCTCCTGATCCGCAGGAAGCGCCTCGAGGACGTGCCGGTGGAGGTGCTCGACTTCATCGACGGCTACGTGTTCCTCTCGGAGGAGACGCCCACCTTCATCGCCCGCAACCTCATCAGCCGCCTGAAGCAATATGCCGAGACGCTGAAGACACCGTTCTTCGGCGCGCTGGTGGACTATGCCGAGGAGGGCAACCAGCTGTGGACCTGCCCCGGCCACAATGGCGGCGTGTTCTATTCCCGCAGCCCCATCGGCCGGGTGTTCATGGAGCATCTGGGCGAGGCGGTGTTCCGCGACGACCTCGACAATTCCGTGCTCGACCTCGGCGACCTGCTGACCCACGAGGGCCCGGCGCTGGCGGCGCAGAAGGAGGCGGCGAAGATCTTCGGCGCCGAGAAGACCTATTTCGTGCTGAACGGCACCTCCACCTCCAACAAGGTGGCGCTCTCCGCCCTCGTCACCGACGGCGACCTGGTGCTGTTCGACCGCAACAACCACAAGGCCGCCCATCACGGCGCGCTGATGATCTCCGGCGGCATCCCGGTCTATGTGCCCACCGTGCGCAACGCCCATGGCCTCATCGGCCCCATGGACTTCGCCGCGCTGGACGAGACCGCCCTGCGCGAGCGCATCCGCACCCACCCCCTGGTGAAGGACCCCGACGCGTGGCGCAAGCCCCGCCCGTTCCGCGTCGCGGTGGTGGAGCAGTGCACCTATGACGGCACCATCCACAATGCCGAGATGATCCTCAAGGCCATCGGCCATCTCACCGACTACATCCTGTTCGACGAGGCGTGGGCGGGCTTCATGAAGTTCCACCCGCTCTATGCCGGGCGCTTCGCCATGGGCCTCGCCGACCTCGGACCCGACGCGCCGGGCATCATCGCCACCCAGTCCACCCACAAGCAGCTGGCGAGCTTCTCGCAGGCCTCCCAGATCCACATGAAGGACCGGCACATCACCGGCCAGAAGCGGCGGGTGGAGCACCGGCGCTTCAACGAGAGCTTCATGCAGCACGCTTCCACCTCGCCCTTCTATCCGCTGTTCGCCTCCCTCGACGTGGGCGCGCAGATGATGAAGGGCCGCTCGGGCGAAGTGCTGTGGGACGACACGATCCGGCTCGGCATCGAGCTGCGCAAGAAGATCCGCGCCGTGCGCCGCGAGTTCGAGGAAAAGGAGCAGCGCCCCGAGCGGCGCTGGTTCTTCGAGCCGTTCGTGCCCGACCGGGTGTCGATCCCCGACGTGTCGAGCCCCGGCGCGGCGCACGAGGTGCCGTGGGAGAGCGTCGCCACCGACCTTCTCGCCACCAACCCCGCCTTCTGGCACCTCACCCCCGGAGCCTCCTGGCACGGCTTCGACGGCATGGCGGAGGGCTTCGCCATGACCGATCCCAACAAGCTGACCCTTCTGACCCCCGGCTTCGACCGCGCCACTGGAGCCTATGCCGAGCACGGCATCCCCGCGCCCGTGGTGGCGCAATATCTGCGCGAGAATCGCATCGTCGCCGAGAAGAACGACCTGAATTCCCTGCTGTTTCTGCTCACCCCCGGCGTCGAGGCGTCGAAGGCGGGCACCCTCATCTCTGGCCTCGTCGCCTTCAAGAAGCTGCATGACGACAATGCGCTGCTGGAAGACGCCATTCCGGAATTCTACCGCCGCCGGCCGGCGCGCTATGCCGGCGTGCGCCTGCGCGACCTGTGCGGGGAAATGCACCGTTTCTTCCGCGCCGCCAATGTCAGCGCCCTGCAGGCCATGCAGTTCTCGGCCGAGCACCTGCCGGAGATCGTCCTTTCGCCCCACGACGCGGCGCGCTGCCTGGTCCGCAACGATGTGGAGTACCTGCCCATCGACGCCATTTCGGGCCGCATCGCGACGACGCCCTTCGTGGTCTATCCGCCGGGCATCGCCACCATCGTGCCCGGCGAGCGGCTGACCGGGCGCGCCAGGCCCATGATCGACTATCTCAAGATGTTCGAGGCCTGCTTCAACACCTTCCCCGGCTTCGACGTGGAGATCCAGGGCGTCTATCGCGAGACGGATGCATCCGGCCGCGTGCGGCTCCATACTTATGTGGTTGCGGAATAGGGCAGGGAGTTTCAGGTTCGCCCATGGAGCAGGAGCAAGCCGTCATCCTTCGGCCCTCGCGGGATTCCGACGTGGATGCCATGCTGGCGATCTATCGCCGCCACATCCGCCGTGGTGTCGAGGAGGGCGTGGACGACGGCGACACGCCGCAGCCCGACGACTTGCGCGAGCGCCGCAAGAATTTCAAGAGCCGCCGGTTTCCCCACATCGTCGCGCTCCGCGGCGAGGAGGTGGTGGGCTATGCCTATGTGGTGCTGTTCCGCAAGCGGCCGGCCTACCGCTACAGCGTCAAGCACTCGATCTATGTGCACCACGAGCATCTCGGCCAGGGCATCGGCCGCCATCTCATGCAAGGGCTGATCGACGCCTGCGCCGCGGCGGGCTTCCGTCAGATGATCGGCTATATTGATGCCGACAACAAAGCCTCGCTCACCTTGCACGAGCGGTTCGGCTTCGTGCGCGTGGGGCTCCTGCCGGGGGTCGCCTATCGCTATGGCCGCTGGTCCGACAGCGTGATGGTGCAGCGCTCTCTCGGTCCCGGATCCACAACCCCGCCGCCGCCGCTGCCGCTCTCCACCTGCTGAGCCGGCCGCAAGCGCGCACGGGCAAGCCTTCCCAGACGCCACGGCCTGGGAAGGCTTTGAATTCAGGACTGGTTGTCGCGAGACTGGGCCGGCTTCTGGACCGGGCCTTCGCCACGCTTGTTGAAGGCGATGCCGGCGACGTTCGTGATCGCGTCGGAAGGCGGCGTTTCAGCCCGCTTGTTCAGGGCGACGCCCGCAGCTTCCGCGTCTCGCGCGCCGAGGAGCCGATCAAAGCCGAAAAGCATGGCTTCATCCAGATTTGCGGTGAACCCGGCGTTGGTCGTCCCGATCGAAGACTTGGTCATCTCGCCCTCCTTGCCCATTCGTGAGGCGGCCTAAAATAATACCGCGTCATGCGATTACGGCTCTCGCCATTTATTTCCATAAGGGAGCGTATCTCGACGGTCAATGGAAGGCCTGCTACGGTGAAACCGCCCCGATCGCAGAGCGGTGTTGTCCTTTGTGACAACATCTGTTCTCTTAAGCTTAAAAAGGGTGAGCTTTTCTGTGTCGGTATTCTTTCCAAAAGGCCAAAGCAGAATTGAAGAGCTGGATCGCAAAACGCGGCTGAGGCTGGCGTCGAGCCTGGAGCACATCTTCGCGCAGACCGGGCAAATGCTCGGCTCAGGGCCGGATGAAACGGCGCGGTTGTTCGCCGACGTCAGAGACCATCGCGTCCAGCCCTGCGTCTTCGGCTGCTATTTCGAGCTGGTCTTCGCGCTGAAGGCCGGCCGCCCCGAGGAAGCGGCTCGGCTCTGGCGCCGAATCATCACCCTGGCGGCCCAGGACGCGCGCCATGAACTCGTCCCCCTGAACGAGGAAAAGCTGGGCGAGGATGCGGCACGCATCTGCCGTCTCCTGAATGCGGGCGAGGCAAGGCCGGTGATCGGTCCGCTCGATGCCGGTCGTCTTGCCGCGCAATGGCAGACATTCGTGTCGGATGTGGAGGAGGCTCTCGCCCTCATCGACCACGTGGACAGCGACCTCGGCAGGGAGGTGCGCGCATTGGTGGTGCAGATCATCGGCGCGGCGCCCTTCAGCCCGGATGCCACGTTCGGCAGCGATTCCTCGCTCATGCTGTGGGGCGCGGCGACGCTGAACGTCGATATCCATCGCTCGTCCCTGCAGATCGCCGAGAGCCTCGTCCACGAAGCCGCGCACCTGCTGCTGTTCGGGCTGAGCAACGAGGAGCCTCTGGTCCGCAATCCCGATTCGCAGCGTTTCAGCTCGCCGCTGCGCTCCGATCCCCGGCCCATGGATGGCGTGTTCCACGCCACCTTCGTCTGTTCGCGGCTGCATCTGTTCTACGGTCGCCTGCTGGCCCGCGGCGCTCCGGGAGGCTCCGCCCTCGACCGGCGGCAGATCGAACAGACCCTGGCGCATCTGGCATCGCGGTTCGACGATGGGGCCGGCGTGGTCTTCGGCGCTGCCGATCTCACCCCTCTGGGAGACGAGGTGATGCGCGCGGCCGCCGACTATATGAGCCATGCTGCAGCGGCCTGAGCAGGCCCCGGAGGTCGCAATTCTCAACGGTCCGGCGCGCAGTCTCGCGGACGACGCGGCTGCGACGGTCACCCGGAACCTGGCCCGCCGCGTCGCTGCGTCGCCCGACGCGCTCCTGCGCAGTCTTCAGCCCGATGGCGGGGTCGTGGAGCAGACGGTCGCCGCCGCGTGGCGACGGTCCGGGCGCATCGCCACCGCCCTGCGTGGCGCCGGCGCCGGAGCCGATCGCCATATTGTCCTGCTGGCCGAAGACCTTCTCGATTTCATCCCGGCGTTCTGGGCCGGCCTGCGCCTGGGCGCCACGGTCATTCCCTTCGGAGGCGTCGCCCGGACCGCGGCGGACGAGACCCTCTCGCGGCTCGTCGGCAGCCTCAGGGATCCGGTGTTCGTCACCGATGATCCCGCGTCGGGCCTCGACCGCCTGATCGCACTGCGGCCCGGCGCGCCGGTCGTCCGGCTTGAGGAGGTCGGCGACACGCAAGCGGAGATGGCCGAAGTGGGGGAGGAGAACGAGGTCGTCTGCCTCATCCCCACCTCCGGCTCCACCGGCGCGCAGAAGCTGGCCATGGTAAGCCGCAGCGCGATGGTGTCCCGGCATTTTCCGGCCAATTACGCACCGGCATGGCTGCGCGACCACTGCCTCGGCGTCTTCCCGCAGGAAGGCGTCAGTGGCCAGCGCGCGGTCTTCCTTCAGTTCGCGAGCTGGACGCAGATGTCGCCGCAGCTTCTCGCAGCCCGGCCGGCGGCGATCCTGGAGGCGATCGAGCGCTTTTCCATCACGTCCGTCCAGATGACCAACTCCATGGCGGCACGCCTGACGGAAAGCCTCGCCGGCAGCGCGTCCGCATTCGATCTGCGCTCCCTGCGGGTGGTGGGCCTCGGGGGCGAGACGGTCACCCGTCCCGTATCCGCCCGCCTCGATGCCCTGCTGCGGCGCCATGGTGCCGCCGATGTCCTGCGCGCCGGCTACGGGACCACGGAGACGAGCCATATCCTCGCCGGGGTCGATCCGGCGACCGCGCCGCTGGACAATGCGGGCGCGCCCATCCTTGGCGGCTGCGCCGCAGGCGTTTCGCTGCGGATTGTCGGCGATGGCGGCGCGCCGGCGCGGCCGGGAGAGGTCGGGCACGTGGAGGTGCGCGCGCCGCAGACCCTGTTTTCAGGCTATTGGGGAGAGCTGGAAGCGTTCCGCGCGGGCCTGAGCGCGGATGGATGGTGGAAGACCGGCGATCTCGGCGTCATCGGGCCCGGCGGCTTTGCCTTCCGTGGTCGTGCGAAGCATGTCCTCGTCATCGGGGGACGCAAGTTCGCCCTCGATGATTTCGACACGCATCTGCAATCCATCCCCGGCTTTGACGGCCGCGCGGTGTCCTTCGTCCTGCGTCGGACCGCCGACGCCACCGACCGGCTCGGGATCGCGGTCGGGATCGGCGAGGACGAGGTGCGCCCGGAGCTGCGCACCATCGATATCCGCCGATCGCTCGTCCGCCGCTTCGGCATCGCGCCGGCGCTGGTCATGGCGGTCCGCCCGCGCGAATGGCCCCTCACGGCCACCGGCAAGGTGGATCGGCTGGCTCTGGCCGCCCGTGCCGCAGATCAGGGCGGAGCAACGCTTGCGCGCAATCCCGCGGGCGGCAGGCCCGATGGCGACATCGACGCGGTCCTGAGCGCGCTGTGGCGCGACGTGCTGGATCTGGACACGGATTTCGACCGCGGCGCCAACTTCTTCGCGTGCGGTGGCGATTCGCTGCGCGCTGCGACGCTGGTGGCTGGGGTGGACGCGATCATCGAACAGCCGTTCGCCATCGAGGCCTTCTTCGCCGATCCCCGCTTCGACACGCTGCGCGCGCTGGTGGAGCAGGCCCGCTCCGGCCCCGCGCCCCGGCAGGCCGGTCCGCCGCGCACCCAGTCGCGCGGGATGTGGCGCAAGATGGCGTCCTTCATCGAGACCTGGGAGGGCAGGAGAGTCTCGCACGACAGGCTGATGCTCGCCTGGAACGAGGCGGGCACGAGGCCGCCGCTGTTCTGCGTCTTCAACAGCGCGGAAGAGCCTGTTGGTCTGGCGGCGGCCCTCGGAGCCGACCAGCCGCTTTATGCCTTCCGCTCGGCCCATCTGGTCGGCCGATCGGACAAGGCCGTCATCCGGGCCCTGGTCCAGCGCTACGTGCAGCACGTCCAGGCCATGTGCCCGACGGGGCCGGTGCTTCTGCTGGGACAGTGCCAGGGGGCCGAGATCGCCCTGGCCATGGCGCGCCATCTGGTGCGGCGTGGCCGCGATCTCCCCCTGCTGATGCTGGTCGAGCTGACGGGGGAGCCGCTCCGCTTTCCCGGCGACGTGCTGGTCCTTCATGGCCGCGACAGCGTGCTCAATCCGAAAGCTGCGACGCAGGACCCGGTGCCGCTTTGGCGCGACAGCTTCGCCAGCCTCGCCCTTGAGGAGACTGACGGCGCCTATGGCGAGCTCTACACGCCCGCCAATATCGGTGCGCTGGCGTCGACGCTCTCCCGACACATCGCCGACGCGCTGGCGCGATGGCCGCGACCCTGGGCGAGCTGGGACGAGATCGTACAGCTCGGGCTGGAGGCCGCGCCGTCTCCGGCCAGGCCCGGCGAGCGGGTTCATCTCGATGTGGCGGTGCGCAATCTCGACGACGACATGATCGGGACCGAGGCCGCCGGCATCGTGCTGGCCGGCACCTGGCTGCGCGAGGGCGGGCCGATCACGCCCGGGGGCGCTGTTTCGACGACGCCCCTGCCGCCCATGGCACCCGGCGGCATGGCAACGGTGCGCATGAGCGTTTCCGCTCCCGCCGAGCCCGGTCGTCACGAATTCATCCTCGGCCTTGCCGATGCCCCGCACCAGCGTGGCGGACCGCCAGGGCCGATGCTCGTCACACTTGCACGCACATCCATCGCGGTGGAAGGCGGGCCCATGCTCGCCACGCGGCTGCTGGCGATGCTGCCGAGATCGGTCTCCAGGCGTCTTTCGGTCCCGAGGCGCCGGTGGTGAGCCGTCGCGCAACGGCGGCCATGGGGGCTGGACATGACCCTAACCGAGTCCTGAGGCTGATTGCTTTCGCTTCGGCCCGCCGAGATGATCCGGAATCGGTTGTGGTCCGTCTCCACCGGTCCGGTACGACGCGAGTTCATGTCCATGCGCCATTCCCGAGCCCGATCTTGCGTGCCGAGCCTCGCCCTGGCAGCTGCCACTTGCCTCGGCTCCCGTTCTTCAGCCCTGCTTTGACGGCACGCCACGCCTTGAGATGCTCCACATGAACATCGTCATCGAAACCGGCCTGAGGGTCCTCGGCCTGTTCTATGTGCTGAGCGGCGTGCTCGTGGTGCGCTCGCTCGCGGTTTCGGCCATGGCCGACACGGCTTATGCGGCGATCATGGGTGCTCCCCCGCATCCGGCCGCGCGCGCGCGGGAAATCTGGCTCGCCGCCGGCTCCGTGTTGATCGGGGCGGGCGGTCTCGCGTTAGTTCTGCGGCTCGACGTGGCGGCCGTATTGTTCGTGCTCGGCGCGCTCCAGCAAATGGTCTATCTCGCCATCGTCGCCCCGCGCTTTCTCGATCCGCACGACACGCCCGACGGGGCAGGGCGCGCGAAGACCTGGCAGGCCGCTTTCGTCTACCTGGTGGTGACGATCCTCGTGGTGGCGGCGGCGAAGGCGGGCGTGCTGCGGCCCTGGCAGGAAATGCCGGTCTGGCTCCTTGCCGCAGCCGGCCTGGCGCTCGTCCTTGGCATGGCTTGGACGGTCCGGGCACTCCGCGTGCGCGGGTTCACCAGCAAGGCGGACGAGACCTGACGATGCGGCGCGGTGGTGTCCGTCTTCAGCGCGGCTCGATCTTTCCGGCTTCGGCGTCGGCGAGGCCGACCAGCAGATGGCGCCCGGCCGCATCCACGCGGAAAATGCCGTAGCGCGCATTCGCATAAAGTTCTGCCTGACCCTCCTGGAACAGGAAGGAGTGCGGCTCGACGATCACCCCGTCGCCGCCGGGCTGGGCGCGCACGTGAAAGGCCTGCTCGCCGGGCGCGGGCGGCCCTGCGCTGCCGAGGCGGCGGAAGCTGCCGATGCGGCGCTCGTCCAGCTTGAGAATGACGGTACCGGTCGGCGCGCCGAGGCGGATCTGCTGCCGCTCCAGCGCAAAGGAGAGCCGCATGTAGTCGCCCTGGATCAGCGAGCGCGGATCCACCGGGGCGAGGTCGAGGAGAACCACTTCGCCTGACGCCATCAGGCTCTCGAAGCCGCGGACGCTCCAGCCCAGCGCGGCGAGCACGGCAAGGCCGGCGGCGAGGAACAGCGCGCGCCGCGCCGCATGCCACGTCACCTGCCACGTCACCCGCTTCATGGCGTCTCCTCCCGATCCCAGCCGGCGCGGGCGATGACGAACTGCCCGCCGAGCAGCAGCAGGCCGCTGCCGACCAGCGTGGCCGATTTCTCCAGGAACGACAGGTCGCGCCCATAGTACCAGAGCACCAGGAAGACCGGCAGCGCCAGCACGCCGACGACCCGCAGCGGCACGTCGTGGAGGGCATGGCCGACGATGAGGACGAGCAGGGCGAAGCTGACGCCCGGCGCTCCGGCGAGGCCGAGGAGGACGATGCCGGCCGCCGCTGCGGCCAGCGGGGGCTCGGCAAGCCGGCCGACCCCGCCCGCGACCCAGGCGAGGGTGCCGATCAGCGACAGCGTGAGGATCGTCTCGATCGGGCGCGGATCCAGCGGGTGGCGGTTCGCCCACAATCCCGCATCGTGGCCCGAGGCGAGAATACAGACGATGGTGCCCATGGCTGCGAGGGCGGCGATCCCGATGGGCCGCAGCGCCAGCGGCACCCGATGGACCAGGATCAGAAGCCCCGCCACGGCTGTGGCCATCCCATAGAAGGCGGCGAGCAGGAGGCTGGGATCGGTATTGAAGGTCGAGCGCCCCAGGATCTCCGCAAGCGCCGAGGCCGCGACGGCATAAGGCGACAGGACGCGGTCCAGGGACGAGGCGGAGACCGGATAGGTGGCGATGGTCACGGCGGCGATGGCGGCGGTCGGCACCCAGGGCGTGTCTGTCCCGGCAAGCAGGACGACGCCGAACACGCTCATCACCTTGCCGAGCGCCATGGCGGTGAAGGCCGTCTGAGCAAGCACGCTGCGGCCGATGCCCTCGGCGATGCGCGGAAGGACCAGCGACAGCCCGATGCCGGCTGCGAGGAAGGCAAGGCCCCATCCCAGAAGACTGCTGCCGCTTTTGAGCGAGATGATGTCGGCGACGAACAGGAAGGCGAGGAAGAACAGGGTCGCCAGCAAGGTGCCGACGGCGGAGAGGATCTTGAGGTAGAGCGGGGGACGTTCCTCGGCCGCGGAGGCGAGAACCGCCTCCACCACGGCCGCATGCGCGTCCGGCGGCAGCACGCCGGAGGCCTGCCAGGCGTTAATGAGGGTCGCGGCATCAATGGACGGACGGGTCATGGCCGGACCTCCATCCGCCGCGAGACCGACCTGAGCCAGGCAACGGCGGCCGCGAACAGGGCAAGGGTGGCGAGCCCCATGAGGAAAAAGGTGCCCATGTCGGTCCGCCTGCTGCCGTTGGCGAGCAGCCTGAACAACGCGAAGTCGGCGATGGCGCATCCCGCGAGGGTCACCGCCGCCAGCATGACCACGTCGGGGATCGCATATCGGTACACCGTGCCCATGGCGGCGAGGGCGAGGGTGATCAACGCGATGGCCGCCCATTCGGCGGGACCGAAGCCCCGCAGATCCTCAAGCAGGAAGAAGGCCAGCTGGGCTCCCGCCACAAGGATCGGCAAGGCGAGATAAAATCGCGTCCAGCGCGCCGCAGGCCAGGAGAAACCCCGCGCCGCCAGCGCCTCCCGCGCGCCCAGCGCCATGCCGAAGAGCACCATCAGGCTGAGGCTCCTGCCGGTATGGAAGCTTGCGTCGGCGGGCTGCGTCTGGTCCCACCAGGTGATGAGCGTCACCGCGGCGACGGCGATCCACACCGCCCATGTGGCCGCCGAGCAGGCGAGCAGCGCCCACGCCAGGGTCAGCCCGGCCCAGGCGGCAAACAGCGTCCAGGCATCGGCGCCGGTCTGGTAGATCTGGCCTTCGACGGCGAGGAAGACGCCCACGAGGGTCACTGCCGCCGCAGCCGCAGGCTCCGACGCCCGCCGGCCGAAGCCGAGGAGGGCGACGGCAAGGCAGGCCGCGGCGATCATGGCCGCAATCGCCCCCAGCTTGGCGAAGGGCGGGATGGCATTCCAGTTGAAGGCGAAGAAATAGACGATGCCGGAGAGCACCAGCGCCGCTCCGACCGTCCCCAGCAGCCGACCGGCCCACAGCCCCCAACGGCGCGGCGGCTCGATCAAGGCGAGGGCCTGATCCCGCGCGTCCCCGGTTATGAGGCCACGGGCGGCCAGCCGGTCCACCGCATGGCGATCCATCCGGATCGCCGCGAGCACCGCCGGCCTGTCGATACCGTCCTCATTCATCCGCAACATTCACCTCTTGTGGCCCCATCGCCTCGCGAGAGCGACCCTCGCTCGTCCCGGCCTACGGAAGTCGCTCTATTTCAATGCGTTTTCTTCACGCGAACCGGTATCCACTTCGCTCGAAAATGCTTAACCTCGCGTGCAATCTGCACGAGGTCGATTCATGATCCGATGCGTCTGCGCCGCCTTCGTCCTCGTTGCGACAGCCATGCCGGCGCCGGCTCTCGACTGCCCCCTCGATCAGGCAGTCTACACTCCGCTCGACGCCGACGACGACTGGGGCGCGCCGGAAGGTGTCGCCAATTCCTGGGAGATTACCCATCCGCTGAAACCGGGCACGTCCTCGGAGCGGCCCTGGGTGATCCGCCTCGCCGAAAACCGGCAGAAGCTCGCCGCCGAGTTCGGCGTCGCCGACCCGCCCGGCTTCAGCGCAACTCATGTCTTCATGCTGGTTCCGCCGGAGGGCAGCCGCAAGGGGTTCAAGACGACGACGGCGCCGTCGTCCCTCCTGTATTATTTCGGCGACGACCTGAAGCGGGTGGACCCAGCCGGCGAGGGCCGGCCCCTGGCTCCTCCGCTGATCCAGCTTCCGGGCCTCTCCAAGGCGTTCTGGAACTGGAAGCGCGAGGGGCGACGCTTCATTCCGCCGGACGGGCTGTGGAAGTTGACCGGCTGCCGCGCCTGACCCCGGCCTCTTCCGGGCCCTGTGTCCACACCCTATAGTTGGAAAAACGGGAGGGATTACCGGATCATGGCTGGGTCGGGGACATGTCGTCGAGGCCCCCTTTGAGCAGCCGCGCCATGTCCCGGGTGTCGATGGGGCGCGTGTCGCGCGGGTTCGGCTGTCTTGTCGCCCTCGTCGTGCTTTTGGCGCCAAACCTTGCGTCGGCGCGCAATCTCGCGCTTCTGGTGGGCGTCGCCGCATATGACGAACCGCAGATCCGCGCCCTCGCGGGTCCGCGCAATGATGTGATTCTGCTGTGGCGCTACCTCACCCGCCACGCCTTCGACGCCGCCGACATCGAGGTGCTGGCCGAGGGATTGCCGGAGGCCGCCGATACGCCGCGCCCCCTGGCGGCGCCGGTGCGCTCGGCCATCCTGGACGGCCTCGCCCGCCTCGCGGATCGCGCCGGGCCCGGCGATTTCGTCCTGTTCCACTTCTCCGGCCACGGCACCACCCAGCCGCAGGCGCCGACGGCCGCGGGCGCCGAGCCCGAGGCGGGGGGCCGCGACCAGGTTCTGCTCCCCAAGGATGCCGGTCTGTACGATGCGGCGGCGAAGACCATTCGCAATGCCATCGTGGACAACGAGCTCGGCGCCGCGCTCGACCGCATCCGGGCCAAGGGCGCGACGGTCTGGGTCATCGTCGATGCCTGCCATGCGGGAACCGTCACGCGCTCGGCCGACGCCACGCGGGGCATTGATGCGACGATGCTCGGGGTGCCGCCCCCGGCGCCCGAGGCCGCGCCGACATCCGCGCCGGAGCGCGGCGGCACACTGCGAGGGTTCGAACGCCCCTCCAAGGCCGACACGGGCTCGCTGATCGCGTTCTTCGCGGTCGATTCCTGGACTCCGGCCATCGAGCGGGCCTATCCGGCGCCTGCGGCGGGGCTTGCCGGAAAAAGCGCCGCGGGTGACGCGCCGCAGGCGATGTTCGGCGTGTTCACCTGGCACCTCCTGCGCGCGCTCGAAACCGGGCGGGCGCGCACCTTTCGCGATCTCGCCCGCATGGTTTCCCTCGACATCGCCGCGGCCGCGCGCCTCGCCCACGCCCCCTTGCCGGTGTTCGAGGGCGACCTCGACCACGGCGTGTCCGGCGTGCAGCCGGGATCCGTTCCGCGTTTCCCCGCGCGGCGCGACGGCGCCGACCTGGTGATCGAGGCCGGTGCCCTGCAGGGGTTCGACGTGGGCGCCGAGATCGCTTTGTTCGACGGCCCGCTGGCGGACGCGCGCCGGCTCGGCATGGCGCGGCTCGCGGCCACCACGGCTGGCGAAAGCCGCGCGCCCCTGGCTGAAGCACCGGCATCTGCGGGCGGCCGGACCGAAGCCGGTGGCGATCTGTGGGCGCAAATGGAGCGCCCGGGCGTCGCCTTCCGCTTCCGGGTGGCGGGCGTCGACGAGCCGAGAGTGGCCCAAGCACTCGCGCTCGCCCTGCGCCCGCGTGAGGGCGCGCCGGCCATCGGGGTCGAGATGGCGGAGCCCGGACAGCCGGCGGACCTGCGCCTGCACCTCGCCGACGGGCAGCTCTGGCTGGTGCCGGAAGGCGGCTTGCTGGTCCGCGATCCGCAGGCCTACGGGCGCAGCTTCTCGATCCCCTTGACCTCTCCGGACGGCCTGCTCGCGCAGCAGCTGCGCACCGCCGTCTGGGCCTACGCGCGCGCGGCCAATCTCGTGCGCGTCGCCAGCAGCGCGGAAATGGGCTCGAACGGCGCATCGGGCGATATCGACATCAGCCTCGACCGGGTCCGGGAGACCGATCCCGCGCAGCTTGCCGATCCGCGGCGCGGTTGCGGACAGGTCTCGCAGGCTTCGCCCCCCTTGCCCGTGGACAGCGGCACGGCGGCGGCGGTCTCCCATTGCGACACGGTTCGCCTGACCATCACCAACCGCTCCGATCGCGACATTGATCTCGGCATCTTCTTTCTCGATCCTTTGGCCGGCATCGACCTGCCGGTGCGCAGCTGGCGCCAGAATGGCTGCATCGCGACGCTGCCGGCCAAGGCGGCAAGCCCCATGGTGCTGCGCACGACCTTGCGGACCTGGGGCAAGGACGGCCCCGCCCAGATCGGCCTGCATCGCATCCTCGTCTTCGCCTTGCCCCGTGCCGGCGGCATCCCGCCCTCGCTCTGCCACCTGTTGCAGCGCGACGTGGAGGCGGCGGCGGCCGGCGCAGCGTCCATGCGCAGCGGCACCGGCCACCGGGCCTTCGTCGATCTGCTCGGACGGGCCGCGCTGGTCGATGCGAGCCTGCGCGCGGCCAACCCGTTCGAGGAGGAGGCGGGCGAGGCGAATTCCGTGGTGGTGCGCCAGTTCACCCTCGATCTGCTGCCGCCGGAGGCGAGCCGCTGATGCGCCGCGTCGTCCATCCCGCTTTGGTTGCGATCTGCGTGCTCGCCTTGCTCCTGTCGGGCATCGCGCCCGGTCTGGCGCAGGACCCCTTGCCGCCCCCCGCCCAATTGCGGGACGAAGCCTTCCAGTCGGCGCAAAAGGCCATGCTGACCTCGGCCAGCATGGCGCTGGCGCAACTCGGCGTGCGCTTTGCCGCCGGGTCCGACGACCTCGCCCGCCTCGTGCGCCAGCGGCAGGACCTGGTCGCCGCCTGGAAGAGCGCCGACCAGGCGCTGGTGCAGGCGCTCGGATCGGCCGACAGCGGCAATGATCCGGTGGTGGAGACCCGTCGCGCCGCAGTCGATGCCTTGCAGGCGCGCATCGCCGAGAGCGACGGCGACATGGCCGCGCGCTTCCCCTCCTATGCCGAGCTCTCCCAGCCGCAGCCCGTCTCCATCGCCGCGACGCAGGCCCTGCTGGGCGAGAACGAGGCGCTGGTGCTGGTCTTCGTCGCCACCCGCGAGACTTTCGTCTGGGTGGTGACGCACGATGCTGCCGACTGGCACCGCGTGCCGGTGGAACGCGACGTGCTGGTCGAGCAGGTGAAGGCATTGCGCGCCGGCCTCGATCCGGGGGCGGTCGCGGTGCTGCGCTCGGCGCTGCGCGACTTCGGCGACACCGATGTCGAGGGCGCCGCCGCCGGTGCGCGCGTGAGCTTCAGCCGCGCGATCGCCCATGACCTGTTCCGGCGAATCCTGGCGCCGCTCGACAAGGTGCTGGCGCATCGCGAGCGCGTCTTCGTCGTCGCCGAGCGTCCATTCGATTCGCTGCCCTTCGCGCTGCTGGTGACCGAGCCGCCGCAGGGCGACGACACCGATCCGGCGGCGCTGCGCCAGACCGCGTGGCTGATCCGGCGGCAGGGCATCGTGACATTGCCATCGGTGTCGAGCCTCAGATCCCTGCGCGCCGCCGCTGCCGCGCCGCCGGCCCCCCTGCCGTTCCGCGGCTATGGCGCGCCACTTCTGGGCGGACGTCACGGTCCGGCGCAGGTCGCCAGCAATGCGGAGCATGTTGCGGGAACGCTGCTGCGGGGCGGCGCGGTCAATCTGGAAACCGTCCGCAGCCTGTCGCCGCTGCCCCAGACGGAAGGCGAGCTGCGCCGGCTGGCGGAGGCGCTGGGTGCCGCCCCGGACTCCGTGCAGGTCGGTGCCGCCGCCACCAAGAGCGCGGTCCAGGCGGCCGACCTCTCCCGCTACCGCGTCCTCGCCTTCGCCACCCATGGCCTGCTGGCGGGCGACATTCCCGGCCTGTCGGAACCTGCCCTCGTCTTCACGCCACCGGCCGTGGATGGACCGGACGACGGCCTTCTCACCGCGTCCGAAGCGGCACGGCTCAATCTGTCCGCCGACTGGGTGATCCTGTCCGCCTGCAACACGGCCGGCGGCGACGGCACGCCCGGCGCGGACGGCCTGTCGGGGCTCGCCCGCGCGTTCTTCTATGCGGGCGCCCGCACATTGCTGGTCTCGCACTGGCCGGTGCGCGACGACGCGGCCGCGCGGCTGACGACCGGGGCCCTTGCCGCGTTGCGGACCGAGCCCACCCTCGCCAAGGCTGAAGCCTTCCGCCGCGCGACGCTCGCGCTGATTACCGATCCCTCGGACCCGACGCTGGCACATCCGGCGATCTGGGCTCCTTTCGTCATGGTGGGGGAGGGACGGTGAAGCATCTCGCGCTGATCGGCTTGATCGTTCATGTGATGGCCCTGACGGGCGTTGGTCCCGGGTGGTCGCAGACTGCAGGCGGACCGGCTGCGCCGGCGGCCCGGGACGCGGCCGACACCGCGCGACGCCTGTCGGATATCCGGGACCGGCTGCGGGCCGCGCACAGGCTGGTCGAGGACAAACGGCCGAAGGATGCCATGGCGTTGCTGTTGCCGCTGCGCGACGCTCTCGAGGACGAGGGAAATCCCGATCTCCTGCTCGTCCTCTACGACCTGACCGGATATGCCGGCGCCCGGTTGAAGGACCGCGCCGCGGAAATCCGCGGCAACGTCCATTCGGTCCTGTTGAACTACCTTGCGGCGCCTCTGAATGCGCCCGACACGGTCATGGCGGAACTGGCACTCGCCGAAACCTATCGCCGCTATGACATTCGCGAAGCTCAACTCTACGTTCTGATGAATGTGCTGGCGGCGGGAAAGACCGCCCGCTGGGGCGGCCCGCTTTCCGACGACATGGAGGAAACGCTGGCCATGGCCGAGGCCCTCACGGGGCAGCGGCTGCAAGCCGACGGGCGGCCGGAGCTGGCGCTCTTCTTCTTCCGGCGGGCCCAGGTCCTGGCGCGCAAGGGGCGGATGGACGCGGTCAATGCCGGGAAGCTCGATACGGTCATCGGCGAGCTGGAGGCACCGGTGGCGGGGCGGGACCGTAACCCGCTGCCCGGGCCGGACGACTGCCTGGGCAGCGCCAGGCCGGATGCCACCCGCATGGCGGCGTGCCGGCAGGCCGCAGACCGCGCCATCATGACCGGCAATGCCATCCTGGCGGACAAGATCCTGTCGAATCTCCTGAACGACGTCCCCCTGGGCTCGCTGCGCGAGGAGCGCTACGACGCGGCGCGCGACCTTTATCTGCTGCGCCAGCTGAACCGCGAGGATCACGATCCGGCTCTGCTGGAGAGCGCGGACCTCGTCGCCAACTATCTCGCCAGTATCAACGAGGCGACGGTGGCCGCGCTCATCGGAACGCGCGTTGCCCGCACGGTCATCGACCGCGGAACCTATGACCCGCGCATCGCCCAGATGTGCGGCCACATCGCACGGCGGGCCTTGCGAAACGGCTCCGCGGAACTGGCACTCCGCATGCTGGCGGTCCAGCGCGCCGTTACCCTGTCCGGCATTGCGGACGCCGACACGCCTCTGTCCACCGCCACGCCGGACATTCTGGAGCGGCAGGTGATCGCCGCTCTTCTCCAGATCGAAAGCGCCCAGATCGCCTCGACCGCCAATTATCCGCGCGTCGCAGCCGCCGAATGGGCCGATGTCGATCGCCTGGTCGCCACCGTCGCCCTCGGCGATTTCGAAAAGATCGAACGGCTCACCACGATCAACTATGCGGGGGTCAAGGACTATGTCTTCCCGTCCTACGCAGCCGCGGTGGAATTCGTCGGGCGCCTGGCGCGCGGGCTACCCGCGCAGGATCCCCGCCGCGACGAGGCGATTGCGGGCTGGATCAGCGCCGTCGAGGCCTGGTGGGGCGACAGCGTCCGCGCCGACGCGATGGCTGACGAGGCGATCCGCGAGATCCGCGCGGCGCCGGAGGGGCGCCTCACGGCGCTCGCGCGCCTGCTGACCCTGCGCGCCGGCTTGGTGGAAACGACGAACCCGGCGCTCACGGTGCGCTATACGCGCGAGGCCTATGAAATCGTCGCCAGCCAGCCCGGCCGCGAATCGGACCGCATCGAGCTGCTGCTCGACATGGCCTCGGACCAGACCGACAGGGGGCTGTCGCTCGCACTCGTCGGCGAGGCGCAGAAGCTGCGGGAGGCGACCGGCACCATAAACCTGCGGACGCAGGTGCGGCTCGACCTGAAGCGCTCCTTCCTGGCATTCGATGACGGCGACCATGCCTTGGCTCTGCGCTTGGGGGAAGGGGCCGTCGCCAGCCTCGTTGCGGCGGGCAAGGGGGACAGCTGGGCCATCGTCGAGCCGGCCCGCAACCTGGCCGGCCTCTATGCCGCCCTCGGCCGCATGGATGACGCGCGCAAGACCTATGAAACCTATGTCTTCCCGCTCAGCGACCCTGTCCTCGTCGGCGAGGAGAAGGCCATTTCGGACCAACTCGGACTCGCCAATCTGGAATCCTATTACGGCCCCGACGAAAAGACCGTCCGAACCCTGTCGGCGCTCCTTGATCGCGCGCGGCGCCGGGTGAAGGACGATCGCGACCTGGGCCGGCGCATCCTTCGCGCGCAGGCATTCGCCTATCTCGGCCTTGGCGAAGGGGCGAAGGCACGGGAGGCGGCCCTCGACGCATTGCGGACCCCCAAGCCCCCGGCGACCGACACCACGAGCGCGCGGGAAGATCGCAAGCTGCTTGAGACTCTGGTGGGTGCGGATTGGCTCGGCAGCCGTGCGGCGGACGCACCTTAGGACAAGCCCGGGCATGACGACGGCTCTTTTCCAGCGACATGGATAAGCCAGCCGGATTCGTCTCCAAGCCCGTGAAAGGAGAACGCGGTGTGCGGTCGGATCGTGATGCAAGCCGTTCGGTGCATGCTTTAGCGGGGCCATTTGACCTTCTCCGAATGTCTGACATTCTCGCAGCGTCACATGGAGAGGAAACCGAATGAAACCAGCATTCATCGTTGTGCCCGGCAGGTACTGAAACGTCCCTGGAGTTGAGGGGCGGCGTTGCCGCAGACGCCCGCACCCGTGAGCCAGGCTCCATCCGGACGCACTCGGCCTTCCGATCGGTCCTGTCCCGATCAGTCCAGTTCTGCCCCGTTCAGCCCGGTGACCATGCCATCCCAAGGGCAAGAGCCCCGTCGCATCGGCCCGGAACGCCCCTCCGTCGTCACAGAGTGCCTCCCATGATGCTTCAGTTGCTTCGCCCCGTTGTCCAAAGGCCGACGCTCCGCTTCGTCGCGCTTGCGGTCTGTCTTTCCGCCACCGCATCCGCCGCTCAGGCCCAGGCGCCGGGAGACGAACTGCGCCTCGAGCAGGCCCCCGCCGCAGCGGGTGCGCGCCCGTCGACGCTGCCGGCATCGGATGACATCGGCACCGCCGATCGCCCGTTCCGTCCCGGCAGCAATGCGAAGACACTGCCCTACGCCGCCGCTGGCGCCGCGCTCAAGACGGGCGGGATCCTGAAGAAGGGCGCCAACGAGAAGATCGTCGGCGGGCAGCAGGCGGCCCCGGGCAGCTATCCGTTCCAGGCCGGGATCATCCGCGTGACCTCCACCAACGGAAAGATCACGGGCCTCGCCCCCATGTGCGGGGGAAGCGTTCTGACTTCGCGCTGGATCCTGTCCGCGGCCCATTGCTTCGTCGAGGGCGAAGGCGGCAAGGTCGAAGGATTGCGCAACACCAAGAACCTGTTGGTCCATGTGGGCAATACCAGCCTTCTCGCCGAGGATGACGAGCGCGACTGGATTCCGATCAAGCGCATCATCCCGCACCCCAAATATGTGACCGGCACCAACGTCAACGACATCGCCCTGATCGAGCTCGAGCGTGCGCCCAAGCGCAACGTCAAGGTCGCGCAGGTCACGGTGACGACCCTGGATTCGGAGTCCGCCGACCTCCCGAGCGAGGCCGAGCTGCATATCATCGGCTGGGGCACCACCTCGGAGGGCGGCAGTCCTTCGCCTGATCTGCTGGAAACCAAGCTCAACGCCGTGGATCGCAATCAGTGCAACCGGGTTCTGACCTCGGCGCTGGTGAATTCGCCGGATGCCCGCAAGGCGATCGAGAACCTCAGCTACGTGTTCAACCTCTCGCCCGCCGGCCGCAGGGCCCTTGAGCAGCAGCTCCCGCAGATTGGTGGCGTGGTGACGCCGCAGATGTTCTGCGCCGGAGCGGCCGTGGACGGGATCGATACGTGCCAGGGTGATTCCGGAGGCCCGATCCTCAGTCGCAAGGCCAATGGCTCCTTCGTGCAGGTGGGCATCGTGAGCTTCGGCATCGGTTGTGGCCACGCCGAGCTGCCCGGCGTCTATACCCGGCTGGCGCTCTATACCGACTGGATGAAGAAGACCATCGCCACGCCACCGGCTCCGCCTCCGGCTGCCGCGGCAACGCAAGCACCGGCCAAGCCGCAGAAGCGCCCCTGAGCGCCCCTGAGCGCCCCTGACCGGACCCGTGTGCTTCAGGGCTTCACGGGCTGGCTGATGGGCCAGAAGGCGAAAGACAGGCTGGCGCTTTCGAGCGGCAGCCGACCCCCGCGCGTGGAACCTTCGATCAGGTCGTCGAGATCGCCGGTCTCGCTACCCCGGGTGGCCGGTCCGCCGGTGTCGTTGAACCCTGTCAGGGCACACAAGGCGGGCAGGTCCGTTTCGCCTTCGACGAAGGGAACGCCCGTGACGAAGACGCCATTGGTGGTGGAGGGCGCCCGCCCGGCCACGATGGCCCGGGCGTGATAGGGCACCTCGAACACCAGCCGCCGACCGGGCTCCAGCCGGTCCGAGACGGTGAGCCCGATGGGGCAGGTCGGCCGGCGCGCCATCAGATTCCACGCGTCGTCGAGGAAGAAGATCGCCGCCAGGAACGGGCGGGTGCTCCGATTTTCCACCGTGACCTGTACCTTGTCGCAGAGCTTGACGAGGGCATCCTCGCCAACCGGCGTCGCGGCGCCCTTGAACGCGCATTGCCGCGTCGCCGGATCGAGCCCGAAGCGCCGGACCTCGACCGATACCTCCAGGTCGCCGGTTGTGCCGCTGGCTGTGGCGAGGGCCTGGAGCCGCGAGAGCTGGCGTGCGCGCAGCACCGCGCGCGCAATCGCGGCGGCGGTGCTGCCGCTATCCGCGTCAGGCGCGATCAGCACCGCCGGTCCGGCCTCCACCGCAAGCGGGTCGAAGCCGTCCGGCATGAAGCGGAAGCCGTCGGCCGTCATCCATGTCGTCAGGGCAGGGGCAGCGTCGTCGAGCCGCGCGCGGTCCTTCAGCGGGCCCGCAAGCGCGGCTTCCAGCCCCTTGCGCAGGCGTTCCTCGGTTGCCGCATCCGGTGCGCCCGCGCCGGGCCACGGGCGAGGGCGAGAAATGCTGAAGGTGACCGGTGGCGCGGGGCGGGCGAGCCGCGCATAAGCCGCCTGCTTCAGGGCCGGGGAGCTTGCTGCGGTCGGGCAGCGTGTCGTGGTGGGCATGCAACCCGGCTTGACCGCCGCCAGCGTGGCGCGGGTCGCCTCCACATCCTGAACCACCGCGAAGCCGGTGGGTTTTCCGACCCCGGGTGCCGCGCTGTCATAGAGCGCCACGACGGCGCCTGCCTCCACCCCCTCGATCTGCCCGGCATGCAGAATGCCGCCGCTCACCCGCCAGGTCGCGCCGGCAGTTGGCGCCGCCGCGCCGGGCAGCACCCCATCCATG
The DNA here is from genome assembly GCF_030015065.1 of Xanthobacter autotrophicus. Classification (GTDB taxonomy): domain Bacteria; phylum Pseudomonadota; class Alphaproteobacteria; order Rhizobiales; family Xanthobacteraceae; genus Xanthobacter; species Xanthobacter autotrophicus_D. The sequence continues at coordinate 25,372 of NZ_JAIVFN010000001.1, read as the reverse complement.
CCATCGCCCTCGAAGCTCGGCGTCTGCCGGGCCTGGAAGGCGGCGTCAGCGCGGAGCACGCGGCCGGTTTCGACCATCATCTGGCGATAGGTGAGGGAGGGAGCGCGTTGCAGCACCTCGGCGAGGGCCGTTGTGAAGATCGAGCCCCAGACACGCCTTTCCATCGGCGCCCCGGGCGGCAGGGCCACCTCCCGCGCCGTCTCGTTCGGCTGTGAGGCATAGAAGGCCGTCAGCCTGCCGGAGCCGGGCGGCAGGGCCGGTGCCATGTCGGCGAGCACGGTCGCCTTTTCGGGAGCCATGGCCGTGGCGGACGCAAGGCCGATGTCCTCTAGCTCGATCTTCTTGTCGTGCACGCCCTCGCCGACCGAACGCGAAGCCGATCCGGAAAAGCAGCTGTCGAGAATGAACCAGACATCGGCGCCACGGGCACGGATGGCATCGAGCCGTTCGCCGAAATCCGGCCCGGCGATGCCATTGTCGAACCGGTTGCGCGGCCCGCCTGGTCCTGGCGGAGATGCATCGCGGGGGAGAAACACCTGGTCGAGGCCATCCACCTTGAGGCTGGTGCGCGAGGGCTGGCGGGTGCCGTGGCCGGAGGCATAGAAGATGACCAGGTCGCCTTTTTCCGCCTCCCGCGCCAGCCGTTCCATGCCCTCCAGGATGGCCGCACGGGTCGGCGCGCCGGCCGAGCCCTCCACCCCATCGGCGAGCACGACGAGATCACCTTGGGAGAGGCCGCGCGCCTTGAGCGCGAGCTGCATGCGGCGCACATCGTTGGCCGGCGCCTTCAGCTGCTTCTCCGCCGGAAAGCTCGGATATTCGGAGACCCCGACCAGCAGGGCCCGGGTCTTCGCCGTTGCCCCGTGGGGCGCGGCGGCGCAGGCGAGGGCGGAGAGCGCGACCAGCAGGACGCTGCGCAATCTCATCGAGCAGGTCTCTTGCCTTCGGCAAGTCATCGGGCAGGTCTCTTGCCTTCGGCAAGACGGAGCAGCAACTCCTCGGCGGCACCGTAGTTTCCCGCCTCCGCGGCAATGGCGGCGGCGTGCAGATCCCATTCCGCAGGCTTGCGGTCGAGCAGCCAGAGCGCGGTCGCCACCTGGCCGAAGGCAGGCGTCGGCGCGCCTTCGCTGATCCATTCCGGGACGGCGGGCGGTGTCGGGTCGGCGAGAAGGTCGATACGGACCTGCGCGCCGACCGCATCGCTCACCGCCAGAAGCAGGGGGCCGGATGCCTTGCGCGGAAGCGCCACGACGGCGGAGCGCCCGCTCGCGCGCGTCGTCGCCAGCGCCGTGCCGCCTTCGGCCCGGCCACGGATCTCGACTGTATAAGGCTTCATGCCGCCGTCCCAGGCGATCCACAGTCGCGTCCCGGGAACCACGCGCTGGGTGACGGTACGACCGAGCTGCAGCCGCAGGGTGCCGTCGGTGCGCCCTATGAGATTGACGGTCCGTGCCTCCGGACGCGCCCGGAACAGCTCCCCGACCATGGCCGCGAATGCGCTGAAGCGTCCTCCGGCGGGAAGCTCGCCCTTGATGGGATGCGGCGAGTGCGCCGCGTCCACGCGCAGATGGCGATCATTCACCGTCTCGATGACGACCGAGGTGCGGGGCTCGCGCACCACCACCTGGTCGCCGTCGAACAGCGCGCCACCGATCTGGACGGAGACTTCCTGTCCCTCGCGCAGGATATGGGCGGCCTCGTCGGGATCGGCGGCCGGAGTCTCGACGCCGACGATGTAGCCCGCCGGGGTGCGCATGGCCTCGTCCTCCGCTCGCACGGGAAGGCTTGCGGCAGCGACGAAGGCGAAGGCCAGCAGCGCAGGGCGCATCCGGGCAAGCAGCATGGCTGCACTCTTCACGCGATGTCCTCCGTGCGTTGCGATGCCTGCGGCTTTTCCGGCTTCAGCAGCGCGCGCCATCCTCGTGCACGCCATTCCTTGCAAATGGTGTAGAGGCCTTCAAGTGTCGAAAGAAAGGCCACCATGCCGAAGGCGGCCAGTACGATGTCGCCGGCGGTGGAAGGGGCGAAGATGCGGCCGAGCGCCATCAGCGAAACCAGCACCGCGACGGCGATGACGACGCTCGCCGCCACCGCCCGCAGGCGGGATGTGACCACCATCATGGCGCCGAACAGCGCCAGCGCGATCAGCGTCGCACCGAGCGGGCCCAGCGGCTGCCCGGACAGCACCGCGGGGGCCGTGGCGACCGCATTGGCGACGATGAGCGCCCCGGGGAGGAAGCCGATCGGCGTGAGATGCCCGTCGAGGCTCTCGGCATGGCTGGCGCCGATGATCACGAACCGGTCACGCAGAAGATCGTCGGCGACCGCGCGGGGGGCGACGATCGTTCCCGCCGAGGTCATCAGCGCGCGCGCCGATACCCTGCGGAACAGGGGCACGTTCCGGCCATCGCGCCGGATGAATTGCGGATCGGCGTGATCGGGTCCGTCGGCGATCAGGAAGGCGATTGCCGCCCGCTGGTCGGGATTGCGTGGCCAGGGCGAGGCCGGGGCGGTTGCCGCGCCGGGATCGCAGATCGCCTGGGTGCGGGCCGCCGCGAAGGCCTGGATATCGGACAATGGCCGCGGATCCGCGCTCGCTACCGCGGCGGCGAAGAGCTGCGGCGAGGGCAGGGTGCGTCCGCCGTCCGGCGCGCAGAACGTCCGGCTGAGCTCCCACCGCCGGACGACACGGTCCTCGTCGATGCGGCTGATGCTCGTCACCCAGAGGATGTTCGCCCGCCCGCGCACCGCGGCATCGAGGATGGAGGGTTGCTCGGCAAGGGCCTCGTCGCGGCTGCCGGCCTGCTCCACCGGCCCCAGCCGGCGCGCGAGCGCGAGCGGCGGCGCATCCCCCGGATAGGCCGAGATGAAGGCGAGGAGGGCCTGATCGCCCGCCGGAGATCCCGGCTGCGAGGTATCCATGTCGAGGAAGATGCCGCTTGCCCGCTTGGCCGCGGCCAGCGACGCCAGCCCGGCGACCAGATCGCGGGGCACGCGCTGGGGGTGCCCGAGCAGCGCCATCGTCGCGGCATCGATGTCGATCAGCGTCACGGGAACGGCATCGCGGGTGGCGCCGGACAGCACGGCCGACCAGCGCACGATCCTGTCCTTCTCACCGAGATTGGCGCTGAAGCCGGCGATCTGGTCGGCCAGGCCGAAAAACGAAAGGAAGCCGATGACACTGGCAAGGATTGCCGGCTTGGCGAGCAGGCCGATCCACCGGGACGGACGTTTCACGAAAGCTTCGACCCCGGTGCGAATGCCACGACACACTCCGCCATCAGACGTCTAGAGCACGTGCCGATCTGCTTGCATCGCAAGCTGATCGGACAACGCGTTCTCTTTCTTGCGTTTAGAGGGCGATTCACCGAGCAAATTGGTTCAATTTGCTCGGATCGCGCTCTAACGGACCGTAGGCGCTCGAAAATACAGCTCCAGCGTCGCCTTGGAAAGAGGCGGTCGGCCGGACGGCAGCCCGCGGAGCGCTCCTTGGCGAGGCCTGCTTTCGACAATTGCGGGCAGGCCGAGCCTCCCGAATCGTGATCGGAAGTGATCCGAGATCGCAAACACGGACGGACCGGGTCCGAGCGACATGCGAATCAATCGCCAACAACAGCGCCTTCGTCTATGGTGCCGCGGTTTTTCCAGCCTAATCGTCTTTCCGTGACCCCCGCCGCCCGTCTGCAAGCTGCTCTCGACCTGATGCATGAAGTCGATAGTGTCGCGCGTCCCGCCGATGCTGTCGTCTCGGCGTGGTTTCGGGCCAGACGCTATATCGGCGACGAGGATCGTGGCCATATTTCCGATTTGCTCTATGCGCTGCTGCGACATCACGCACGGGTGGGCTGGTGGCTGGCGAAGCACGGACGAAAGGACGTGCCTCGCAACCGGCTGCTGGCATGGCTTGCGCTCGATGGGGGCAACATCTTTGGGGGCAAGACCCCGGGAGGCAACACGCGGGGTCAGATCCATGGTCTGTTCAACGGGGGCAAATTCGCCCCTGCCGTCCTGATGGATCACGAGCGCGCGCTGCTGGTCAAATTGCAGGGCTGCCCGATCGACCATCCAGCCATGCCGGACGAGGTGCGCTTTGAATGTCCATCCTGGGCGGTCGAGCCTCTGCGGCGGCGTTTCGACGAGGCGTTCGCGCGCGAGATGGCCGCGCTTCTGGCAGCAGCCCCGCTCGACCTGCGCGTGAATCCGGTCAAGTCCACGCGTGAGGCCGTGCTGTCCGCGTTGCGGGATCTTGGCTTGCCGGCCGAGGCGTCCCGCATGGCGCCCTATGGTATCCGCGTGAAAGGGCGCCTTTCACTCGCCAGCCTGCCGATGTTGAAAAGCGGCGAGGTCGAGATTCAGGACGAGGGCTCGCAGCTCGTGGCCATGCTGGTCGACGCACGGCCGGGCGAACGCGTGGTGGATTTCTGCGCCGGAGCCGGCGGCAAGACACTGGCCATTGCCGCGCAGATGGCAAACAAGGGCCACGTCATCGCCTGCGACGTCCTCGACAGCCGTTTGAAGCGCGCCGCCGAGCGTTTCAGGCGTGCGGGACTGCACAATATCGAGACCAGACTCCTGGCCAGCGAGACCGATCGCTGGGTGAAGCGTCACAAGGGCGGGTTCGATCGCGTGTTGGTCGATGCCCCTTGCAGCGGCACCGGCACGTGGCGGCGCAATCCGGACGCACGCTGGCGCGTTCTGGGCCTCGGACTTGAAAATCTCCTGCCGCTGCAGGCCAGTATTCTCGCGAGCGCGGCGCGGCTCGTGAAGCCCGGCGGGCGGCTCGTCTACGCCACATGCTCCATGCTGGCCGAGGAGAACGAGGCGCAGGTGGCCGCCTTCCTCGCGGCGCATCCCGCCTTTCACGTCGTGCCGCTACGAGAGGCTGCGCCGCAACTGGCCGAGTCCGCCCATCCGGACTACCTGTCTCTGACGCCCGCGCGCCACGATACCGATGGCTTTTTTGCTGCCGTCCTGCAGCGCGAGGCTGCGCCCTCGCCCGAGTGATGGCTGGTGCCGGGCAAGGCAGGGAACACCTCCTGCCCGCTCCGACTGCTCACGTCTTTCGCAGGGGAACGCCCTTCGTGGTGAAGCGCTGTGCCCCGCCCGTGCCGCGCACGGGTCGCCGCGTGCCGGCGGCCTTGCCGGTGCCGGGCGGCTGGTGGGCCGGCACGAGCTGGTCCGGGCGGGAGCCGATCAGATCGGCGCGGCCCATCTGCTTCAGCGCCTCGCGCAGCAGCGGCCAGTTGTCGGGATCGTGGTAGCGCAGGAACGCCTTGTGCAGCCGGCGCTGCCGCAGCCCGGTGACCGTCACCACCTTGTCGCTTCCCCCGTGCCGCACGCCACGCAGCGGATTGACGCCGGTGTGGTACATGGCCGTGGCCGTGGCCATGGGCGAGGGCAGGAACGTCTGCACCTGATCGGCGCGGTAGCGGTTCTTCTTGAGCCAGAGCGCGAGGTTCATCATGTCCTCGTCGGTCGTGCCCGGATGCGCCGCGATGAAATACGGAATGAGGTAGTATTTCTTGCCCGCCTGCTTCACTGCGGCGTCGAACATCTCCTTGAAGCGGTCATAGGTGCCGATGCCCGGCTTCATCATCTTGTCGAGCGGGCCGCGCTCGGTGTGCTCCGGCGCGATCTTCAGATAGCCGCCGACGTGATGGGTCACCAGCTCCTTGATATATTCCGGGCTCTTCACCGCGAGGTCGTAGCGCACGCCGGACGCGACCATCACCTTCTTGACGCCCTTTGTCTCGCGCACCTTGCGATAGAGCCGGATCAGATCGTCGTGGGAGGTGTTCAGGTTCGGGCAGATGTCGGGGAACACGCAGGACGGCAGACGGCAGGCGGCCTCGATCTTGGGGTCCTTGCAGGCCATGCGGTACATGTTGGCGGTGGGGCCGCCGATGTCCGAGATCACCCCCGTGAACCCCGGCGTCTTGTCCCGGATCAGCTCGATCTCGCGCAGGATCGAGGCCTCCGAGCGGTTCTGGATGATGCGGCCCTCGTGCTCCGTGATGGAGCAGAACGTGCAGCCGCCGAAGCAGCCGCGCATGATGGTCACCGAGAACTTGATCATGTCCCAGGCCGGGATCTTCGCATCGCCGTAGGAGGGATGCGGCGCGCGGGCGTAGGGCAGGTCGTAGACGGCGTCCATCTCGGCGGAGGTCAGCGGGATCGGCGGCGGGTTCAGCCACAGGTCGCGGTCGCCGTGGCGCTGCACGAGCGGGCGCGCATTGCCGGGATTGCTCTCCCGGTGCAGCACGCGCGAGGCGCGGGCATAGGCTTCCTTGTCCTGTTCGACCTGCTCATACGCCGGCAGCCGGATCACCACATCGCCGGGGCGGCGGGCCGCTCCCTCATCGGCGGAATCGAGATCGTCGGCGTGCAGTTCCGTGTAGTTTTCCGGCACGCGGCGGAACAGCGCGACGCCCCTGATGGACTCCAGATCGCGCGGCGCCTCGCCGGCGGCGAGGCGGTTCGCCACTTCGACCACGGCGCGCTCGGCGTTGCCGTAGATGAGCAGGTCCGCCTTGGCGTCCGCCAGGATCGAGCGGCGCACCTTGTCGGACCAGTAGTCGTAGTGGGCGATGCGGCGCAGCGATGCCTCGATGCCGCCGAGCACGATGGGCACGTCCTTGAACGCCTCGCGGCAGCGCTGGGTGTAGACGATGGTGCAGCGGTCCGGCCGGCGGCCGCCCTCCCCGGCGGGGGTGTAGGCGTCGTCGTGGCGCAGCCGGCGGTCCGCCGTGTAGCGGTTGACCATGGAGTCCATGTTGCCGCCGGTGACGCCGAAGAACAGCTTGGGCTTGCCCAGCGCCTTGAACGGCTCCGCCGACTGCCAGTCGGGCTGCGCGATGATGCCGACCCGGAAGCCCTGGGCTTCCAGCAGCCTGCCGATGATCGCCATACCGAAGCTCGGATGATCCACATAGGCGTCGCCCGTCACCAGTACGATGTCGCAGGCGTCCCAGCCGAGCGCCGTCATCTCGGCGCGGCTCATGGGCAGGAACGGCGCCGCCCTACCGGAAGGCGGCCGGTGGCCGGGCAGGGAAATCAAGGTTTTTTCGGCGCAGGCGTGGGTGTCCATGGCGTCCACGGATAAGACGCCACCGCAGCGAATTCAACTCACCGCTGACAGACCCCGGACCAACACCCCCGTCCATAGCGGGGCGGCGGCGGCGAGAAGGAAGCCGAGATTGCGCTCGGCCGGCGCGTCGAAGTCGCCGAGGGCGAAGTTTCAATCATGGGATCGAAGTCCCGGCTCGTCCAGACGCTGGTGTCGGGGGATGGCGTGAACGCAGTTCGGGACTTTTTCGGGACTTTTTGTCCCGAACAGCGCTTTTCAGCTCCGATGGTGCCGATTTGTTCGCTGCGCCGCCCGCACATCCGCCCTACCACAGCCCGTCATAACCCAGTGATTTTGCATCACTTTTGGCGGAAGGGGTGGGATTCGAACCCACGGTGGGCTTGCACCCACGGCGGTTTTCAAGACCGCTGCCTTAAACCGCTCGGCCACCCTTCCGCTGATGCATCAGGGGGCGTTGCCCCTGGTCCGAGCTGGCGCAGGACCTCCTCTAGCTCACCCGCCGGCACCCGTCGAGGCCCGCATGGGAGGCCGTGTCATTAACCATGGCCGCAAGCTTGCCCCATTTTTGCCGTGTTTAGTCACCCTTGTGGCGTCGAATGCGGTTGTCCGGCTCAAGGACGGCGCGCGCCTTGAAGACATCTCGGCCGGGTTTCGGCGCAAGCTGGAGACCTGGCACCGATGAAGAGGGGACCGTCGTTGCACTTCCTTCCGCGAACTCCCGCCCCTGCGTGCAAGGCGCTCCCCCCGGAGAGCGGGGCGAGAGGCGGAAGCGGTGCAGCAGCGCGAATGGCGGTCGCTCTCGCCGGATGCCTCGTCGTTGCGGGATGCGGATCGGTCGAAACCCTCGGAAGCAAGATTGATCCGCTCTACGGCGTCTCCGCCAGCCCGCGCGTCGTGGCGGAGGGCGATCCCGTGCCGCGGGGCGGCGGCGGATACAAGGTGGGCAAGCCCTATACGGTTGCAGGTCGCACCTACGTGCCGGCGGAAAATCCCGACTACACCGCCGAGGGCCTCGCCTCCTGGTATGGCAAGGATTTCCATGGCCGGAAGACCGCCAATGGCGAGATCTTCGACATGGGCTCCATCTCGGCAGCCCACAAGACGCTGCCCATGCCGTCTTACGTGCGCGTGACCAATCTCGCCAACAAGCGTTCCATCGTCGTTCGCGTGAACAATCGCGGACCCTATGTGGGCGGGCGGGTGATTGATGTCTCCTATCGCGCTGCCGAGCTGCTCGGCTTCGCCAAGTTCGGCGTCGCCCGCGTCCGGGTGGACTATCTGGGCCGCGCGCCGCTCGACGAGGACGACGACGTCAAGCTCGCCTCGACGCTGCGCCAGGATGGCACCCTCGCCGATCTGAAGACCACCTCGCCGGTCATGGTGGCCTCGGCCAAGCCGTTCGTGCCCGAGGTGCCCTCCATGCGCGCGGTTCCGGCTTCTACGCCGCCCAGCGCCGAGGCTCCCGTGCCGCCGGGGCGGCCCTATGATCTCGGCATTTCCGGCAGCGCCGGCACAGTGGCGGTGGCCAATGCCTCCGGCTGGTCTTCGGGTCCCGAGCCGGTGAGCGGGCTCGGCTTCGCCGGCGTGCCGGCCGACGCCGCGCGCTGACCGGCACATTTTTTCGCGACCCACGGTCCAGGGCTTTACCCGCCTCCCAACCCTGGAGGATGATCAAGGTGCGCCGGCAGCGGCGCGGGTGAGTCCCTGCGGGCATTTTCCGTTAGACAAACCTCGTACGCGGCGGTTGCGGGCGGTCCGGCTCAACGGGGCATCTTGCGCTTTCCCGACCGCGCAGGAATGATCTATCTCCATGGTTCGTCGCATTTTCTTCATGCGAACCAGGTTCCTTTTCGCCTGAAAATGCTCTGAGTGGATCACCATGCTGCGGAAGCTCTGCTTCGCCCTTCTTCTCGCAGGCCTCGCGGGGCTCGCCGGCGCAGAGACGACGCGTGCGGCGGACGGCTTCCAGACCTCGGCGCCCTCCGCCATGCTCGTCGACTACGAGACCGGGACGACCCTGTTCGAGAAGGAGGCGGATCGCCGCATCGCCCCCGGCGCCCTCGCCAAGGTGATGACCGCGGATGTCGTCTTCTCCCAGCTGAAGGCGGGCAAGATCGCCCTCGACACGCCGTTCGTCGTGAGCGTCAACGCCTGGCGCCGGGGCGGCGCCCCCTCGGGCCTCGCCGCCATGTTCGCCGAGGTGAACAAGCCTGCCCCCGTGGGCGAGCTCCTCGCCGGAATGCTGGTGGTTTCAGGCAATGACGCGGCCATCGCGCTGGCGGAGGGCGTCGGCGGCACCGAGGTCGAATTCTCGCAGATGATGACGGACCGGGCGAAGGCCATAGGCATGGCCAATTCCGAGTTCCGCAATGCCACCGGCTTCGCCGACCCGGGGCAGTATTCCACGGCGCGGGATCTGGCGGTGCTGGCCCAGCATATCATCCGCACTTATCCCGACTATTACCCGGTGTTTTCACGCCCGGGCATCGAATGGAGCCGCATCAAGCAGCGCAACCGCAACGTCCTGCTCGATGCGGGCATTGGCGCCGACGGGCTGCAGGTGGGCTGGCTCAAGGATGTCGGCTATCACGCCCTCGGCTCGGCGGTGCAGAACGGCCAGCGGCTCGTCGTGGTGGTGCTGGCAGCGAGGAGCGAGAAGGAACGGCTGGATGAAACCCGCAAGCTCGTCGAATGGGGCTTCCAGGCGTTCCGCCAGCGCGTGATCTTCGCCGCCGACCAGGATGTGGGGCGTGCCCAGGTGTTCGGCGGGGCGTCCGGCAGCGTGGGGCTGGTGGCGGGACGGCCGGTCTCGGTCCTCACCCCCCGTGCGGGCAACGAGCGCATCACCGCCCGCGCGGTCTATAACGGGCCGCTGCGGGCTCCGGTCACGAAGGGCACGCAGGTGGGCCGGCTCGAGGTGACGCGCGGCCAGGTGAAAGTGCTCGAGGTGCCGCTCTACACGCAGGAGGACGTGCCGGTGGGCTCCCTGGTGGATCGCGCCCTCGACGGCGGGCTGACGCTGATGGGCGACAGCGTGCGCGATCTCGCCAGGCGCGCGCTGGCCAAGCTGCACAAATGACCAACGGACGCTTCATCACGCTGGAAGGCGGGGAGGGGACGGGCAAGTCCACCCAGGCCCGCCGTCTCGCCGCCCGTCTGCGCGCCCTCGGCCATGACGTGGTGGAGACCCGCGAGCCCGGCGGATCGCCAGGGGCGGAGGCGGTGCGCCATGTGCTGCTCTCCGGCGCGGCCGAGCCGCTGGGGCCGGTCGCCGAGGCGCTGTTGTTCGCCGCGGCGCGGGCCGACCATGTGGACACCTTGATCCGCCCGGCACTGGCGGCGGGCAAAATCGTGATCTGCGACCGCTTCATCGATTCCACCCGCGTCTATCAGGGCGCCGTGGGCCAGGTGGAATCGTCCCTCCTCGACGCATTGGAGGAGATGGCCGCCGGCGACACGCGGCCGGATCTGACCCTCATCCTCGACGTGCCGCCGGAAACCGGCCTCGCGCGGGCCGCCGGGCGCGGCATGGGCGATCCAGACCGGTTCGAGAAGGAAGGCGTCGCCTACCACGCAAGCGTCCGCGAGGCTTTTCTCGCGCGTGCGGCGGGAGCGCCGGGGCGTTGCGTGGTGGTGGACGCGACGCCCGATGCAGATGTGGTGGCGGCGGCCATTGCCGGCATCGTCGCCTCGCGCCTCGGGCTCGCAGTGCAGGCCGCCGCGTCGTGATGGCGACGCTCCGTGCGCAAGGCATCCGGGGCGGGGCGCCATGAGCGAGGTCGTCGCGGGCGACGCGCTGCCGGGCGCGCCGCATCCCAGGGAACAGACGCGCCTGTTCGGCCATGGGCTGCTGGAAGCCGACCTCATCGCGGATTTCCGCGCCGGGCGGCTGCCCCACGCTTTGCTCATCGGCGGGCCGGAGGGGATCGGCAAGGCGACCCTCGCTTACCGTCTCGCCCGCATGGTGCTGTCCGGCGGCCCCGTGCCGGGCGCCCACGACCTCGATCTTCCGGCCGCCCATCCCGTGTTCCGGCAGGTGGCTTCCCTCAGCCATCCGGATCTCCTGGTGCTGCGCCGGGTGCCCGAGGCCGGGGAGGAGAAGATCCCCACCGTCATCCCGGCCGAGATGGTGCGGCGGGTGCGCAGCTTCTTCGGCGCCACGGCGGCGGCGGGGGGCTGGCGGGTGTGCATCGTGGATGCGGTGGACGACCTCAACGCGTTCGGCGCCAACGCGCTTTTGAAGACGCTGGAGGAGCCGCCGCCCAAAGCGCTGTTCCTGCTCATCTCCCATGCGCCGGGCCGGGCGCTGCCCACCATCCGCTCGCGCACGCGCCTGCTGGGGCTGCGCCCCCTCGGCGAGGGTGACGTGCTGGCCGCCCTCGACCATCTGAAGGGCGAGACGGACGACCTCGACGCAGCCACCCTGCCGGCGGCCGCCGAGGCCAGCGGGGGCAGCGTGCGCCGGGCCATCGTGCTGGCGCGGGGGGAGGGGATGGAGGTGCGCTCCGCCACCCTGCGGGCGCTGGCGCAGCTTCCCCGCCCCCGGCCCGAGGACCTTCACGCGCTGGGGGCCCGCCTCCAGGGCGACCGCGCCGACGGGCTCGACCTCTTCATCGAGGCCGTGAGCGACTATGTGGCCGAGCGCGCCACGCGGGGCGACGAGCCCCGCCATCGCCTTGTCCGCCTCGGCGAGGTATGGGAGAAGGTGCGGCGCAGCGCGATGGAGGCGGATGTCTTCAATCTCGATCGCAAGGCGCTGGTGTTCCGTATCTTCGCCGACCTCGCCGAAGCCGTGCGCTGAGAAGCCGCCGCGACGCGCGGGGCCGGAGCCCTTTTCCGAGCCAGCCTGTTCCGAGCGTCCGATGTCCGCGAAGCCCTCCTTCTACATCACCACCGCCATCGCCTATCCCAACGGCGTGCCGCACATGGGCCACGCCTACGAGGCGATCGCGACCGACTGCATCGCGCGCTTCAAGCGGCTCGACGGCTATGACGTGCGCTTCCTGACCGGCACCGACGAGCACGGCATCAAGATGCTCCAGACCGCCCAGAAGGCCGGCCTCACCCCGCGCGAGCTTCTGGCGCGCAACGTGCCGCGCTTCGAGGCCATGGTGGAGGCGTTCAATCTCTCCATAGACGATTTCATCCGCACCACCCAGGAGCGGCACCACGCATCCAGCCAGGCCATCTGGGAGAAGATGGCCGCCAACGGCGACATCTACAAATCCACCTATGCCGGCTGGTATTCGGTGCGCGACGAGGCCTATTACGCCGAGGACGAGACCCAGCTGAACGAGCAGGGCGTCCGCCTCGGCCCCCAGGGCACGCCGGTGGAGTGGGTGGAGGAGGAGAGCTACTTCTTCCGCCTCTCCGCCTATCAGGACCGGCTGCTTGCCTATTATGCGGAAAACCCCGGCTTCATCATGCCGGAGGCGCGGCGCAACGAGGTGGTGAGCTTCGTGTCCGGTGGATTGCAGGACCTCTCCATCTCCCGCACCACCTTCGACTGGGGCATTCCCGTGCCCGGCGACGACAAGCACATCATGTATGTGTGGGTGGACGCGCTGACCAACTACATCACGGCGCTGGGCTATCCGGACACGGACGCGGAGCTGTTCAAGCGGTTCTGGCCGGCGAACGTGCATGTGATCGGCAAGGACATCATCCGCTTCCACGCGGTCTACTGGCCGGCCTTCCTGTGGTCGGCGGGGCTGGAGGCACCCAGGCGCGTGTTCGGCCACGGCTTCCTGTTCAACCGCGGGGAGAAGATGTCGAAGTCGGTGGGCAACGTGATCGACCCGTTCGATCTCGCCGCCACCTATGGCGTGGATGCCATCCGCTACTTCTTCCTGCGCGAGGTGTCGTTCGGCCAGGACGGCTCCTACAGCCACGAGGCCATCGTGGCGCGCATGAACGCGGACCTCGCCAACGACCTCGGCAACCTCGCCCAGCGCTCCTTGTCCATGATCGCCAAGAACCTCGACGGCGTGGTGCCGCAGCCCGGCCCGCTCTCGCCGGAGGACGAGGCCATCCTCGCTTTGGCCGACGGCATGCTGGAGAAGAGCCGCGAGGCCATGGAAGGGCAGGCGATCCACCACTATCTCGCCGCGGTATGGGCCGTCGTGGCGGAGGCCAACCGCTACTTCGCTGCCCAGGCCCCCTGGGCGCTGCGCAAGACCGACCCAGCCCGCATGGCGACCGTGCTCTGGGTGACCGCCGAGGTTATCCGCGAGGTGGGCATTCTGGTGCAGCCGGTGATGCCGCAGAGCGCGGCGAAGCTGCTCGACCTCGTGGCCGTGCCGCCGGACGAGCGCGGCTTCGACCGGCTCGGCGCCGTTCACCGGCTTCCCGCCGGCCGCGCCCTGCCGGCGCCGGCGGGTGTCTTCCCCCGCTATGTGGAGCCGGAAACGGCGGCGTGAACGCAAAACGCCGCGACGGGATGGATGCCACGCCCCAAAATGCCCTATACGGGTTGACAGGATGACCCGCAGGGTTCGCCCTCGCCCTTGCACCACACAGGCTTAGGCGGGAGCTGGTGTTAATCTCGATCCGGGCATTTTCAATACAAGCGCGCCAGAGGCGCGCGGCAGCGGGAGGCAGCGGGAGCCGTGCGGATGACGGGCGGAAAAGGGATAACGGCAGTCGCCGTCGCGCTGCTTCTCGCTGGCTGTTCCGCCGAGCGGTATGACCGCGCGCCACAGGCGTCCATGGACCCCATTCCCCCGCTGATGCCCGCCGAGCAGGCACCGCTGCCGGAAGGCCCTGCCGTCCCCCGCATCGAGGTGAAGCTGCCCAACGCCGATTCGACGCTGGTGCGGGCCCGTATCGCCACCTCCCGACGGGCCCGGCAATATAATATTACCGTCGATCAGCCGTCCCAGCTTGTCGCCGAAAAGCGCCTGACGCCGGACGAGGCCCTGAAGCGCACCAATGGCCAGAGCCAGGATGCGGCATTCCGGCTCGACTATATCTTCAACACCTCCGGCGGCACGGTCACCGTCTCGCTGGAAGCCTCCATCGTCACCAATCCCGGGCGCCCGGGCGAGCAGGTGCGCGCCATCACCATGCCGGCAAGCGATGCCGACGCGCTCAAGCAGGAGATCGCGGCGTCCGGCTGAGAGGGGCGCCGCCCCTTGCATCGCCGCCGCCGCTGCGTGTAGAAGCGCCCTCGGTCGGCAGTTCACCGAGGCGTCGCTGCCCCGCAAGGGGAGCTAAACCTGCCATCGTCCCTCGGCAGACACTTATCCCGTGCCGTGTCGTAAGCCAGCGACCAACGACTGAAAACCTCGGCACCTGAGGGATAGGTCATGTCCAGAACCCAACTGCCCTTCGCCACCCGGGACGTCTCCGCGCTGGCGCGCGCGCTCGGTCGCGAGCTTGCGGCCTGCGAGACGACGCCGGGCCACGTCCAGCTGCTGAACATGCTGGCGCGCTCGGCCGGCTATCGCAATTTCCAGCATCTGCGTGCCAACCACGCCGCCGAGGCCCGCCTCGCCAGCCAGCCCGCTCCGCCCGAGCCGGTGGACCTGAAGCGCGTGGAGCACGCAGTCAAGCATTTCGACGGCGCCGGCAGGCTCGCGCGCTGGCCCGCCAAGGACAGCCGTCGCAATTTGTGCCTGTGGGTGCTGTGGTCCCGCATTCCGGCGGGCGAGACCTTCAACGAGGCGCAGGTGAACGAACTGCTGCGGGCGTGGCACCTGTTCGATGACCCGGCATTGTTGCGCCGGTGCCTGGTCGACACAGGCCGCCTCTGGCGCACCGCGGACGGACGATGCTATCGGCGGATTGAGCAGCGCCCGCCGGAAGAAGCGCTCGTCCTCATCCGCCATCTGGGCCGGCAGGCCCACTGAAAGGGCGTCTCAGCGCGACCGCTCGGTTCCCGAAAGGCGCTCGACGAGGATGACGGTGGCAAGCGCCGCCACCGTCTTCACCGCCGCGCCGGGAAGGAAGGGCAGGAAGCCTTTCTCCAGCGCCGCCATCGGCCCCATCTTGGTGGCGAGCCAGCCGGCGCCGAGCACCATCAGCAGCAGGTGGCCGAGCGCCAGCGCTGCGAACAAGGGCAACGGCTTGAGCCGCGCCCAGGTCTCCTGAAGCCAGCCCACCAGCAGCGCCGTCAGAAGAAAGCCGACGATGAAGCCCCCTGACGTTCCGGTCAGCATCCCAAGCCCGCTGCGCCCGCCGGAAAACACCGGCAGGCCCATGAGTCCGGCAAACAGGTAGATGGCGACGGTCAGCCCGCCGAACCGCCAGCCCATGAGCGCAGCCAGCGTGATCAGCACGTAGCTTTGCAGCGTGATGGGAACGGGCTGGATGGGAATGGAGACCTGCGCGCTCCAGGCCAGCAGCGCGACCCCAGCGACCAGGGCGGCGACAGCCCAGGCGGCGGAAAAATCGGCGAGGCGGGCGAGGGCGGGGCGGAAGGGAGCGACAGGCAATGCCATGACCAGGATCCGTTGCAGCAATGCGTGCACAAAGGCGGAAGCGGAGCGCTCCGTCAACGCGCGCCCGGCGACGGCGCACCGCCACCTCGACGCGGCGGGGGGATGCGCTTATGTGAGGCCGACCTTTCGAATGTGAATGCCATGCTCGTCGACAGCCATTGCCATCTCGACTTTCCCGACTTCGCCGCCGAGCTGCCGGATGTGGTGGCCCGCGCCGGCGCGGCCGGGGTGTCCCATCTCGTCACCATCTCCACCCGGGTGCGGCGGTTTCCGCAGATCCTCGCCATCGCCGAGCGGTTCGAGCAGGTCTCCTGCTCGGTGGGCACCCATCCGCACCAGGCGGCCGAGGAGCTGGACGTGACCCTGGGCGAGATCGTGGCCCTCTCCCGCCACCCGAAGGTGGTGGCCATCGGCGAGGCGGGGCTCGACTATCACTACGACACCAGCCCCCGCGAGGCCCAGGAGCAGGGCTTCCGCACCCATATCGCGGCGGCGCGGGAGACCGGCCTGCCCCTCGTCATCCACGCCCGCGAGGCGGATGAGGACGTGGCCGCCATCCTCGAGGAGGAGAGCGCCAAGGGCGCCTTCCCCTTCCTGCTGCACTGCTTCACGGCGGGGCCGGATCTGGCGCGCCGCGCGCTGGCGCTGGGCGGCTACGTGTCGTTTTCCGGCGTGGTGACCTTCAAGAAGAGCGAGGACCTGCGCGCCATCGCAGCCAGCGTGCCGGCCGACCGCATCCTGGTGGAGACCGATTCGCCCTTCCTCGCGCCGACGCCCTATCGCGGCAAGCGCAACGAGCCCTCCTTCGTGCGGGAGACCGCCCAGGTGCTCGCGCAGGCGCGGGGCGAGGCGTTCGAGGATTTTGCGCAGGCCACCACGCGGAATTTCTTCACTCTGTTCTCCAAGGCCAAAAGCCAGCCCTGAACGCGAGAGGACGCGCCCGGTGAACCACGACCGCTACGACGACGCCCATATCCGCGCCATCCTGTCCCAGGTGCGGACCATCGCCATCGTGGGCGCCAGCGCCAATGCGGCCCGGCCCTCCTATCTCGTCATGAAATACCTGTCCGAGCGCGGCTATCGCGTGTTCCCGGTCAATCCGGGACAGGCGGGCAAGACCGTGGCGGGCCTCACCTTCGTCGCCACGCTCGCGGATGTGCCCGAGCCGATCGACATGGTGGACGTGTTCCGCGCGCCGGAGCATGTGCCGGCGGTGGTGGACGAGGTTCTCAAGCTCGCCCCCCTCCCCAAGGTGCTGTGGACCCAGCTCGGCGTGCGCAACGACGAGGCCGCCGCCAGGGCCGAGGCGGCGGGGCTTCAGGTGGTGATGAACCGCTGCCCCAAGATCGAATATGGCCGCCTCTCCGGCGAGATCGGCTGGACCGGTGTGAATTCCCGCACCATCTCCTCCCGCAAGCCGCTGCGGCTGGGGCAGGGGGTGCAGCGGCTTTCCATCGCACCGCGCGGACCTAATAATACATAAACTGTCGATTTAATATAAAAACTCACGCCGGGTCCTCATGGGTCGGCGTCATGCCACTGGGAGACAGCGCTTATGACCGACGAGACCAGCGCGCCGCAGCGCGAGCCGGGTTTTTCCACCCTCGCCATCCATGCCGGGGCGCAGCCGGACCCGACCACCGGCGCGCGGGCGACCCCCATCTACCAGACCACGTCCTTCGTGTTCGACGATGTGGACCACGCCGCGGCCCTGTTCGGCCTCCAGACCTTCGGCAACATCTATTCGCGCATCACCAACCCCACCAATGCGGTGCTGGAAGAGCGCGTGGCGGCGCTGGAAGGCGGCACGGCGGCGCTGGCGGTGGCCTCGGGCCATGCGGCGCAGCACCTGGTGTTCCATACCCTGCTGACGCCGGGGGATGAGTTCATCGCCTCCCGCAAGCTCTATGGCGGCTCCATCAACCAGTTCAGCCATGCCTTCAAGAGCTTCGGCTGGAATGTGGTGTGGGCCGATCCCGACGACATCTCCTCCTTCGAGAAGGCGGTGACGCCGAAGACCAAGGCCATCTTCACCGAGAGCATCGCCAATCCCGGCGGCGTGGTCACCGACATCGCCGCCATCTCGGCGGTGGCGAAGAAGGCGGGCGTGCCGCTCATCGTCGACAATACGCTGGCGACGCCCTATCTGTGGCAGCCCATCAGGCACGGCGCCGACATCGTCGTGCATTCGGCCACCAAGTTCCTGGGCGGCCACGGCAATTCCATTGGCGGCGTGATCGTGGACGCGGGCACCTTCGACTGGTCCGCCACTGATCGCTATCCGTTCCTGTCCAAGCCGCGGCCGGAATATTCCGGCATGGTGCTGCACGAGACCTTCGGCAATTTCGCCTTTGCCATCGCAGCCCGGGTGCTGGGCCTGCGCGATCTCGGTCCGGCGCTGTCGCCCTTCAACGCCTTCCTCATCCTCACCGGCATCGAGACGCTGGGGCTGCGCATGCAGCGGCACAGCGAGAATGCGCTGAAGGTGGCCGAATATCTCGCCGCCCATCCCAAGGTGGACTGGGTGAGCTATCCCGGCCTTGCGAGCGACCGTTACCATGCCCTGGCGAAGCAGTATTTGCCCAAGGGCGCTGGCGCCGTCTTCACCTTCGGCCTGAAGGGCGGCTACGAGGCGGGCGTGAAGCTGGTGTCGAACGTGGAGCTGTTCTCCCATCTCGCCAATATCGGCGACACACGCTCCCTCATCATCCACCCGGCCTCCACCACCCATCGCCAGCTGGCCGACGACGCCAAGGTTGCGGCGGGCGCCGGGCCGGAAGTGGTGCGCCTCTCGGTGGGCATCGAGGATGTCGCCGACATCATCGGCGACCTCGAGCAGGCGCTGGCGAAGGTCTGAGGCGCGGCCTCAGCCGGAGCCCTCGGGACCATAGACCTCGCGCGTGAGCTCCAGCCACGCGCGCGCGGCGTGGGAGAGGTAGCTGCCCTGCCGCCAGACGATGGCCATCTGCCATTCGGTGCCCGGCTCGTCGAGCCGGGTGAGGGCGACGGAGGGTGTCGCCCTCTGCTCGGCGATGGTGCGGGGCAGGAAGGCTATGCCGAGGCCCGCCCCCGCCAGTTCCACGATGAAGTCGATCTGCCCGCTGCGCGCCGCCACCTGCGGGGCGAAGCCGTTGCGGGCGCAGGCGTCCTCAAGCACCTGGTTGAGGGCGAAGCCGCCCTCGAACAGGATGAAGGGCGATGACGCCAGCGCCGCGATGCCGGTGCTTTCGTCCCCCGCCAGGGGGTGAGCCTTGGGCAGCACCGCCATCAGAGGCTCGCGCCGCACCGGTTGCGCGTCGAAGACATCGCGCACCGGGATGAGCGAGCCGGCGAGTTCCACCTCGCCCTCCAGCAGCATTTCCTCCAGCCGCTTCGAGCCGTGTTCGGTGAGGCGGATGTCGATGCCCGGATAACGCGCCCGGAAGATGGCGAACAGCGGCGCGAACAGGGTGCTGGCGCCCAGCGGCGGCAGGCCGAGGCGCAGGCTGCCGCGCCTGAGGCCGCGCAGGTCGTCCAGCTCGGCGATGAGGCCCTCACGCTCCGCCAGCAGGGTCAGGGCGCGACGATAGACGATCTCGCCCGCCGCGGTGAGCTGGCTTCGGTGGCCGATGCGGTCGAGCAGGGGCACGCCCAGTTCGTCCTCCAGCTGCTTCACCGCCTTCGAGACGGTGGGCTGCGTTGAAAACAGCGCCTTGGCCGCATGGGAGAAACCGCCCTGCCGCACCACCTCCACGAAAACCTTGAGCGTGCGAAGTTCCATATCATGCGATTATGGAATGATATTAATTCAGTCAATTCATTTTCATCATGCTGCGACGCATACTATATTGCCGGCAATGGCACTTCAGGTGCCGAACGGTGTCTGCCCCAATGTCTTCACATTCCTTGTCCCATCAACATATATTGCGCAACATACTGCGCAGCATGCGGGCGATATTGCATCGCAGCATGATCCTTCAGATCGCGGTTCTCGCCGGCTTCTGGGCTGTTGGGGAAGCGACGGTGCGGCTCACCCATCTGCCTCTGCCCGGCGGCATTGTCGGCATGGTGGTGGTGCTGGCGCTGCTCGCCACCGGCCATATCCGGCCGGCCGTGGTGCGGCGCGGGGCGGGGTGGCTGCTGGCTGAAATGTTGCTCTTCTTCGTTCCGGCGGTGATGGCCATCCTCGACCATGGCGAGCTGATGGGCCTCGTGGGTCTCAAGATCGCCGCGGTGATTCTCGCCGGCACCGTCATGGTCATGGGCGGCACCGCGCTGGCGGTGGACCTGTGCTATCGCTGGCGCATGCGCACCGTGGCTCCGGAGGCGGGCCATGTTGCGTGACCCCCTGTTCGCCACCCTGTTCTGGTCGGCGGTGACCATCGGCTGCTATGCGGCGGCACGGCTTGTCGCCCGACGCTGGCGCTTCTGGTGGACCTCGCCGCTGCTTCTCACCCCGGTGGCAGTGGGCATCATCGCCCTCAGCCTTCACACGGGTTATGCGGACTATATCCGCGGCACCCACTGGCTGGTGCTGATGATGGGGCCGGCGACGGTGGCCTTCGCCATCCCCATCTACGAGCAGCGCGCGCTCATCCGCCGACACTGGCCGGTGCTGCTGGTGGGCGTGCTGGTGGGATCGACGCTGGCCATGTCCACGGCCTTCCTGCTGGCGGACCTGCTGGGCCTGTCGCACACGCTCCAGCTCAGCCTGATGCCGCGCTCCACCTCCACGCCCTTCGCCATGACCGTCTCCGGGGATATCGGCGGCGTGCCCGACCTCACGGCCGTGTTCGTAATCGTCACCGGCATCTGCGGCGCGGCGATCGGCGAGGTGGTGATGAAGCTGATGCCGCTGCGCTCGTCACTTGCGCGCGGCGCCCTGTTCGGCATGGGCGCCCATGGCGCCGGCGTCGCCCGCGCCCACCAGATCGGCGGGGAGGAAGGCTCCATAGCCGGCTTGGTGATGGTACTGGCCGGCCTGTTCAACGTGCTGATGGCGCCCATCGTCGCCGCCCTGATGACCTAGAGAGCGATCCGATCAGATTGAACCAATTTGCTCGGTGAACCGCCCTCTAAACATAAGGAAAGAACACACGCACCCAGCTGAATCAAACTGGGCAAATCCGGCTCCAAGCTACTGCTGGTAAAGGCATTCAGCCCTTCACCAGCTTCAGCGTCGGCGCCGCCGCACCGGACGGGGCGGCGAGCCCGCCCAGATGAAGGGTCGCCACCACCAGCACGAGGGTGGCGCCGAACTGATGGGCCAAGGCCAGGTCGATGGGCACCTGATGGATCAGGGTGAGGATGCCCAGCATTGCCTGGGCGGTCACGAGGGCGAACAGCACAAAGGCACGCTTCGCCACCGCACCACCGATCCGGCGGGCGTCGAGGGCGTGCAGCAAGGCCAGCGTCCACAAGGCATAGGCCACCATGCGGTGGCTGAACTGCACCGTCAGCGCATTCTCGAACAGATTGCGCCACAACGGCTCCGCCGCCGCCAGCTGGGCTGCGGGCGGTATGAAGTGGCCGTCCATGAGCGGCCACGTATTGTACGCCATGCCGGCATCGAGCCCGGCCACCAGCCCGCCGGCGAAAATCTGCACCAGCACCAGCACCAGCAGCGCCCACGCGGTGGCCCGCACGCGGCCGCTCACCGCCCGGCGCGGCTCCGGTGACAAGGAGCGGGCGACCGCCACGATGGCGGACAGGATGATGCAGGCCAATGTCAGGTGAATGGCGAGACGGTATTGACTTACCGATACCCGGGCCGTGAGCCCCGACGCCACCATCCACCAGCCGACCGCGCCCTGAAGCCCGCCCAGGACGAACAGGACGAGGCACTTCCCCAGCAGGCGCCCGCGTAGAACGCCGCGCCACGCGAACCACAGGAATGGCAGCAGGAAGGCAAAGCCGATGAGGCGGCCGAGCAGGCGGTGGCCCCATTCCCACCAGTAGATCTGCTTGAAGGCCTCGAGCCCCATGCCCTTGTTGAGGATCTCGTACTGGGGAATGGCCTTGTACTTGTCGAATTCCGCCTGCCAGTCCGCCTGCGACAGCGGGGGCAGGGCGCCGGTGACCGGCTTCCATTCGGTAATGGACAGGCCCGATTCGGTGAGGCGGGTCGCGCCGCCCACCACCACCATGGCGACGATCAGCGCGGCGACGGCATAAAGCCACAGGCGCACGCTGGCGAGACCAGGGCGGTGTCGGTCTGGGGTCAAAGTGATGGCCTCGGCGTGCGGCATGTGTCCCTCAGCTTCCGTGCGCTGTCCGGGGGCGGAGGCTGCCTCGTGGGCCGATCCGTCCGCCGGCTCCGGAACTGGCGCAAGCCTCAATGATCGCATTTGCCCGCCGCGCGCCATGGGCGCTGACGGAACGTGCACTGGCCCCTCGACTTCGATCCGTTATAGAGGGCGGATAGGGCGCGCAAGGGCGCGGGTGCCGCATGCCCATCGGTTCGCCGGACCATGTGATGGCAAGAGGAGGACAGCAGGACCATGCCCCAACGCATCCGAAAGCTCATCGGCACGGTGCTGCTGCTCCTCCTCGTGGTGTTCTGGGCTCTTTCGGCAATGGCGCTGGCGCAGGGCCGCGTGACCGAGCTCGGCTGGTTCTGGCAGATGATCTGCTACATCCTGCTCGGAGTGCTCTGGATCATTCCCGGCGGGCTGCTGATCCGGTGGATGGAACAGCCGGACCGCAAGGCGTAAAGGCCGAAAGAAAAATAAATTTCAATGTATTATATGGCTTTTCTCACGCAGGAGATGAGCCGGCCGAAGGCGCGCCCGGGGCATTTTCCGCACGGCAAATCCCTATGCTTCAATGCATAAATTAGCCGGCTTATTTATTTAATTCGTCGGCTAATAATTAGCTCGGCTTTCAAGCTGCGCCGGCGTAACGCATGGACGTCTCGCGGTGCAGCGAGCGGCTTGCAACCACGTCGATGGTGGGCAGGGGCCTCCCCTCGTCTTCGGCGCCTTCATTCTCGGCCGGCGGCAGGGCGAGGCAGAGCATCACCACGCGGGCGAACCGCTGCTCCGCCAGCGCATCGAAGCTTTCCACGGCCGCAGTCGAGGGCGCGGTGTCGGCACTGAGGCACACCACCAGCGGGTCGAGAGCTGAAAGCCGTTCCCCACCATTGGCGCCGGACAGGCTGGGGGCGGCGACCACCACATAATCGTAGGTGCGCTTCAACGATTCGAGCACGAGCGCCAGACGCTCCGCCCCGATTACGGCCGGCCCGCCACGCGCATCGCGGCCGGGCGGGATCACATGGGCACGCGAATGGGCATCGCGATGGATGGTTTCGCCGAAGCCGGCGACCCCGAACAGAAGCTCGCTCATGCCCGGCGACCACGGGTCCGCAACGAGGGTCGCGAGGTTCTCGGACGCGCCGTCGAGCGCCACCAATGCAACCCGCGCCTCGTCCGACAGCCGCCGGGCCAGGGCGACGGCGCAGGCGGCCGAGGCCTCCGGCAGATCATCGGAAGTCAGGATGACAAGAGAGGAGGTGCCGGACCGCGCCATCTGGGCGGCAAGGCGGGCTACCGCCGGCTCGATCTCAAGCCCGCCGTCCGGACCGCCGAGCCAGGCGATGCGATGGCTGCCCTTCAGCTCAAGCGGCAGGTCGGTGCCGGTGAGCGGCCCTTCGACTTCGGGCTCCGCGGCGGCGTTGCGCTGGGCAAGCAGCAGGGTCACGGCCGCCGCCAGGAGCAGGGCCAGCGCGAGCGGGCGCGGGGGATCGGGCAGGAAGGCGACGTGCGCGCTCTCCCCGTGCCGCAGGGTCGGAAGTGTGGCGGGCTCGTCGGCCGCGGCGCGCGTCTCCGCGTCCAGGGCGAGAAAGGCGGCCACGTAGGCATCCGCCGCACGCAGGGCGAGGGATGGTGTCGGGGCCGAGAGGGTCAGGCGAAGGCCCCGCCCGCCATTGATGGTGGTGACGTTGAGATCATCCAGGAGCCGCCAGGCGGCGCGCACGGGCTCCGGGCGCTCCTCGGCATCGGCGCGGGCACCGGGAAGGCGAATCCCGAAGCCGCCCGCCAGCCGCGCCCGGTCATCGCTCCCGAGCCGGTCGACAGCCTTGTAGGCGAGTTCGCGCGAGGCGAGCACCTGCGCCACGCCGCGCGCCGCCATGGCCGGCGGCTGGGCGCCCACATCGAAGGCAATGGTGGTGGTGGCGGTAAAGCGGAGCGGGAAGAAACTGGCAACGACGGCCAGGAGAAGGGCCAGCCACGCCACCTGCCAGAGGCTGGGACGCCAAGCGCGCGCCGACCACCCCCCTGCGGCGGGTGCCTGAGCCATATCCGTGTGCGCCACATCCGTGTGCGCCATTGGGCCGCTCTCCCCGGAGCCGGACCCGTCGAGGCTCAGATAAGCCGCCCACGGGCCGTCCCGAAACTTCGAGGAAGGGACCATTTCCCCGGCCGCACGCGTGGAACACGCCGGTCGGAACGGGCCCTCGCAGGCGGCACGAGTCGCGCCAGCCTGTGTCGAGTTGAGCGGATTATGGTTGATGGTTGGTAAACAGGGGCCGCAACACCTCCGTCAGGGCAGGGCTGTCACCGGTCCTCCCAGGAGGGTGCGCGCTTTGCGAGTACCGCGGACATGCCTTCGTCGGCGTCGCGGGCCAGCATGTTTTCGGCCATGACGCGGGAGGCATAGGCATAGGCGTCGTCGAGGCCCATCTCCATCTGGGTGTAGAAGGCAGCCTTGCCCAGTTTCACCGGCACCTGGGACTTTTCGGCGATGCGCCGGGCGAGGGCCTGCGCCGCGGACAGCGCCTCGCCGGCCGGCGCCACCCGGTTGACGAGGCCCATGCGGTGGGCCTCCTGCGCCTCCACCCATTCGCCCAGCAGCAGCATCTCCATGGCGTGCTTGCGCACCAGGTTGCGCGAAAGCGCCACCATGGGGGTGTGGCAGAACAGGCCGATATTCACGCCCGGCGTGCAGAAGCGCGCCTTCTCGCCGGCCACGGCAAGGTCGCAGCTCGCCACCAGCTGGCAGCCGGCGGCGGTGGCCATGCCTTCCACGGCCGCGATCACCGGCTGGGGCAGGCGGACGATGGCGGTCATCAGCGTGGCGCAGCGCTTCAGCACGTCCTCGAAATAGGCCCGACCCCGGTCGGCATCGCCACGATGGCTCTGGATCTCCTTCAGGTCGTGGCCGGCGGAATAGACCGGGCCTTCCGCCGCCAGCACCACGGCGCGCACCGAGGTGTCAGCCGCAACAGCCGCGAGCGCGGAGGTGAGCGCGGCCATCATCGCCTCGGAGAGGCTGTTGCGCTGCTCCGGCCGCGCCAGCGTGAGCGTCGCAACGCCGTCATCGCAGCTCAGCGTCACGATCGGGGACGCCGCGCTGGCGACGGGGTGGGCCGATGGCACAGCCGACATGGGTTTCCGCCCTCTTATGTTTGACCTTCAGGGTACTATCCTATTCACAAGAAGCGGCCGGCGCGAGCCGGGGCCAAAGCGCATTCAAGGGCAGGGGACGAGCGGCATGGACGCGGCGCGCGGTGCGGTGATGTCGGTGAAGGAGCTGGAAGCCTTCCTCACGCGGGAGTTTCCCCAGGCCTTCGGGCCGGGCAAGCCGCACCATGTGGAGAGCGTCGGCCGCAACGTCGCCACGGTCCGCCTCGATGCGGACGAGAGCCACCTGCGCCCCGGCGGCACGGTCTCCGGCCCCGCCATGATGGCGTTGGCGGACGTGGCCATCTACGTGGCCCTGCTGGGACAGATCGGGCCGGTGGGGCTTGCCGTGACCACCAGCCTGTCCATCAACTTCCTGCGCAAGCCCGCTCCGGGGCCCATGTTCGCCGATGCGAAGCTGATCAAGCTCGGCAAGCGCCTCGCCGTGGGGGAGGTGGGGC